>CAYVQQ010000064.1:0-13220 GCA_964453085.1 uncultured Mycobacterium sp.
GGGCAAGAAGGTCGGCGCCAACCCACGTGAGCTGGCCGGCTGGTTGGCCGCGGCGCTGGCCGGGGCCGACGGGATCGCCGCGGCCGAGGTGGCCGGGCCGGGCTTCATCAACATGCGCCTCGAGGCCTCGGCGCAGGCCGTCGTCGTCACCAACGTCATCGATGCCGGCGACGCCTTCGGCCACTCCGACGACCTGGCCGGGCAGAAGATCAACCTCGAGTTCGTCTCGGCGAACCCGACCGGCCCGATCCACATCGGTGGCACCCGCTGGGCCGCCGTCGGGGATGCGTTGGGCCGGCTGCTGTCCAGCCAGGGCGCCCACGTCGTGCGCGAATACTATTTCAACGACCACGGCGCCCAGATCGACCGGTTCGCCAACTCGTTGATCGCCGCCGCAAAGGGCGAGCCCGCTCCCGATGACGGCTACGCCGGTGACTACATCACCGACATCGCCGCGCACGTGCTGCAGAAGGCGCCCGAGGCGCTGAGCCTGCCCGAACCCGAAATGCGCGAGACCTTCCGCGAGATCGGCGTCGACCTGATGTTCACCCACATCAAGCAGTCGCTGCACGAGTTCGGCACCGACTTCGACATCTACACCCACGAAGACTCGATGCACACCAGCGGACGTGTCGACCAGGCCATCACCCGGTTACGCCAGACGGGCAACATCTACGAGAAAGACGGCGCAACCTGGTTGCGCACCAGCGCTTTCGGGGACGACAAGGACCGCGTCGTGATCAAGAGCGACGGACAGCCCGCGTACATCGCCGGTGACATCGCCTACTACCTGGACAAGCGGCAGCGTGGGTTCGACCGGTGCATCTACATGCTCGGCGCCGACCATCACGGCTACATCGCGCGCCTCAAGGCCGTGGCCGCCGCCTTCGGCGAGGACCCGGCCACCGTCGAGGTGTTGATCGGGCAGATGGTCAACCTGGTCCGCGATGGCCAGCCGGTGAAGATGAGCAAGCGGGCCGGCACCGTGATCACCCTCGACGACCTGGTCGAGGCGATCGGAGTCGACGCCGCGCGTTACAGCCTGACCCGCTCCTCGGTGGACACCCCGATCGACATCGACCTGGCGCTGTGGTCCTCGGCGTCGAACGAAAACCCGGTCTATTACGTGCAATACGCGCACGCCCGCCTTTCGGCGCTGGCGCGCAACGCCGCCGAGTTAGGCCTGGCTCCCGACACCACCCACCTCGGGCTGCTCACCCACGACAAGGAGGGCATGCTGCTGCGCAGCCTCGGCGAATTCCCCCGGGTGCTCAAGACGGCGGCCGCGCTGCGCGAGCCGCACCGGGTCTGCCGCTACCTGGAGGACCTGGCCGGCGACTACCACCGGTTCTACGACGCGTGCCGCGTGTTGCCGCAGGGCGACGAGCAGCCCACCGACCTGCACACCGCGCGACTGGCCCTGTGTCAGGCCACCCGCCAGGTCGTCGCCAACGGCCTGGCGATCCTGGGCGTCGCCGCCCCGGAGCGCATGTGACCGTGCATCCCGCCGGCCCCCGGCACGCCGAAGACACCCGCCACCCGGGCAGCCCGCCGCGGCCGCAGGCCGGTGAAGAGCTGCTCTCGCTGGCACCGAACGTGTGGCCGCGCAACACCGCCCGTGACGCGACCGGCCTGGTGAGGATTGCCGGCGTTCCGGTGACCGCGCTCGCCCGCGAGTACGGGACGCCGCTGTTCGTCGTCGACGAGGACGACTTCCGGTCCCGATGCCGGGAGATGGCGGCGGCCTTCGGCGGCGGGGGCAACGTGAACTACGCCGCCAAGGCCTTCCTGTGTGGCGAGATCGCGCGCTGGGTCGAGGAGGAGGGCCTGTCCCTGGACGTGTCCACCGGCGGTGAGTTGGCCGTAGCGCTGCAGGCGAAATTCCCCGCGGAGCGGATCACCCTGCATGGCAACAACAAATCGGTCGCCGAACTCACCGACGCCGTCGAGGCGGGGGTGGCGCACGTCGTCATCGACTCGATGACCGAGATCGAGCGACTCGACGCGGTCGCGGGGGATGCCGGGGTTGTCCAGGACGTCTTCGTGCGCCTGACCGTCGGCGTCGAGGCGCACACCCACGAGTTCATCTCCACCGCCCACGAGGACCAGAAGTTCGGGTTGTCGGTGGCCAGCGGCGCGGCGATGGCCGCGGTGCGCCGGGTGTTCGCCGCCGATCACCTGCGACTGGTCGGGTTGCACAGCCATATCGGCTCGCAGATCTTCGACGTCGCCGGCTTCGAGATCGCCGCACATCGCGTCATCGGCCTGCTGCGCGAGATCGTCGCCGAATTCGGCGCCCAGAAGACGGCCCAGCTGGCGACGGTGAACCTCGGCGGCGGCCTTGGTATTTCGTATCTGGCGCCCGATGATCCACCGCCGGTCGCCGAGCTGGCGGCCAAGCTCAGCGCGATCGTGCGCAGCGAGTCGGCGGCCGTCGGCCTGCCCACGCCCCGGTTGGTGGTCGAGCCCGGTCGGGCCATCGCCGGACCGGGCACCATCACGCTGTACGAGGTCGGCACGGTCAAAGACGTCGACGTCAGCGCCACGGCCAACCGGCGTTACGTCAGCGTCGACGGCGGCATGAGCGACAACATCCGCACCGCGCTTTACGGCGCCGAGTATGACGCCCGGCTGGTGTCGCGGGGCAGCGACGCGGCGGCGGTGCAGGCCCGCATCGTGGGGAAACACTGCGAAAGCGGTGATATCGTCGTGCGCGAGGCCTGGGTGCCCGGCGACCTGCAACCCGGCGATCTGATTGCGGTGGCCGCGACCGGTGCTTATTGCTATTCGCTCTCGAGCCGCTACAACATGATCGGCCGGCCGGCCGTGGTCGCGGTGCGCGCCGGGCGGGCCCGCCCGATCCTGCGCCGGGAGACGGTCGACGATCTGTTGAGCCTGGAAGTGAGGTGAACGGCCTGTGTCCGGTGGTGAAAAGCCGGTCGGCGTAGCGGTACTCGGGTTGGGCAACGTCGGCAGCGAAGTCGTCCGCATCATCGAGGACAGCGCCGAAGACCTCGCGGCCCGCGTCGGCGCACCCCTGCTGTTGCGCGGTGTCGGCGTGCGCCGCGTGGCCCCGGATCGCGGCGTTCCCATCGAGTTACTCACCGACAACGTCGAAGAACTCGTCTCACGCGAGGACGTCGACATCGTCGTCGAGGTGATGGGCCCGGTCGAGCCGGCGCGTAAGGCGATCCTGACCGCGCTCGAGCGTGGCAAGTCTGTCGTGACCGCGAACAAGGCGCTGCTGTCGACCTCCACCGGCGAGCTGGCGCAGGCGGCCGAAACCGCCAACGTCGACCTGTATTTCGAGGCCGCGGTCGCGGGCGCCATCCCGGTCATCCGCCCGCTCACCCAGTCTCTGGCCGGCGACACGGTGCTGCGCGTGGCCGGCATCGTCAACGGCACCACCAACTACATCTTGTCCGAGATGGACAGCACCGGCGCCGATTACGGCAGCGCGCTGGCCGACGCGAGCGCGCTGGGTTACGCCGAGGCCGATCCCACCGCCGACGTAGAGGGCTACGACGCCGCGGCCAAGGCCGCGATCCTGGCCTCCATCGCCTTCCACACCCGGGTGACCGCCGACGACGTCTACCGCGAGGGCATCACCAAGGTCACCCCCGCGGACTTCGCCTCCGCGCGGGCGCTGGGCTGCACCATCAAGCTGCTGTCCATCTGCGAACGCGTCGTCACCGGCGACGCCCAGGAGCGGGTCTCGGCGCGTGTATACCCCGCGTTGGTGCCCCTGACGCATCCGCTCGCCACGGTCAACGGCGCCTTCAACGCCGTGGTGGTGGAGGCCGCCGCGGCGGGCCGGCTGATGTTCTACGGCCAGGGCGCCGGCGGTGCGCCCACGGCGTCGGCGGTGACCGGCGATCTGGTGATGGCCGCCCGTAACCGGGTGTTGGGCAGCCGGGGCCCCAAGGAGTCCAGGTACGCCCAACTTCCCATCGCCCCAATGGGTTTGATTAGAACCCGCTATTACGTCAGCATGGACGTCGCCGACAAGCCCGGTGTCCTGTCCACGGTGGCCGCGGAATTCGGCAAGCGCGAGGTGAGTATCGCCGAGGGCGGGCACCGCGTCGGTGCCCGGATCGTGGTGATCACCCACACCGCGACAGACGCCGCGCTCTCCGAAACCGTCGAAGCGCTCGCCGAACTGGACGTCGTGCAGAGAGTGGCCAGCGTGCTCAGATTAGAAGGAACCAGCTTATGAGCGCTCCACGCATCACCCAGTCGGCCACCCACGTGCCGTGGCCGGGAGTGATCGCGGCCTACCGTGACCGGTTGCCGGTTGCGGCCGACTGCACCCCGGTCACGTTGCTCGAGGGCGGGACCCCGCTGATCGCCGCGCCACGGCTCTCCGAGCTGACCGGGTGCACGGTGCATCTCAAGGTCGAGGGCCTCAACCCGACCGGCTCCTTCAAGGACCGCGGCATGACGATGGCGGTGACCGACGCGGTGGCCCGCGGCCAGCAGGCCGTGCTGTGCGCGTCGACCGGGAACACCTCGGCCTCGGCGGCGGCCTATGCCGCGCGCGCCGGCATCACCTGCGCGGTGCTGATCCCGCAGGGCAAGATCGCGATGGGCAAGCTCGCGCAGGCCGTCATGCACGGCGCGAAGATCATCCAGATCGACGGCAACTTCGACGACTGCCTCGAACTGGCCCGCAAGATGACCGCCGACTTCCCGGCGATCTCGTTGGTCAACTCGGTCAACCCGGTGCGCATCGAGGGCCAGAAGACCGCGGCGTTCGAGATCGTCGACGCGCTGGGCCGCGCACCGGATATCCACTCGCTGCCCGTCGGCAACGCCGGCAACATCACCGCCTACTGGAAGGGCTACCGGGAGTACCACCAGGAGGGCGTGATCGACGCCCTGCCCCGCATGCTGGGCACCCAGGCCGCCGGCGCGGCGCCCCTGGTGTACGGCAAGCCCGTCAGCCATCCCGAGACCATTGCGACCGCAATCCGCATCGGTGTACCGGCATCGTGGACGGCGGCCGTGGAGGCGCAGCAGCAATCGGAGGGCCGTTTCCTGGCCGCCACCGACGAGGAGATTCTCGCCGCCTACCACCTGGTGGCCGCCTCCGAAGGCGTCTTCGTCGAGCCGGCGTCGGCGGCCAGCATCGCCGGCCTGCTCAAGTCCGTCGAGGACGGCTGGGTGTCCCGCGGGTCGACCGTGGTGTGCACGGTGACGGGCAATGGGCTCAAGGATCCCGACACCGCGCTGAAAGACACGCCGTCCGTAACGCCGCTGCCCGTGGATCCCGTGCTCGTCGTCGAGAAGCTGGGATTGGCCTGACGGTGGCTCGGATGCTGCCCGCGGGCTTGGTGGCGAGCGCCGTGGTGTCGGCGTCGAGCGCCAATCTGGGTCCGGGTTTCGACAGCATCGGTCTCGCGTTGAACCTTTGCGACGACGTGGTCGTGGAGACGGCGGAATCCGGACTGCGGGTGCTGGTCGAGGGGGAAGGTGCCGACTCGCTGGCGCGCGGCCCCGAGCATCTGGTGGTCCGCGCGGTTCAACGTGGTCTGCAGGCCGCCGGCGTCGGTGCACCGGGATTGGTGGTCCGCTGCCGCAACGCCATCCCGCACTCGCGCGGTCTGGGCTCCTCGGCGGCGGCGGTGGTAGGTGGTCTCGCTGCAGCCAACGGCCTTGTAGCGCAGACGGATTCACCTCCGCTGACGGATGCGCAGCTGATCCAGCTGGCCTCGGAGTCCGAGGGGCACCCGGACAACGCCGCGGCCGCGGTGCTGGGGGGAGCGGTGGTCTCCTGGGTGGACCGCGCCGGCGTGACTCCTGCCTTTTCGGCGGTACCGCTGCGGCTTCATCCGGGGATCCGCCTGTTCTGCGCGATTCCCGAGGTGCGTTCGTCGACCGCCGAGACCCGGGTGCTGCTGCCCGCCGAGGTCAGCCACGACGACGCGACCTTCAACGTCAGCCGCGCCGCGTTGCTGGTCGTCGCGCTGACCGAACGACCGGATTTGCTGTTGGTGGCCACCGAAGACATGCTCCACCAACCGCAACGTGCCGCGGCGATGCCCGCCTCGGCGGAATATCTGCGGCTGCTGAGGCGTCATAATGTCGCAGCGGCACTTTCCGGGGCCGGTCCGTCACTGATCGCACTCAGCACAGAGGCGCAGCTACCCTGGCAAGCGGTAGAGTACGGGGCTGCAAATGGATTCACCATCACCGAGATGACCTCCGGCGATGCAGTTCGCTGGGGCCCGGGGGTCACCGTCGCCGGTTGATCTGCGGCGTGGCCGAAGGGTTTGCTTGCTTCCGGCCAGGATGCGGGCTATCCTCGGCATCGTCCAGCGATCGCAGCATCTGCATCCGTACTGCCTTGCCGCTGGGACACCACCAATTCTTCTCGTGGACGAGGTCGCCGTTTCTCACGCCGATCCTGGCACTGATCCCGGCGATCACCGTTGCAGAGTCGATGATTGGGCGCACTCGGCGATTCGAGCTACGTGCGCAACGAACCCCCTCATGACGCGATCAGCAGGGGAAGAAAGGAAATCCGTGACTGATACGGACCTCATCACGGCTGGCGAAAGCACCGAGAACAATCACACGTCGAATTCCGTGAACCATGTGCCCGCCGTCAAAGCCTCGGCCTCGGGCGGGTCGCTGTCCACGATGGTGCTGCCCGAATTGCGTGCGCTGGCCAATCAAGCCGGCGTGAAGGGCACGTCAGGCATGCGAAAGAATGAACTGATCGCTGCGATCCAGGAACACCGGGGCAGGGCCAACGGCACGTCCGCCAATGGCACGCCGGGTCCTGCGGACAGCGACAAGTCGGAGAGCGATAGGTCGGAGAACGTCTCCGCCGGTGAGACCTCCACCGCCGAAGGGCCGGCCGCTGAGGCCGACCGCAACGAGGCGAAAGCCGAGGTGCCACGCCGGGAGCGCCGCGGCGCGTCCCGCGAGGCGGGAACCCGAGGTCGCGCGCAGGTCGACGAGCCCGGCGGCTCGGGTGACGCCGAGGGCGAAGCGGGCCGAGCGGCCGACAGCAGTCGAGAACATCAGCTTGAGATCCAAGAGAGCCAACTGAACACGAAGTCCGACGAGCTCGGGCGGGAGGCCGGCGGCGATCAGGGCGACGACCAGCAGGGTTCGGGTGGCCAGCCGGCGCGCGGGTCGAACCAGCAGGAAGACGAGGGCGAAGGGCGTCAGGGTCGGCGCGGACGCCGTTTTCGGGACCGCAGGCGCCGAAGCGAGCGTTCTGGCGACGGCACCGACACCGAACTGCGTGAGGACGACATCGTCCAGCCGGTGGCCGGCATCCTCGACGTCCTCGACAACTACGCGTTCGTCCGCACTTCCGGGTACCTGGCCGGTCCGCACGACGTCTACGTGTCGATGAACATGGTGCGCAAGAACGGCCTGCGCCGCGGCGACGCGGTGACCGGCGCGGTGCGGGTGGCCCGGGACGGCGAGCAGCCCAACCAGCGACAGAAGTTCAACCCACTGGTGCGGATCGACACCGTGAACGGCGGATCGGTCGAAGACGCCAAGAAGCGGCCCGATTTCAGCAAGTTGACGCCGCTGTACCCGAATCAGCGGCTGCGGCTGGAAACCACCAGCGAGCGGCTGACCACGCGCGTCATCGACCTGATCATGCCGATCGGCAAGGGGCAGCGTGCGCTGATCGTCTCGCCGCCCAAGGCGGGCAAGACGACGATCCTGCAGGACATCGCCAACGCGATCACCAAAAACAACCCTGAGTGCCACCTCATGGTCGTGCTCGTCGACGAGCGGCCCGAAGAGGTCACCGACATGACGCGCTCGGTCAAGGGTGAGGTCATCGCCTCGACGTTCGACCGCCCGCCGTCGGATCACACTTCGGTGGCCGAACTGGCGATCGAGCGGGCCAAGCGGCTCGTCGAGCAAGGCAAGGATGTCGTGGTGCTGCTGGACTCGATCACTCGCCTCGGGCGCGCCTACAACAACGCCTCGCCCGCGTCGGGCCGGATTCTGTCCGGCGGTGTCGACTCCACCGCGCTGTACCCGCCGAAGCGCTTCCTGGGCGCCGCGCGCAACATCGAGGAAGGCGGGTCGCTGACCATCATCGCCACGGCGATGGTCGAGACGGGATCCACCGGTGACACGGTGATCTTCGAGGAGTTCAAGGGCACCGGCAATGCCGAGCTCAAGCTGGACCGCAAGATCTCCGAGCGGCGAGTGTTCCCCGCGGTCGACGTGAACCCGTCGGGCACCCGCAAGGATGAACTGCTGCTCTCGCCCGACGAATTCGCAATCGTGCACAAGCTGCGCCGGTTGCTGTCGGGGCTGGATTCCCACCAGGCCATCGACCTGCTGATCAGCCAGTTACGCAAGACCAAGAACAACTACGAGTTCCTGGTGCAGGTGTCCAAGACCACGCCCGGCTCCATGGACAACGACTGAAAAGGGCATCACCAGGCGGGTGGTTCGCGGTTCACCGTACCTGACCCACCGGCACGACACGCCGAATCACGCCGCCGTGGTTCATGTCTCGACGCAACCCCGTGTGCCGGGAATGCCGTGATGTGCCCCGCTGTTTTGGGGAGGTACCGGTTGACCTGGCATAATCGTTGCTTGACAACCCGAAGAGGACAGCATGAAAACTGACATCCACCCCGCCTACGAGCCGACCACGGTGCAGTGCGGATGCGGCAACACGTTCGAGACCCGCAGCACCAAGCCGGGCGGCCGCATCATCGTCGAGGTTTGCTCGCAGTGTCACCCGTTTTACACGGGCAAACAGAAGATCCTCGACAGCGGCGGCCGCGTGGCTCGCTTCGAGAAGCGTTACGGCAAGCGTAAGGGCGCAGCTGACAAGGCCGACGCGGCCGACAAATAGCTGGCTCACCGACGCCCGGACTGTGTGCGAACCGCACCGGCGGGCGTCGGTTCGTGTGTTCGCCGGACAGCTTGAGGAAGGAGGTGTGCCATGACGCAGCCGACCCAGGCGATCGACGTGCTGCTTGCCGAGCACGCCGAACTCGAGCATCAACTGGCGGACCCGGCGTTGCACAGCAATCCCGGCGAGGCGCGCAAAGCCGGTCGCCGATTTGCCCGGCTGGCACCCATCGTCGTCGCCCACCGCAAGCTGACCTCGGCCCGGGACGATCTGGAGACGGCGCGCGAGCTGGCAGCCGACGACCCGTCGTTCGCCGACGAGGTCACCGCGCTCGAGGCGCGGGTGGCGGAGTTGGACACCCAGCTCACCGACATGTTGGCGCCCCGCGACCCGCACGACGCCGACGACGTCGTGCTCGAGGTGAAATCCGGCGAGGGCGGCGAGGAGTCGGCGTTGTTCGCCGCCGACCTGGCCAGAATGTACGTCCGCTACGCCGAACGGCACGGCTGGACGGTGACGGTCCTGGACGAGACGTTCTCCGACCTGGGCGGCTACAAGGACGCGACGCTGGCCATCGCCAGTAAGGGCGACACCGCCGACGGGGTCTGGTCGCGGTTGAAGTTCGAAGGCGGGGTGCACCGCGTGCAGCGGGTCCCGGTGACGGAATCCCAAGGTCGGGTACACACTTCGGCGGCCGGGGTGCTGGTGTATCCGGAACCCGAGGAAGTCGGCGAGGTGCAGATCGACGAGTCGGACCTGCGTGTCGACGTCTATCGGTCGTCCGGCAAGGGGGGGCAGGGGGTCAACACCACCGACTCCGCCGTACGGCTCACCCACCTGCCCACGGGCATCGTCGTCACCTGCCAGAACGAGCGGTCGCAGCTACAGAACAAGGCTCGCGCCATGCAGGTGCTGGTTGCGCGCCTGCAGGCGATCGCCGAGGAACGGGCGCAGGCCGACGCGTCGGCGGATCGGGCCAGCCAGATCCGCACCGTCGACCGCAGCGAACGCATCCGCACCTATAACTTTCCAGAGAACCGGATCACCGACCACCGGATCGGCTTCAAGGCGCACAATCTCGACCAGGTTCTCGACGGTGACCTCGACGCGCTGCTTGACGCGCTGAGCGCCGCCGACAGGCAGTCGAGGCTGCAGCAGGCATGACGACTCGGCTGCGGCGTTCGATCGACTCCGCGGCAGCGCTGCTCGCCCAGGCGGGGATCGATTCGGCGCGTTGGGACGCCGAGGAGCTGGCCGCGCATCTGGCCGGAACCGACCGTGGCCGGCTGAGCCTGTTGGAGACGCCCGACGACGAATTCTTCGGTCGCTACCGTGACCTGGTGGCCGCGCGCTCCAGGCGGGTGCCATTGCAGCATCTGATCGGGACGGCGGCGTTCGGTCCGCTCGTGCTGCGTGTCGGGCCGGGTGTGTTCATCCCGCGTCCGGAGACCGAAGCCATGCTGGAGTGGGCGACCGCCCAGCCGCTCGGCCCACGGCCGGTGATCGTTGATGTGTGCACCGGATCCGGGGCCTTGGCGCTCGCGCTGGCCCGGCATCGCGCTGGCCTCGGTCTGGAGGCCCGGATCATCGGCGTCGACGACTCCGAGCCGGCACTTGAGTACGCACGCCGCAACGCCGAGGGGACGGCCGTCGAGCTCGTGTGCGCCGACGTCACCGCACCGGGGCTGCTTGCGGAACTCGACGGCGGCGTCGACCTGGTCGTGGCCAACCCGCCCTATGTTCCCGATGACCCGGTTTCCAACGCCACACTGGAACCCGAAGTGGTTCAACATGATCCGCGTCATGCGGTGTTCGGGGGCGCGGACGGGATGGCGGTGATCGGTCCCGTGGCGGCCCTCGCGGGGCGCTGGCTGCGCCCGGGCGGCCTGTTCGCCGTCGAACACGACGACACCACCGCGGCGCGGACCGCCCGATTGGTGGCGGACACGGGACTTTTCGACGACGTCCGGTGTCGGCGCGATCTGGCGGGCCGGCCGCGGTTCGTGACCGCCCGCAGGGTCGGCGTCGATGACTGAGGTGTTCAGATGACCGAGATGTTCAGATGACCGAGGTGTTCGACTGTGCCGACCCCGAGCGGCGCGCACGGGGAATCGCCTCGGCGGTCGGCGCGCTCAAGGGCGGCCGGCTGGTCGTGATGCCGACCGACACCGTCTACGGCATCGGCGCCGACGCCTTCAACAGCGCTGCGGTGGGAGCGCTGCTGTCGGCGAAGGGGCGGGGCCGGAACATGCCGGTCGGCGTGCTCGTCGGCTCCTGGCACACCATCGAGGGCCTGGTCTACACCATGCCCGAGGGGGCCCGTGAGCTGATTCGCGCGTTCTGGCCGGGCGCGCTGAGCCTGGTGGTGACGCAAGCGCCGTCGTTGCAGTGGGATCTCGGCGACGCCCGGGGAACCGTGATGCTGCGGATGCCGTTGCACCGGGTCGCTATCGAGCTGCTGCGTGAGGTGGGCCCCATGGCGGTATCCAGCGCCAACGTGTCCGGATCCCCGCCCGCGGTGGACGCCGACCAGGCGCGCAGCCAGCTCGGCGATCTCGTCGACGTCTACCTCGATGCGGGCGGCGTCCAACAGCAGGCCGCATCCACGATCGTCGACCTGACCGGGGCGGCCCCGCGGATTCTGCGCCCGGGACCGGTGAGCGCCGAACGGATCGCCGAGGTGCTGGGCCTGGACCCGGTAACCCTGACCGCATAGGCCCGGGGCTTTGGGGCCAGATCGTCGCAGCAACCACCACACGCTCGACCCGCACCTCGTCCCGGCAAGCCCCAACTGGAGCGATGCGGCACGGGCGTTGGTCCGGCCGCGGTGTTCGGTGCTCGTGATCGGTGCAGTAAGGTCTCAAGGTGTCCAGCGACGCGACCAGCCTTGCCGGTGGTTTGCTCGCCCTGTCTGATCGCGGCGCCGGTGTCCCTCTGCGCGAACTCGCCGTGGTCGGCCTGACCGCCGCGGTCATCACCTACTTCGCGACCGGACCGGTGCGGGTGCTGGCGAGCCGGCTGGGAGCGGTGGCCTACCCGCGGGAACGGGACGTGCACGTGACGCCGACCCCGAGGATGGGCGGGCTGGCGATGTTCCTCGGCGTTCTGGCGGCAGTGTTCCTGGCCTCCGAGCTGCCCGCGCTGACCCGCGGCTTCGTGTACTCGACCGGCATGCCCGCGGTGCTGGTTGCGGGCGCGATCATCATGGGCATCGGTCTCATCGACGATCGCTGGGGCCTGGACGCCCTGACGAAATTCGCCGGGCAGATAACCGCGGCCAGCGTGCTGGTCACCATGGGTGTCGCCTGGACCGTTCTGTACATACCGATCGGCGGAGTCGGCACCATCGTGTTGGACCAGGCCTCGTCGATTCTGCTCACCCTGGCGCTGACGGTGTCGGTGGTCAACGCAATGAACTTTGTCGACGGGTTGGACGGACTGGCCGCGGGGTTGGGACTCATCACGGCGCTGGCGTTCTGCATGTTCTCGGTGGGCATGCTGCGTGACCACGGCGGCGACGTGCTGTTCTATCCGCCGGCTGTCATCTCGGTGGTGCTCGCCGGCGCCTGCCTGGGCTTCTTGCCGCACAACTTCCACCGTGCCCGGATCTTCATGGGCGATTCCGGCTCGATGCTGATCGGTTTGATGCTGGCCGCCGCCTCCACGACCGCCGCCGGGCCCGTCTCGCAGAACGCCTATGGTGCCCGTGACGTGTTTGCCCTGCTGTCGCCGTTCTTGCTGGTGGCGGCCGTGATGTTCGTGCCGATGCTGGACCTGCTGCTGGCCATCGTGCGGCGCACCCGCGCGGGTCGCAGCGCCTTCAGCCCCGACAAGATGCATCTGCACCACCGGTTGCTGCAGATCGGTCACTCGCACCGCCGGGTGGTGCTGCTGATCTATCTGTGGGTGGGCATCGTCGCCTTCGGTGCGGCCAGCACGATCTTTTTCAACCCCCGCGACACCGGCGCGGTGATGCTCGGCGCGATCGTGGTCGCCGGCGTCGCGACGGCGATCCCACTCCTGCGCCGGCGCGAGGACTACGACGACAACGACGACAGCTACGACGACTACGACAAGGAGTAGTAGTGGTCTGTGTCATATGGTACGGTCCAGGTAGAACCTCGAAAATGACATCGAGGGCTGTCGGCTCACTGACCCATAGGTCGCCTACCTGATCGCGCCGAGCCACGACGGACGCCCGGAGTTACCTCTCGGGTGATTCCATCGTGCTGACTGTGCGATACGCTCGGCGGGCCACAGATCAGTCGGACGGGGCGTTCCCGCCCCACTAACTCGGGATTGAGGTGCTGCAGTGACGACGCCGCCAGCGCAGGATGCGCCGTTGGTGTTTCCCTCTGTTGCCTTCCGGCCC
>CAYVQQ010000065.1:0-13216 GCA_964453085.1 uncultured Mycobacterium sp.
CCAAAGCCGCACCCAACTCCGCAAACTACTACCCGCCACCTGAACGCCACGTGCGTTGTGCGCGCAGCGCGGCGGATTCATTCCCCACCGGGCCGGGCCGTTCGACGCTCCCGGTGGATGCTGACCGGCAGAGGCCGCCGGAGCCGGCCCGCGGTGCGCCCCACCCGTCAGCCCCCCTCACGGCAGCTCCACTCTTTGATCCAGCGGGTCCGCCTCCCCCGGATCCGGCCGACCTTCCGCTTGCGGAAGGTCGGCGACCTCCGCGTCGGTCAGCAGGCGGGACCGGATGAGGAAGCGCACACCTTCCGGGGCCTCCAAAGAGAATCCGCCGCCGCGCCCGCTGACGACATCGACCGTCAGGTGGGTGTGCTTCCAGTACTCGTACTGGTCGGCGCTGATCCAGAACGGCGTGTCGTCCCCGACCGTACCGAGCAACACGTCTGACCCTCCTGTGCGGAACTCCCCGCGCGGAAAGCACATCGGGGCGCTGCCGTCGCAACAACCGCCGGACTGGTGGAACATCACCGGGCCGTGTTGGGCGATCAGCCGCTCCAGCACCGCCGCCGCGGCAGGCGTGATGTCAACCCGCGAGTCGGCTTCCGTCATCAGAACAAACCGATCTTGTTCGGTGAGTAGCTGACCAGCAGATTCTTGGTCTGCTGGTAGTGGTCAAGCATCATCTTGTGGTTTTCGCGTCCGATACCGGACTTCTTGTAGCCGCCGAACGCCGCGTGTGCAGGGTAGACGTGGTAACAATTGATCCACACCCGCCCGGCCTTGATTTCGCGACCCAACCGGTACGCGGTGGTGCCGTCACGCGACCAGACGCCGGCACCGAGACCGTAGAGCGTGTCATTTGCGATTTTGAGCGCCTCATCAGTGGAGTCGAACGTCGTCACCGATAGGACGGGACCGAAGATCTCCTCCTGGAAGATTCGCATGTCGTTGGTGCCCTTGAAGATCGTCGGCTCGATGTAGTATCCGCCCGGGTGCTCGGCGACCTTGCGCGAATTACCGCCGGCGAGCAGTTCCGCGCCTTCCTTCTTACCGATGTCGATGTAGGACAAGATCTTTTCGAATTGGTCGTTGCTGGCTTGGGCGCCGATCATGGTGTTCGTGTCCAACGGGCAGCCGCTGGTGATCGCGTTCACCCGGTCGAGGCAGCGCGCGATGAACTCGTCGTAGATCGACGAGTGGATGAGGGCCCGCGACGGGCAGGTACAGACCTCGCCCTGGTTGAGCGCGAACATGACGAACCCCTCGACGGCCTTGTCCAGAAACTCGTCATCGGCCGCCATCACATCGGGCAGGAAGATATTGGGACTCTTGCCACCCAACTCCAGCGTCACCGGAATGATGTTCTCGCTGGCGTACTGCATGATCAGCCGGCCCGTGGTGGTTTCGCCCGTGAACGCGACTTTCGCCACCCGGGGACTGGAGGCCAACGGCTTGCCGGCCTCGACACCGAATCCGTTGACCACGTTGACGACCCCCGGCGGCAACAGGTCGGCGATCACTTCCATCACCTTCAGGATGGAGACCGGCGTCTGTTCGGCCGGCTTGAGCACCGCGCAGTTGCCCGCGGCCAATGCCGGCGCGAGCTTCCAGGCCGCCATCAGGATGGGGAAATTCCACGGAACAATCTGGGCAACCACGCCGAGCGGCTCGTGGAAGTGGTAAGCCACGGTGTCTGCATCGATCTCGCTGACGCCGCCTTCTTGCGCCCGAACAGCACCCGCGAAGTATCGGAAATGGTCCACGGCGAGGGGAATGTCGCCGGCGAGGGCCTCGCGGACCGGCTTGCCGTTGTCCCAGGTTTCGGCGACCGCGAACTGTTCCAGATGCTCCTCGATGCGGTCGGCAATCTTGAGCAGGACATTGGCTCGTTCGGTCACCGAGGTGCGTGCCCACCCGGGCGCCGCGGCGTGAGCGGCGTCGAGCGCCAGGTCGATGTCGGCACTGGATGAGCGCGCAACCTCGCAGAAAGCCTGTCCGTCCACCGGCGACAGATTTTCGAAGTAGCGGCCATCGGTCGGCGGCACCCACCTACCGCCGATAAAGTTGTCATACCGGGACGCGAAGTCGACGACGCTCCCCTGGCTGCCTGGTTTTGTGTATCTCATCTTGTCCTCACTGGACGTCGCGCGTATGAATGCGGTCGCGTTGAACGGCTCTCCTGTCGAGCCTACTTTCGCGACGAGGCTAACGGGGGGAGATCGGTCGTCGGTTGGTTGACCGGACGCTGCAGCCAGTGTGTGTCTCCCAATTTTTGGGTTGTCGGACCACGGTGTTTGTGGGGCGGATCGCTCTGCCGGTTGCGGGCCGTGGAAAACTGTGTGGAAGTGGGTTGCCGCGATCCGGTTGACCGTCGGCCAGGCCGACGACAATCCGCAGTTGATGCCTTGGTCGACGGGGATTCAGGTGAATGGCGCGCGGATGCCTTGCCGAACGTTGCGGATCCGCGCGGTCAGGTCGGCGGGTGTGGCCGGTCGAACGCGATCCACCGGAGGAACTCCCGGCGACCTGACCAGTTGTGACGGTCACACGCTCTCCGACGCGTGAAGCCGCCCCACCGCGAGATGTCGGCGTCGGTCCGTCGGCGCAAGCAACTGCAGGGCATGAGCGTGGATTTCGGAGTCGTACAGACTGATTGCCCCCAGACGAAGCGCGCAGTCAGCCGATTCACTGCCCAAGACCGCGTCACGAATCGCGACCTCCAACTGGTCGCGCCACGCGACAATTCCAGGTGCGTCGGACTCCGGCAGCAAAGGGCCGGCGTAATGTTCGACCGCTGCGTCCACGTCACCGCGTGCGAGCGCCTGTGCCACGACAACCGCGTCGCAGCTCACCGGCCGGAGCAGCGCATACGTGCGTGCGGCCACGTGGCCACCGAGCAGACGGCGCACGTGGCTGACCTCGGATTTGAGAGTGCCCGGCGCCACGCAACGGTCGCCGTAGATTTCGGCGGCGAGCTCGCCCGGCGAATAGCCGGCGGGGCGCAACGCCAGCAGGACGAGGATTTCGGCCTGCCGCAATGAGACACGAACCGGCAAGCCGTCGACCAGCGCTTGCGAACCGCCCAGACACCGCAGCTCCACCCGGCCGGCGACTTCTTCACCGTCGATCCGCATCTCGCGAAGCCGCGTCTCGATGGCCGAGGTCAACATCCGGACCATCGTGAGCCCCAAATCACTGGCACGCTCCCACGTGGATGACAAGTCGATCGCCCCGAGTTGGCGTCCGCGAGGGTCGCGGATCGGTGCGCTGTAGCACACCCAGTCGTGGAGTCGCTCGACCGTGTGCTCGGTCGCAAACACCCTCGAGGGTCGGCCAGTCCGCAACGCCATGCCGAGTGCATTCGTGCCGATCGCGTCTTCGCTCCAGCAACCACCCGGCATGAAATTGACCGCTTCCATCCGCCGCCGCATCGCTCGGCTGCCGGTCGTCCACAGGATCGTCCCGGTTTCATCGGTCACCGCGACGGCATAGCCCCCGTCGTCGGCGATGCTTCTCAACTCGTCCGACAACTCGGAGACGGGCCGGCGAAGCCGCGACTCCCGCCATCGCGCCACGATGTCACCGTCGCCGCACGACGGGGCACCGTCTCGCGCCGGATCGACTTGCGTGAGCGACCAGGACTCTGCGATCTCGGGCCGCACCGCGACATCCGTCGCCGCAACGGCCCCGGCGCCCCCTCCCCGTCGCTCCCGGGCACGTTCGATCTCCCGACGGAGCAATCGCCGCTGGTGCTCCATCCCAAACGGTCCTTTCGCCGGTCGTGACCTCTTTGCTGCCGGATTGCGAATTCAGCCACCGAATGTGATTCGCACAACATCAATGTACTCTGCCGACATGCCGGCGTCGGCACCGCCGACGGCGTCCGATCCGCCGCCGCCCGATCGGGCCGACCGACCACAACACGCCCCGGCAGGCGTTCTCTGACCTGCCGTCGCGGCCTCGGTCGAACTAGCGGCGCGTGACGGTTGCGGGGCGAAGCGGTCGATCGCTGTGGAAACGGCCATGCGCCAGGACGACTCACCACGACGCCTCAGTCGCGGGCGAAGGCCAGCGCGAGTTGGCGTTGCAGGTCTTCGTAGGGTCTGCCCGAGATGTCGACGGTGACCCGCGCGATGGTGCCACCGGTGAACATGAAAGGTGCCTTGTAACAGCGCGACACCGCGGATCCGCCGTTGCGTCCGACGGTGATGCCGGCGCCGGCCAACCCGAACGTTCCGGGATGTGTGGCCACCCCGGTGAGCGACCCTACGACGGTGTCGTCGACGAACAGCGTGAGCTCCCCGAGCGGGGTGTGGCTGTTCGCCACGGTACCCGTCCGCTGGTAGCGCACCCCGAACACGTGCCGGCCGGGTGAGATCGCCCCCGAGGATGAAACCTGTTGCTGGCGCTCACCGAGGAAGTTGTAGACGTAGTGCAACCGTCCGTCCTGGACGAACAGCACGTGTCCCCCGTGGGCACCGCCCTGCTTGAACAGCACACCTTCGGCACCCGCGCTGCCCACCACCACCTCGGCCAGCACGGCGAAGGAGCGCCCGCGAATCTCGGCGGCCGCCCCGGTGCCGACGTCGGCGCAACCGGGATAGTAGACATAGGTCTGCCGATCACCGGCCAGGCTGGGTCGCGGGCGCATCATCATCTCGACGATGTTCAGGTCGGCGACCGGCAGGCCGTTGTACTTCGTCGCCTCGGCGAACCACAGCGCCTTGAGCTCTTCGAGCTTGTCCGGCCACGCGGCCGCCAGATCATGACACTGGCTGCGGTCCACCTCGACGTGGAACAGTTCCCAGCGGTCGGTGTCGAAATGCGACCAACCCGCAGGGGCGGCCGCGTGCACGGTGTTGGCGGACCAGCCTTCGCTCCAGATCCCGCGGGTGCCCAGCATGGTGTAGAACTGTGTGCGCTTTCCGGTGTCGGCATCCGGATCGTCAAGTGCGGCTTTGATACTCACGCCATCCAGCGGCTTCTGCGCGATACCCTTGACGGCCTCGGGGGGTGTGATCCCCAGCAGGTCGTACACGGTCGGCGTGATGTCGCAGACGTGGACATAGTTGTCGCGGATCTCCCCTCGGGCCGCGATGCCGTTGGGCCACGAGATGATGGCCGGGTCGGCGATGCCGCCCTCGTGGGAGGCGTAGCGTTTGTACAGCTTGTACGGGGTGTTGAAGGCCATCGCCCACCCGATCGGGTAGTGGTTGTAGGTCTCGGGTCCGCCCAGGCGGTCGAAGAGCTTCATGCTTTCCTCGACGGTGTCGATGTAACCGTTGAAGAACTTGCCTTCGTTGACCGATCCGTTGGGTCCGCCCTCACCGCTGGCACCGTTGTCGGAGACCACCACGATGATGGTGTTGTCCAGCTGTCCGGATTCCTCCAGATAATCCAAGACTCTGCCGATCTGCTCGTCGGTGTAGCTCAGGAAACCCGCGAACACCTCGGCCATGCGGCTGAACAACTTCCTCTCGTCGTCGCCCAGCGACTCCCACGGACGGACCGTGTCCAGGGGCGGCCACGGCTGGCCCTCGGGTCCGGTCACGTCGGCATAGGGGTTGATCGGCGAGAGTTCGGTGTCAGGTGGCACGATCCCAAGAGACTTCTGGTTCTCCAGCACGATCTCGCGGTACCGCTCGTAGCCCATGTCGAATCGGCCGGCGTACCGGTCCGCCCATTCCTTGAACACGTGATGCGGCGCGTGCCCGGCGCCGGGGCACACATAGCTGAACCACGGCTTGCCCGGCGCGATCACCTTGGCGTCGCGGATGAATTCGATGGTCCTGTCGGCCAGGTCCTTGGAAAGGTGGTAGCCGTCCTCCGGCGTTCCCGGGGGGCTGACGGGATGGTTGTCGTAGACCAGGTCCGGATACCACTGGTCGGTCTCGCCGCCCAGGAAACCATAGAACCGTTCGAAACCCCGCGAATTCGGCCAGTGTCGCTTCGTCGCGGCCATATTGGCCTCTTCCAGCGGGGTCAGGTGCCACTTGCCGATGCCATACGTGTTGTAGCCACGTTCGGCGAGCACCTCCGAGAGCAGAGCGGTCTCCGCTGGGATACGCCCGTGGGCGTTGGGGAACCCTTCGGTGAACTCCTCGATGGTGGCCATGCCGACGGTGGTGGGGTTACGCCCGGTCAGCAACGCGGCCCGCGTCGGCGAGCACAGCGCCGTGGTGTGGAACTGCGACAGCCGGATCCCGCGCGCCGCAATGCGGGCCATCGCCGGCATCTCAACCAGGCCGCCGAAGCAGTCCCAGGTCGCGATGCCGACGTCATCCCAGACCAGGTACAGCACGTTCGGCGAGTTCTCCGCCGCGACCGGTGCGGCGAATGGACCCCAGTCCGGTTCGGAATCACGGATGTCGAGAGCGATCTTGCCGCCGAAGGCACCCGGACACCCGGGCTCTGCCGCCTCACTCGCCATCGCTCAAACTCCGCTTTCGGCATCCCGTGGGGTCGCGTCGGAGCCTACACGGCTACTTGGCCTTCTCCAGGATCTCGACCAGCCGCCACCTCTTGGTCGCCGACAGCGGCCGCGTCTCCATCAACGCGACCCGGTCGCCGATGCCGGCGGTGCTGTTCTCGTCGTGCGCCTTGACCTTCGTGGTGGTACGGATGATCTTGCCGTACAGCGGGTGCCGCACCCGGTCCTCGAGCTCGACCACGATGGTCTTCTGCATCTTGTCGCTCACCACATAGCCGATGCGGGTCTTGCGCCGCCCACGGGTCTTGGGGTTTCGCGGAGTGTGCTTGTCACCCTTTTCGGCATTGGCTTCAGCCATCACGATTCCTTACCGTCGGGCCCGGAGGCCAAGCCCAGTTCTCGTTCCCGCAGCACGGTGTAGACGCGCGCGATTTCCTGACGCACCGTGCGGAGCCGCCGGTTGTTGGAGAGTTGCCCGGTCGCCATCTGGAAGCGCAGGTTGAACAGCTCCTCCTTCGACTCGCGCAGGCGGTCCGTCAGCTCCTCATCGGTGAGCTCACGCAGTTCGCCAGGCGAAATTCCCACTGCCATCAGAACTGATCCTCTCGAGTGACGATGCGGGCCTTGATCGGCAACTTGTGGATCGCTCGGGTGAGCGCCGCCCGGGCGATAGCCTCGTTGGGGTAGCTCAGCTCGAACAACACCCGTCCCGGTTTGACGTTGACCACCCACCACTCCGGGGAACCCTTACCCGAACCCATCCGGGTTTCGGCGGGCTTCTTGGTCAGTGGACGGTCGGGAAAGACGTTGATCCACACCTTCCCGCCACGCTTGATGTGCCGGTTGATGGCGATACGAGCGGACTCGATCTGCCGGTTCGTGACATAGGCGTGCTCCAGCGCCTGGATGCCGTAGTCGCCGAAGTTCACCTCGGTGCCGCCGCTGGCGATCCCGCGCTGGCGGGGATGGTGTTGCTTGCGGTGCTTGACTTTACGGGGAATCAGCATGATTCAGCTCTCCGTGCTCTGCGTTTCGAGGGCCGGCGCGCCTTCGTCCGCGCCTGCGGCACGCCCGGCGTCGGTGCTGGTCGCCGTGGTGCCCGCCGCGCCGCTGCGACGGGGACGGCTACCCGAGGGCCGTTCCCGGCGCGGGCGGTCGGCACCCGCCGGCACGGCCGATACCAATTCCCGCTTTCCGCCGACGACATCGCCTTTGTAGATCCACACCTTGACGCCGATTCGGCCGAAGGTGGTCCTGGCCTCGTACAGGCCGTAGTCGATGTCGGCCCGCAGCGTGTGCAGCGGCACGCGGCCCTCGCGGTAGAACTCCGAGCGGCTCATCTCGGCGCCGCCGAGGCGCCCGGAGCACTGCACCCGGATGCCCTTGACGTTGGGCTGGCGCATCGCCGACTGAATCGCCTTGCGCATCGCACGACGGAACGCCACGCGGTTACTCAACTGCTCGGCGACACCCTGGGCCACCAACTGGGCTTGAGACTCAGGGTTTTTCACCTCGAGGATGTTGAGCTGCACCTGCTTTTTGGTCAGCTTCTCCAGGTCCGCGCGGATCCGATCGGCCTCGGTGCCGCGGCGGCCGATGACGATGCCGGGGCGCGCCGTGTGGATGTCCACGCGGACACGGTCACGGGTCCGCTCGATCTCCACGTCGGCGATCCCGGCGCGCTCGAGGCCGGTGGACAGTAACCGGCGAATCGCGACGTCTTCCTTGACGTAGTCGGCGTACTGTTTGTCGGCGTACCACCTTGACTTCCAGTCGGTGGTGATGCCGAGACGGAAGCCGTGCGGATTGATCTTCTGGCCCACTAGTCTGAGCCTCCCTTCGCTTCAGAAGTCTCAGACGTCTTTTCGGCGGGCTCCGATTTGGCCGCTGCCGTCTTCGCGGCGGCCTTGCTGCCCTCGGCCCGCCGAGCACGCGTCGACTTCCCCGAACGCTCGTCGCGGACCGGACGGCTTTCCACCACGACCGTGATGTGGCTGGTGCGCTTGCGAATCCGGAACGCACGCCCCTGGGCACGTGGCCGGATGCGTTTGGCGGTCGGGCCCTCGTCGGCGTACACCGTGGCGACCACCAGGGTCGCCGGGTCCAGGCCGGCGTTGTTCTGCGCGTTCGCGGCCGCGCTGGCGATCACCTTGGCGACCGGTTCGCTGGCCGCCTGCGGCGCCCAGCGCAGGATGTCGAGCGCGTCGGCCACCGACCTGCCGCGCACCAGGTCGATCACGCGGCGCGCCTTTCTCGGCGACACCCGCACGAACCGTGCTTTGGCGACCGCTGAAGGGAATTCAGTGGTGGTCATCTCGATCCTTCGTTCATCGCGCGAGCGCTCATCGGCGCTTGCTCTTGCGGTCGTCCTTGATGTGCCCCTTGAAGGTGCGCGTCGGCGCGAACTCCCCGAGCTTGTGACCTACCATCGCCTCGGTGACGAACACCGGGACATGCTTGCGTCCGTCGTGCACCGCGAAGGTATGACCGATGAAGTCCGGAATGATCGTCGAACGCCGCGACCAGGTCTTGATCACCTGCTTGGTGTTCTTCGCGTTCTGCACGTCCACCTTCTTGAGCAGGTGGTCGTCGACGAACGGACCCTTTTTCAGGCTGCGTGGCATGAGTGCTCCTGAGCTTCGATCATTGTGCGCGGATCCTCCTGATCACGCTGCGCGTTCTGCATCGTCACCACCCGCTAGCGTCCGTGCTTCTTGCCGGTGCGACGGCGCCGGACGATGAGTTTGTTGCTGGCCTTGTTGGGATGACGGGTCCGGCCCTCGGGCTTGCCCCACGGGCTGACCGGGTGGCGGCCACCGGAGGTCTTGCCCTCACCACCGCCGTGCGGGTGGTCCACCGGGTTCATGACGACACCGCGGACCGACGGACGCTTACCCTTCCACCGCATGCGGCCGGCCTTGCCCCAGTTGATGTTCGCCTGCTCGGCGTTGCCCACCTCGCCCACAGTGGCGCGGCAGCGCACGTCGACCCGGCGGATCTCACCGCTGGGCATACGCAGTGCCGCGTAGCTTCCCTCCTTGCCGAGCAGCTGGATGCTGGCCCCGGCCGACCGCGCGAGCTTGGCGCCGCCGCCCGGCCGCAGCTCCACGGCGTGGATGACCGTACCGGACGGGATATTGCGCAGCGGCAGGTTGTTGCCCGGCTTGATATCGGCGTTGGCGCCCGACTCCACCACGTCACCCTGGGAGAGTCCCTGTGGGGCAATGATGTAGCGCTTCTCGCCGTCGAGATAGTGCAGCAGCGCGATGTTGGCGGTGCGGTTCGGGTCGTACTCGATGTGGGCGACCTTGGCGTTGACGCCGTCCTTGTCGTTGCGGCGGAAGTCGATCACCCGGTAAGCACGCTTGTGGCCGCCGCCCTTGTGCCGGGTGGTGATTCGACCGTGGGCGTTGCGACCGCCGTGACCGTGCAACGGGCGCACCAGCGACTTCTCCGGGGTCGACCGCGTGATCTCGGCGAAATCGGACACGCTCGCGCCGCGACGACCCGGGGTCGTCGGCTTGTACTTGCGAATTGCCATGTCTAATCAGATCTCTCTCTCACCCGCGCGGCTAGGCCGGCGCTCCGAACAGGTCGATCGGCTTGCTGCCCGGCGCCAGGGTCACGATGGCCCGCTTGGTGTTCTTGCGCTTGCCGTATCCGGCCCCAGCGCGCTTGCGCTTGCCCTGCCGATTTGCAGTGTTCACCGATGCCACCTTCACCGAGAAGATCTTCTCGACGGCGATCTTGATCTGCGTCTTGTTCGAATCGGGGTGCACCACGAACGTGTACACGTTGTCGTCGAGCAGCCCGTAGGACTTCTCGGAGATGACCGGCGCCAGAATGACGTCGCGGGGGTCGGCGAGGGTCGCCATCAGGCCGAAACCTCCTCGGAACTGGTCGTGTTGGCGGCGATGTAGCTGTTCAGCGCCTCGACGCTGAACACCACGTCGTCGGAATGCAGCACGTCGTAGGTGTTGAGCTGGCCGGGCGACAGGATGTGCACACCGGGCAGGTTGCGGACGCTTTTCCTGCCGGTCTCATCGCTGCGGCCGATGACCACGAGCACCTGCTTGCGGTCGGTCAGGCTGTCCAGGAACGCCTTGGCGCTCTTTGTCGACGGCGTCTGACCGGACACCAACTCGGTGACTGCGTGGATGCGCCCGTTGCGGGCACGGTCGGACAACGCCCCGCGCAACGCTGCGGCGATCATCTTCTTGGGCGTGCGCTGGCTGTAGTCGCGCGGCTTGGGGCCGTGCACGGTGCCGCCGCCCGTGAACTGCGGGGCCCGCGTCGAACCCTGCCGGGCGCGACCGGTGCCCTTCTGCCGGTACGGTTTGCGTCCACCGCCGCTGACGTCGCCGCGCGTCTTGGTCGAGTGCGTGCCCTGCCGGGCCGCGGCCTGCTGCGCGGTGACCACCTGATGCATCAGCGCGATGTTGGCGGGCGCGTCGAACAGTTCAGCGGGCAGCTCGACCGAGCCCTCCACTTTGCCGTCCGGCGTCTTGACGTCGATTTTGAGTGCCATTACTTCTCACCTCGTTTGACCGCGTTCCGGACCATCACGAGTCCGCCGGTGCGCCCGGGGATCGCACCCTTGATCAGCAGCACGCCGTTCTCGGTATCAACCTTGTGCACCACCAGATTCTGAACCGTCACCCGGTCGTTGCCCATCCGGCCGGCCATGCGCGTGCCCTTGAACACCCGAGCCGGGGTCGAGCAGCCGCCGATGGACCCCGGGCGACGGTGCACCGCCTGGGCGCCGTGGCTGGCGCCTTGGCCGCGGAAGCCGTGCCGCTTCATGGTGCCGGCGAAGCCCTTACCCTTCGAGGTTCCGGTCACGTCGACGTAGGCGCCGTCGGTGAAGATCTCAGCCGTCAGCTCCTGGCCGACCTCGTAGTCGGCGGTCGCCTCAGCGTCGTCGAGTCGCAGCTCGGCCAGATAGCGCCGCGGGTTGACACCCGCGGCGGCATACTGGCCGGTGACCGGCTTGTTGATCTTGCGCGGGCTGATCTCGCCGTAGGCCAGCTGGACGGCGCTGTAGCCGTCGCGCTCGGGGGTACGAATACGCGTCACCACGTTGGGCCCCGCCTTGACCACGGTCACCGGCACGACCCGGTTGTTCTCGTCGAACACCTGCGTCATGCCCAGCTTGGTACCCAGAATGCCTTTTCTTGCCATGAGTTCTGGATCTCCTACTGGATGTTGACGTCGACGCTGGCCGGAAGATCGATGCGCATCAGGGCGTCAACGGTCTTCGGCGTCGGATCGATGATGTCGATCAATCGCTTGTGTGTGCGCATCTCAAAGTGCTCCCGCGAGTCCTTGTACTTGTGCGGAGAGCGGATGACGCAATACACGTTCTTCTCGGTCGGCAGCGGCACCGGTCCGACCACACTGGCACCGGTGCGGACGACGGTTTCGACGATCTTGCGCGCCGACGCGTCGATAGCCTCGTGGTCGTAGGCCTTAAGCCTGATGCGGATCTTCTGTCCCGCCACGCTTCTCCCTGCCTGATTCCCTCGTGAAACCCTTGCGGGCCTCGTTCGCTCGTGAGGTCCGGTGTCCGGACCTGGTGTCGTCCGACACGCAGATCGACCGACCGATTTCCGGTCGGCCTAGCGTCGCGCCGGATGCTGCGCCGCTGTTTACCTGTCGTGGTTCACCGACCCCCGCGGTCGGGTGTGTCACCCGAACGCAGCCTCGTGCGCGGCCGATCAGTCGCACTCGAAGATAGGACCGGACCCGCCCGTGCGGGCGGTGGTCGTACGCCCGACCAGGGGAAATCCTGGCGCAAGGCAACCCGAACAGTATGCCTCAAATCATGCCCCGGGCCAAATCCCGGGCCGACTCGCGGACACTCGCCACGCGTACGCTACCAGCGGCCCGCCGGCTCGGCGACTCGGGCGCGATTCAGACACCACAACGGCCGCGGTGCCGCCCGTCCCGCGTGCGACGCACGTGCCGGCACCAGACCTGGCCAGTGGTGATCTAGCTCAGTGCCCGCTTCCCGTTGCGGTCGTGCGGCCTGTCTGGGGGTTCCTCATTCGGGGCGGCGGGCGGTTCGCTATTCGATCCTCAGACAAGCAGCGAGGTCCGCAACAATTGCTGCTTGCCGCACGCACGGCAGACCGGGACTCCCTGCCACACAAAGCAGTTGGCTACCGTCACCGTTGACGATGAGATGGACGGCTCGCCAGCATGAAGCTGACGGGCGTGCCCCGTCGGGTGTTGCCGCCGGGCGTGTCGCGGCGCTGGGGGAACCGGTCCAAAATCGCCAATACCCGAACCCGGCGAGAGGAGTGCCGACATGGCGGCCACCGAGCAGTCGACGCTGATAGTGCTCACGACCGGAAAAGAGGCCTTTGTCCGGGCCAACGCGGTGCTGCAGATGACCGCCATGGTGCGCAAAAACCGGCAGCATGCCCGTCAAGCTGCTGCTCGGTCCCGGCGTCGAGATTTTGCGGTCGAACCAAAAGAATTCCCCGCACTTCGAGCAGGTACTGGCAGAGCTTGGCGAGGCCGGGGTACGGATCGCCGTCTGCGAGACATCACTGGCAAGCCTGGGGCTCACCCGAGACCAAATGTTCGAAGCTGAGGTGGTGAAGGGCGGGGTGGAGGTGGGTGCCCGGATCGTGCAGGGGTGGAACATCCTCACCTTCTGAGCCCAGGGAACGTGGATGGGCATGTCGCGGTGATTGACGCTGCTGGACCGGTCAATCGTGAACCGTCGACGCGGTTGTGGGGGCTCGCACCAACTCCCGGTCGGCGTTCCCGGCGCCAGCCCAC
>CAYVQQ010000066.1:0-13197 GCA_964453085.1 uncultured Mycobacterium sp.
CGGTTCTTGCGGGCGGCGGTGAACCCAGCCGGGTCGTAGTACTGGCCGGCGAAGTACTTGGCCAGGTAGTGCGTCTGAATGGTGTGACGCACCTCGTCCTCGACCTGGTTGAGGTAACCGTTACGCAGCTCCGGCGAGCGGGTGGTGTCCGCCAAGATGGCCGAACCGGAGATCGCGGTGTACTCACCGAGTTCGAGCGTCACCGAGAGCAGCTTCATCATCTCGGCCCAACGGGGCTCGACGCGCGTCGGCGCCTGCAACCGCGACAGGCTGTCCAGAAGGCTGCCGTACTGGCGGTCGTCCTTCTCGGACTCCATGCGCGCGTAATCACGCACGATGAGCTTGTACTGCTCGTGCGCCTTCGCGTCGTAGGTGTACTTCGTGGGGTACTTGCCGCGAAGTGTGTCCTCGTCCCAACGCATGTCCATCAGCCATGAGTGCACCTCTTGGCCATTCACTTTAACCTGCGGTGCGTCGGGTCGCCCCGATATCTTTCCGGGTAGTACCGCTGTCATAGCGATTCCTTTCTTGCGGTGCGGCGTTCTTCTTTGTTGTATTGCTGCTTTTCGATCTTCTGTTGTAGGGACACAAACGATATGTGTTCCATGTGTAGTTGTATCAACTGCATGTCGGTTGTGTTTACACGTTGCTAGCTTGAAACTCGACTGTTACAGCCGGCCGACAACGTTACGCAGATGTTTCAGAACCTGACACTTGCACTCTAACCCCTGACGAGCGCTCCTGGGAATACCATATTTTGGCCATGCATCCGGCTCGCAATGGGTCAGCAGACAACGGAAGCGCACGATGGCGCCCCTGACGTCTATGAGGCTAAGCTCCAGCCGAAACGAGAGTATGGTGGCGTAACGCCCTACTCTTCTGCCAACCGTCCAGTTGTGATGTTGTCAGTTGCGATGTTGGTCGACACGCCCTCCGAGTGTTGTGCTGGGTATCACATTCATGATCTTGCCCACTGTATACCACCGAGAACGCAAGTCAAGATCGGGGTTCTGGGGGCCTCCGCCGAAGATCGAGGGGGCCGCCTGGTGCCGGGGCCGGGTCGAAGTCGTGCGGTCGGCCCGCTGGGCCCGGGAAGCGGGCAGGCGCGTCGGCTGGCGTTGCCGGGTCCGGGCTGGTAGATGTTGCCGTCTCCGGTCTTCCGGTTCGCTGAGGCGATGTCCGGCCGCCCTCGGCGGGCGAGGCGGGCCGGTTCGATTCGCCTCTGGCCGAGCAGTGTTGGCTTGCATCCCGGGTCGACCGGTCCGGTGGTGTGGTCCGTCGTGATGCCCGGTGGATCGGATTCGGTTCGGCGGCGTTGTTGTGCCCGGCGCGGGATCGGCATCCGAGGTGGCGCTGCGAGCGGCACCACCGGTGGGTGCGGCCGCTGGCCGGCGCGCGTTATCCGGCGTACGCAGCGTTGTCGCGGGGCGCTACGACTACTACCAGGAGCGCGGTCCCGCGCATAACGGGGATGTCCGCTGTGCAAACACGGGGAGTTGACGAGTACGCACTGCCGACCACCGGCGGCGGCGGGCTGCTCGCCGCGCGGCGAGGGTTGGCCGGGACGCGCACGAATCCAGGTCGCCGCCATCGTGACGATGTCCGCCGCAGCCACATCGGCCGCTCATCGCGGCTTCCGGTTGGTCGCGGAACGGGTCGCCTACCTGCCCCAGGATGCACGTGGGCGGCTTGGCGCCCGGCGCCGCCCGCTGGCCTTTGGTTCACGAGTCGGGTGTTGTTCTCTTGGCGCTCAATCGATTTGCGATCCTCCTGAAGCCGATTGAGTACTTTCAGATTCAGCGACGAAACACGCCCTTGCAGGTGGCCAAGAACCAAGACTGGACTGGATACGTCCGGGCGCCGTGTGTCACCCTACTCGACATGTATTGCGCTACAAAGCAATTGCTTCGGCTCGTTCGCCGATGTCAGGTTCAGCAACGGATGGCGGGCGATCGTGGCGGTGGTGGTGTTGGTGCCGCAGCGAATTGAGCGCCGGGATGATCGGGAGGCGTTGGGGCGGTTCGTGTTCGACGCGCGATGGACGTACGCGGCGGGCGGGCCGGGCTTCGAATATCCGAAGTTCGCACGCGCACGGGACACATGCGTGCCCGGCCCCCACGCAGACCGGTTGACCCGCAGGCCCCGGCACGGTTACGTCCAGCCCGACTGAGGGCCTGTTCGCGTGCTCGTGTGGCAGCGGCTTCGACGCAGGACCGCCACGCCACGGTTCCGGTTCTGGGTACATGCGGGAACGCTTCGCCACGACCTCGCTGGTACGAGCCGACGACCAGGATGCGGAACGTTTGGCCGCTGGAGCCGAACGCCGTCCACCACCACGAAGCCACGGTGTGCGCGCGCGCCACCGTCACCGTCATGATCCGCAAATTCGACCACGCCACTTCGGGCTCTCCGCCTCATGCAAGCAAAGATGGCACAGTCAGTCAGCGCAGATCGGGACGATTCGCCGCGGGCAGCTCGAACGGCATACCGGACACGCTCGCGGCGATTTCTCGAAGGCGGTTGTACTTGGCGACGCGCTCTCCGCGTGGGAGGCGCGCCGGATTTGATTTGGCTGCAACCCGACGCCACGGCGAGGTCTTGCGATGAAGGAATCGGCGGTCTCATTCTGTCACCCAACTTCTCGGTCAGCCTTTGCCACCCGCTGTGACGTGTTCGTCCATCCCGTCTTCGACACTCCATACCGGAAACCGCTGGATGATACTGGTGTAGCGCTCGATGAGGTCATCGCTGGACAGCGCTTCTCCATTGACCTGGTAAGCGCCATCGCGGTGGAAGCCGTTGGCTGCCGGGTCCGGTGCGATGGCGACGCCCGCCTCCCCTGCGATACAGCCAGCGTCACCGATTGTGCGAGAAGTTCCAAAACATCTTCCGGACAGGCGATCTCGGGTGCGAAACCACCCTCGTCACCCGGTCATCAGATTGCGGTCGGCCACTACCGACCGCAACGTGCGGTAGACCTCCGCACCTGCACGAACCACTTCCGGCAGGGACGGTGCCCCGATCGGCGCGATCATGAACTCCTGGAAATCCAGGGGGGCGCTCGTCACCGTCGCACACTTCGACGGCCTCCCTACTGCCGGTCGAAGCACCAGAGGGTACACCGGAGCGAACCCGGCTGCCATCCGGCAATGTCGCCGACACGGCCAGCGTCGGGCGGCCGCGAGAATCGAGGATCTCGATTGCAGATATTGACGAAAATCGAACCGTCACGTTGCATCCTCCGCGTCACATTGGGCTTTCCGTGTCGGTCAGCCGAGTACCGAAATGCGTCGCAGGGACCGTTGGCCGCCGGTGTGTGACGGACGATTGTGGCGAGCCCCACCGCCATAACCAGTTTGCCGCTCTAGCCTACCCCCGCTGCAGGTAGTTTCGGGATTCCAGTGACCGCGGGTCGGCAGTGCCGTGGCGATCAGCGCGTCGCGGCTGCGAAATCCGTGGGCACGCTTCATCTGTACCCGACGATTGTGGTGGCGATCTCGGTCACGGTGGCCGTCTGCTCACCGCTCGGGCCAGCCGGCCGAACCAAAGGGCAACGGACCCACACCCACGGCACAAGAGCCTAAAATCGCCGCAAGGTCACCGGGGTATCTGAACGGGGCAGGTGGGCGTGTTGGTGGCGGCATCGAAAACTGTTGCGTAACAGAGCATGAGGAGTCGTCGTGGATGAAGAGTGTCTGAAGCTGAGCACGTACCTGGCCGAACGCCGCCGGACCGACCGCGGGTTCGTCTCGGACGTGCTGCTCGACCTCTACGAACGGCGCGGCGTCGCCAGCAGCGTCCTGTTGCGCGGCGTCGGCGGCTTCGGGACCGGCCGCCACTACCGCTCCGACCAGTCGCTAACCCTCTCGGAGGATCCGCCCGTGCTGATCACGGCGGTGGACGTCAGTCCGACCATCGAAGGACTGCTCGACGACGTGCTCGCCATCCAGCAACGCGGGCTGGTCACCCTCGAACGGGCGCGGCTGCTGCGCGGGGAGATCGAGCCGCTGGAACTCGGCGACGCGTCGCACGAAGCCGTCAAGCTGACGATCTACCTGGGCCGCAAGGAGCGCGTCTACGGGGTTCCGGCCTACATCGCGATCTGCGATCTGATGCACCGGCGCCACATCGCCGGCGCCTCGGTGTTGCTGGGTGTCGACGGCATCGCGCACGGGCAACGGCGGCGCGCCAGGCTCTTCGCCCTCAACGCCGACGTGCCCATGATGGTCGTCGCCGTCGGGTCCGGCGAGCTCATCGGCCGCGTGCTGCCCGAGCTCGGCGGTCTGCTGCAGGAACCGATGATCACGCTCGAGCGGGTCCGCGTGTGCAAGCGGGACGGGGCGTTGCTGGAACCTCCGCACGCCCTGCCGAAGGCCGACCACCGCGGCCTGCCACTGTGGCAGAAACTGTCGGTGTACACCTCCGAGTCGGCGCGCCACGGCGGCGTGCCGATCCACCGCGCGCTGGTGCAGCGCCTCTGGCGGCGCAAGACGCCCGACGGCGCGACGGTGCTGCGCGGGATCTGGGGCTTTCACGGCGACCACCGGCCGCACGGCGACAAGATGCTCGCGTTAGGCCGTCGCGTCCCCGTCGTCACCACCATCATCGACACCCCCGCCAACATCGCCGAATCGTTCGAGGTGGTCGACGAGCTGACCCGCGAAGACGGGCTGGTGACCAGTGAGATGGTGCCGGCGTTGGTCTCCGACGAGCGTGATGGTCGCCAGGGCCGGCCGCCGCTGTCCGACCACCGCTACTGACGCACCGGGCTCAGCCGGCGACCGAGGCGTCGTAGATCGACTGGATCGCCTTGTCCAGCGTGGCGTTGAACTCCTCATCGGTCTGGTCCACGGAAAGTCCCTCGGTCAGCGCGCGGCTGAAGCTGGCGATCAGGCCCGTGTTCTTGGCGAGCAGCTCGTTGGCCTCCTCGCGGGAGTAGCCGCCAGAAAGCGCCACCACCCGCATCACCTTCGGGTGTTCCATCAGGGGTCGGTAGTAGTTGACCTCACTGGGCAGGCTGAGCTTGACCATCACGCGCTGCCCCTCGGGCACGGTGTCGAGCTGCTTGATGATCTCGTCGCGCAGGATCGCCTCGGCCGCCGCCTTGTCGGGGATGGAGATCGTGACCTCGGGTTCCAGGATCGGCACCAGTCCGTGGCGGAGCACCTGTCGGGCCACCTCGAACTGCTGGGCTACCGCCGCGGCGATGCCGTCGGGGCTTGCTCGGCCGATCACCGAGCGCTCCTTGGTGCCGAAGACGCCCTTGCTGACGGCGCGCTCCAGCAACTCGTCCAAACCGGGCATCGGTTTCATCAGCTGGACGCCGTCGGAAGCCGCGGCCAGCCCCTTGTCGATCTTGAGGATCGGCACCACGCCCTTGGTCTCCCACAGGTACGCGGTCGACGGTCTGCCCTCGATGTCGCGGTCCATCGTCTGTTCGAACAGGATCGCCGCCAGCACCCGGTCCCCGGTGAAGGCGGGGGAGGTGATGATCCGGGACCGCATCTCATGGATGAGGTCGAACATCTCCGTCTCGGAGGAGTATGCATCTTCGGATATGCCGTACTGGTGCAGCGCCTTCGGCGTCGACCCACCGCTTTGGTCGAGCGCTGCGATGAACCCCTGACCGAAGGTCATCCGGTCCGCTTGCTTGTCGTTCGGCATGGAACTCTCCAAACCCTTGTGCCGTGCAATCGTTACAGCGCTTGATTCGTACTCGATCATATTCGGGTCGGTACATGCCGGAAACAGCCCCGGTGATGGCACGGGCACCAGCAGCTGCCGGAGGCGTTCGGAGCATGGCGGCACCTTGGTCAGCATCGCGGGGGCCGACAAAACCTGGCCGCCAGCGTGTGCACGGACATCGGAAAGGTGTTCCGTGACACAGTAGACTTCCGATTGTGACGACCCCGCCCGACCGCTGGGGTGATGAACTCCAGTACCTCTCGCATCAACTGCAGATGCGGTATCGGGCACTGAACCGGGCCCGGGCACGGCGGCTGTGCCGGCAATTCGCGGGCGTTGGCGTCCGAACCACGCCGGGGCGGCTTCGGGCGATCGCGGCCGGACTGCCCGCCGCGGCCCACGAGGTGACAGACGCCCATTTCGCGCTGATCGCGCTCGAGGCCAATCGGGCAACGCGTACCGCCAGGATCAGGCGGTTGAAGCAGCGCAGCTCCCGCTCGCTGCTGCTTGCCTGCCTGATTCTCGTGGTGCTGCACTTCCTGCTGTGCATCGCCTACCTGCTGCTGGACCTGGCCCAGCAGAACCCGTCTCTGTAAATCGCCCGGCGAGCGGACGCCAAAGCTCCCCGGGCCGTTCGCCACACCGCAGTAGCGCCGGGCGGCGACCGGATCGAACACGGTGACGCCAAGCGGTGACCTGGGGTCGGCTCGACGTCAACGGAAGCCGTGTCAGGCGGGGCCGCGTCCGTCTCCGGCGAGCTTCAACAACAGCCGCGTCCCGCCCAGCGGGCTGGTGTGCAGGGAGGCCTCCCCGCCGTGCAGTTCGGCCTGCTGCGCCACCAGCGCGAGCCCCAGTCCCGATCCCGAACGCGATGCCGTCGAGCCGCGGGAGAAGCGCTCGAAGACGGCGGTGCGCTCCTCCACCGGAACTCCGGTGCCGTTGTCGTCGATCGTGATCTGCACGCCCTCGGCGGAACTGGTGACGTTGAGCCGGATCTCGGTGGCGCCGCCGTGCTTGACGGCGTTGGCGATCGCGTTGTCGATCACCAGCCGCAGCCCGGTGGGCAGGCCCACCATCAGCACGGTCGGCGAGGGCACCAGCGCCACGTCGACGTCGGGGTAGATGCGCAGCGCGTCGTGGGCGGCCCGGTCCAGCAATTCGGTGACGTCGAATGGGACGAAATCGTCGACGGTGGTGAGCTCCCCCTGCGCGAGCCGTTCGAGCGCGGTCAGCGTCGACTCGATGCGGCTCTGCGTGCGGATGATGTCGCTGATCACCTCGTGCCGCTGCTCGGGCGCCAGCTCAAGAGTGGACAGCACCTCCAGGTTGGTGCGCATGGCGGTCAGCGGGGTCCGCAGCTCGTGCGAGGCGACGGCGGCGAAGTCGCGAGCCGACTCCAGCGCCGCCTTGGTGCGCTGCTGCTCGTTGCCGATGCGGGCCAGCATTCCCTCGACGGCCTCGGCGATCTCCACGGCCTCCCGCACGCCACGGACCTGGACCTCGTCCGGGCTGGACTGGGCGTTGATGGCGCGGGCCTGTTGGGCCAGCAGCAGAAACGGGTTGACCATGATCAGCGAGATCACCCAGCCGACCAGCACGGTGCCGCCGATAACGCCGGCGCAGATCAGCATCACCCGTAGGTGCAGTTCGTTGATCCGGTGCTGTGCCTCGGCCAGCGGGGCCGCGAGCGAGATCGTGGCCGGCCCCGCGGTGAACGTGCGGACGCGATACTGCACTCCGTTGATGGTGGTGTTCGCGTAGCCGTTGGGCAGCTTGGGCAGGACGACGTCGCTGGGCACGGAGACGGTCACGCCGCCGATGCGCGCGGTGCGGACCAGGTTCCCGTCCGGGGCCGGCCGGTCGGGGCTGCTGAGCTGGGCGCTGTTGAGCAGCGTGTTGATGTCGCCGAGGCTGCTGACCGAATCCAGTCGCCGGTCGAGTTGGCTGTACTGGTCGTTGGTGACGCCGATCCACACCCACGCGGCCAGCGCGACGGTGAAGGCGATCACCCCGAGTTGCGCGATGATGACGATGGTGCGCAGCGACAGAACCCGCATCGGTAGGTGCATATGCCGCAGCATGGGGGAGTCCCGCACCATCACCAAACCCGCACCGGCGAGCCGGGGCCACCGGGGATCCGGCCGGCGGGCCGGGGGTCGCGCTGCGCCGGGGCGAAAACCATGGGCCGATTATGGTTCACGCTACCGTCGGCCGGTGCCCGACCTCCGGCCGGTGACGAGTGTTCCGTGGCGGCCGTTTGCGGGGACGCGCGGTGAGTGAGTAATTTCTCACCGTGGCCATCTCCGGTCGGGACCGACTGCTGGCCGAGGCGCTGAAACTCTTCGCGGACAAGGGATACGCGGCGACGTCGGTGGCCGACATCCAGCGGGCCTCCGGTCTGGCGCCGGGGTCCGGGGCGCTCTACAAGCATTTCGGGTCCAAGCGTGAACTGCTCGAGGCGGCGGTCGCCCACCGCATCGACAGGATCGTCGCCGCGCGCGAGCAGTACGACGCCGGGGAGCCGAGCAGCGTCGAGGAGGCGGTGCGCGTCGCCGGCCAGCTGATCTGGGGCAACCTTCGCCAAAGCGAGGATCTGCTCAAGGTCATGCTGCGCGAACCCGACGAGCTCGGCGACCTCGACGAGAAGACCTGGCGGGTGATCACCGACAACGCCTACCAACGGTTCGCCGCCGAACTGGCCGCGTCCAACCGTTCCGGGCGCACCCGCATCCCCGACCCCGAGGCGGCCGCGGCCGTCGCGATCGGCTCCTTGTCCTACGCCGCGACGTTGCAGGCGCTGACCGGTCGACTGCCCGGAAACATCGACGAACAGCGCTACTTCGAGGCGTGGGTCGGCCAGACGGTCAGCGTCCTCACCCAATACCGAAACCGTGAGATTCAGGAGTAGAAGCGTGACGTTTTCACTGCAACTCAGCGACGAGGTGATCGAGGTGCGCGACTGGGTGCACCGGTTCGCGGCCGAGGTGATCCGTCCCGCGGCGGCCGAGTGGGACGAACGCGAGGAAACTCCGTGGCCGGTGATCCAGGAGGCCGCCAGAGTGGGGCTCTACTCCTCGGACCTGCTCGCGCAGCAGGCCGTCGAGCCGACGGGATTGGGCATGCTGACCGTGTTCGAGGAGATGTTCTGGGGCGACGCCGGCATCGCGCTCTCGATCATGGGCACCGGCCTGGCCGCGGCGGCGCTGGCCGGCAACGGCACCCCCGAACAGCTCGGTCGCTGGCTGCCCGAGATGTTCGGCACGCCCGACGAGCCCAAACTCGGCGCGTTCTGCTCGTCGGAGCCCGACGCCGGTTCCGACGTCGGAGGTATCCGCACCCGCGCCCGCTACGACGAGGCGTCCCGCGAATGGGTCCTCAACGGCACCAAGACGTGGGCCACCAACGGCGGCATCGCCAACGTTCACATCGTCGTGGCGTCGGTCTACCCCGAGCTCGGCACCCGCGGCCAGGCGACGTTCGTCATCGGCCCGGACACCAAAGGCCTCGCCCAGGGCCAGAAGTTCAAGAAGCACGGGATCCGCGCCTCGCACACCGCCGAGGTGGTGCTCGACGACGTCCGGCTGCCCGAGGACGCGATCCTGGGCGGCCGGGCGAAGTTCGAGGAGCGGATCGCACGGGTCAAGTCCGGCGCCTCCGCGCGCGGACAAGCGGCGCTGAAGACCTTCGAACGCACCCGACCCACTGTCGGCGCGATGGCCGTCGGTGTGGCCCGGGCCGCCTACGAATACGCCCTTGAGTACGCCTGCCAGCGCGAACAATTCGGCCGCAAGATCGGTGAGTTCCAGGCGGTGGCATTCAAACTGGCCGACATGAAGAGCCGGATCGACGCGGCGCGGCTGCTGGTGTGGCGGGCCGGGTGGATGGCGCGCAACAACCAGGACTTCGATGCCGCCGAGGGCTCGATGGCCAAGCTGGTGGCCAGCGAGACCGCGGTCTACGTCACCGACGAGGCCATCCAGATCCTGGGCGGCAACGGCTACACCCGCGACTACCCCGTCGAGCGGATGCACCGCGACGCGAAGATCTTCACGATCTTCGAGGGGACCAGCGAGATTCAGCGGCTGGTCATCTCGCGGGCGCTGACGGGGCTGTCCATCCGATAGCCAATCTCGGCGGCCACCAGACATGATGGCCGGGTGACCACCGACATCCGCGTACTCGACGACGAAGACGACCTGATCGCCGCGGTCAACGTGTTCCGCGCCTCGATGGTGGGCCTCCCGCCGTTGCCGGACCTGCCGCCCGGCCGGATCACCGAACTGCTTGAGCCTGGCCGCACCATCGGGGCGATCGTCGACGGAGAGTTGGTCGGCACCGCCGGCGCCGCCACGAGCGGGCTGACGCTGCCCGGCGGGATGGTCGTGGGTCATGCCGCCGTGACGCACATCGGGGTGCTGCCGTCGTTCACCCGCAAGGGAATAGCCACCGACCTGGTCGGTCATCAGCTGCGCGACATCGCCGAGCGAGGCGAGGTCGTGGCAACGTTGCGAGCCTCCGAGGCCACGATCTACGAACGGTTCGGCTACGGCGTGGCGAGCTCGTCGCAGAGCGTAGAGGTGACGACCGCGCGGGCGGCGCTGCGTCCGGACGTCGGGCGCGGCGGTCCGGTGCGGTTGCTCGACGGCCCCGGTGCCTGGGACGTCCTGCCGCGGATCTGTGCCGCGAACCGGCCGTCCCGGCCGGGAACCGTCGACCGGCCCGACATGTGGTGGCGAAGTGTGCGGCTGCGCACCGAATCATCCTCGGGTCCTCGGTACGTCGCGGTGCATGGCGACCCTGGGCAGGAAACTGGATTTGCCCGCTACCATCCCGTCGACACCGACAGGTGGTTCGTGAGCGAGCAGCGCACGATCGTTGTCGAGGACTTCTTCGCCCCCACCGAGGACGCCTACCTAGGGCTGCTGCGCTTCCTGCTGGGACTCGACCTTATCGACCGCGTGGTGTTCTGGTCGCTGCCGCTCGACGACCCGCTGCCGTGGTTGCTGGTCGATCGGCGCGCGATGCGGGTAACCGCGGTGCACGATGAAACGTGGCTGCGGGTGGTCGACTCCGACAAGGCGCTCTCGGCGCGCCGGTACTCCTGCGACGGCGAGGTTACCATCGCCGTCAACGACCTGGTCCTGCCGCACAACTCGGCCCACTTCGCCGTCAGCGCCGCGGGAGCCGAGCGCACCGGCCGGCGCGCCAGGTTGCACGTGGGCATCGAGGGGCTGGCCGCGGTGCTGCTCGGCGGCGCGACGTGGCGCAGCCTCGCCGTGGCGGGGCTGGCCCGGGCCGACGACCCCGAGGCGATCGCCACCGCCGACCGGCTGTTCGAGGTACCCGACGCCCCCTACGCCGGCTTCTTCTTCTGACGGCCGGCCGGCCGTTTCGGTCGCGCTTGCGCGCTCCGGTGAACTCGTCGCGAACGAGGGGCGGAATTGTGCCCGAAACCCGCGCCGAGCGGCCGAACGGCCGGCGCCGACAGCCGCGTCATCGTCACCATCAACGTCACACGAGAAGCCTTGCGGGCCGCCCGGCCCCGAAATCCTGAAATGGTACGCTGCTCGTACCCGGCGGGCGGCCTGCCCAAGACCGGTTGAGTAGGGACATTTGGTCCTAGGGTCGCGTGCTCGCGGCCCGAAATACTAGGGTGCCTTGTCGAACGCTGGCCCCGCTACCGAATGCTGTGGAGGAACTCGATGACCACGGAAGCACCACCCGTCGCCGGACTGGAAGCCCGCCGGCCATTCCCGCCTCGCATCGGCCCCAAGGGCAACCTAATCTACAAACTGATCACCACCACCGACCACAAGACGATCGGCGTCATGTACGTCGTCGCCTGCTTCATCTTCTTCTTCATCGGCGGCCTGATGGCGTTGTTGATACGCCTCGAGCTGGCGGCGCCTGGACTGCAGTTCCTGTCCAATGAGCAGTACAACCAGCTGTTCACCATGCACGGCACGGCCATGCTGCTTTTCTATGCGACCCCGGTCGTGTTCGGGTTCGCCAACCTGGTGCTGCCGCTGCAGATCGGCGCTCCGGACGTGGCGTTCCCGCGGCTGAACGCACTGTCCTTCTGGCTGTTCATCTTCGGCGCGCTGATCGCGCTGGGCGGGTTCATCGTTCCGGGCGGTCCCGCCGACTTCGGGTGGACCGCCTACACCCCGCTGTCACAGATGGCGCACAGCCCCGGGGCGGGCGCCGACCTGTGGATCCTGGGGGTCGGCGTCGGTGGCCTCGGAACCATCCTCGGCGCGGTCAACATGATCACGACCGTGGCGTGCATGCGCGCTCCGGGAATGACGATGTTCCGGCTGCCCATCTTCACCTGGAACATCCTGATCACCAGCATCCTCGTGCTGTTGGTCTTCCCGCTGCTGACGGCGGCGCTGTTCGGGCTCGCCGCCGACCGCCACCTCGGGGCGCACGTCTACGACCCCGCCAACGGCGGAGTGATCCTCTACCAGCACTTGTTCTGGTTCTTCGGGCATCCGGAGGTGTACATCATCGCGCTGCCCTTCTTCGGCATCGTCTCGGAGATCATCCCCGTGTTCTCCCGCAAACCGATCTTTGGGTACACCACGCTGGTTTATGCGACGCTGTCGATCGCCGCGCTGTCGGTGGCGGTGTGGGCGCACCACATGTTCGCGACTGGGGCGGTGCTGCTGCCGTTCTTCTCGTTCATGACGTTCTTGATCGCCATTCCCACCGGGATCAAGTTCTTCAACTGGATCGGCACAATGTGGCGAGGCCAGTTGACCTTCGAAACGCCCATGCTGTTCAGCGTAGGTTTTCTGGTCACGTTCCTGTTGGGCGGATTGACCGGGGTCATGCTCGCCAGCCCTCCGCTGGACTTCCACGTCAGTGACAGCTATTTCGTCGTGGCGCACTTCCACTACACCCTGTTCGGCACGATCGCGTTCGCCACCTATGCCGGGATCTACTTCTGGTTCCCGAAGATGACGGGCCGACTGCTCGACGAGCGACTGGGCAAGCTGCACTTCTGGTTGACGCTGATCGGCTTCAACGTCACGTTCCTGGTCCAGCACTGGCTGGGCAACTCGGGCATGCCGCGCCGCTACGCCGACTACCTGCCCACCGACGGATGGCAGACGCTCAACTTCGTGTCGACCACCGGGTCGTTCATCCTCGGGGTGTCGGTGCTGCCGTTCGTGTGGAACATCTTCAAGAGTTGGCGCTACGGCGAACCGGTGACGGTCGACGACCCGTGGGGTTACGGCAACTCGCTGGAGTGGGCCACGAGCTGCCCGCCGCCGCGGCACAACTTCACCGAGCTGCCCCGGATTCGCTCCGAGCGGCCGGCGTTCGAACTGCACCATCCGCACATTGCGGAGCGTATGCGCGCCGAAGCCTACGTCGGCAGCAAAGCTCACGGCAAGAACGCAGACGACGCGGCGCGGCTGCCGTCCGGTGTGAGCTGAGATCGATTCCACCGGGCGTGAATCCCGCTTCGCGATAACGAAATCCGCCGGCCAGGCTCGTCTGGCC
>CAYVQQ010000067.1:0-13174 GCA_964453085.1 uncultured Mycobacterium sp.
TGGCTCCGGCCGGGTCGGCCGCCACCTTGTTGCCCATCAGGAAGAAGGTGGCCTTTGCGTCGTTGTCCTGCAGGATCTTCAGCAGCCGGGCATCGAACGGACTCGGCCCGTCGTCGAACGTCAGCGCGACGCACTTGACGACCGCGCAGCTGAGGTTCTCCGCGCGGGTCACATGGCCGGTGAGGCCGCCGACGACCAGCACCGCGACGGCCGCCAGGACGCCGAAAACGGTCCGCCAATAGCGCCAGACCTGGCTGTCGGGTCGCTTCCGCACGCTCGCAGCCTACCGGCTCGCGCACTCAGTGCGGTCCGGCGATCTCCTCGAGCATCTCGGTGACCAGCGCGGCGATCGGCGAACGCTCGCTGCGCAGCAGCGTGACGTGCGCGAACAACGGGTGCCCTTTGAGCTTCTCGATCACCGCCGCGACCCCGTCGTGGCGGCCGACCCGCAGGTTGTCCCGCTGGGCGATGTCGTGGGTGAGCACCACCCGCGAGCCCGTGCCCAACCGGGACAGCACCGTCAGCAGGACGTTGCGCTCCAGCGACTGCGCCTCGTCGACGATGACGAACGAGTCGTGCAGCGAGCGGCCGCGGATGTGGGTGAGCGGGAGCACCTCGAGCATGCCGCGGGAGAGTACCTCGTCGAGAACGGCCGGGCTGGCCAGGCCCTCGAGGGTGTCGAACACCGCCTGCGCCCACGGGCCCATCTTGTCGCTCTCGCTGCCCGGCAGGTAGCCCAGCTCCTGGCCTCCGACCGCGTACAGCGGGCGGAATACCACCACCTTGCGGTGGGTCCGCCTTTCCAGCACCGCCTCCAGGCCCGCGCACAACGCCAGCGCCGACTTGCCGGTGCCGGCCTTACCGCCGAGCGAGACGATGCCCACCGACTCGTCGAGCAGCAGGTCGAGCGCGACCCGCTGCTCGGCGGAACGGCCGCGCAGCCCGAACACCTCGCGGTCGCCGCGGACCAGCTGGACGCGCTTGGTGGCGGTGACCCGGCCGAGGGCATGCGAGCTGCCGCCAAGAAGCCGAACCCCGGTGTGGCACGGCAGGTCCCGCGCCTCGGCCAAGTCGATCTCGCCGTCGGCGAACAGCGCGTCGATGTCTTCGGCGGCGGTGTCGATCTCGCGCATCCCCGACCAGCCGGAGGCGACGACGTCCTGGGCGTGGTACTCGTCGGCCGACAGGCCCACCGCAGCGGCCTTCACCCGAAGCGGAATGTCCTTGCTGACCAAGGTAACTCGCCGGCCTTCCGCGGCGAGGTTGGCGGCGCAGCTCAGGATCCGGGAGTCGTTGCTGTCGGTCCGGAAGCCGGCCGGCAGCACCGCGGGATCGGTGTGGTTGAGCTCGACGTGCAGCGTACCGCCTTGTGTCCCGACGGGAATGGGCTGATCCAGCCGTCCGTGCTCGAGGCGCAGGTCGTCGAACAGGCGCAACGCCTGACGGGCGAACCAGCCCAACTCGTGATGATGGCGCTTGGCCTCCAATTCGCTGATCACCACCAGCGGAACCACCACCTCATGCTCGGCGAACCGACTGCACGCCCACGGGTCGGACAGCAGCACCGAGGTGTCGAGAACGTAGGTCCGGATATCGGTCACGTGGCGCTCCTCGAGCGGATTGTGCCCGCGCGGACCCACACAGGCATGTCGGTGGGAGTCGCGGCATCAGGACCGGGGCCGGTCCTGCCGTTGCGTTGACGGGAGGTGCCGCCCTGGCAGCTGAGCTTGTCGCTGACCATCACCGACGACGCTACACTCGTCGTCGACCACGCGCCGCGCAGGCGCGCCGAGTTGTCAACCGATGACGAACTGCCGCAGCGCGGGCTCCTCAGCCAGCCCCCAGAGGGTGATGCGGTCTGAGATCGCCTGCCGCAGTTGCGTGGGCCCGAAGATGCCCGCCCGGGCGACGTTGCTCACCTTGTCCTGGTAGGCATCGATGTCGGCGCCCACGACCTGCAGGTCGGCGGCGCGGGCGGCGATCGCCGCCACGGTCTCGTCGCGGGTGTATGCCAGGCAGTGCGCGACGAGGTTGGCGAAGAACTCCTCGTGCCGCACCTCGTCGCGGGCGATGCGGTCGACGAGTCCGGCCAGGATCGGCTCCTCGACCTTGGCCGCCAGGTTGCCGCAGAAAACCGCGTGGGTGCGCTCGGTGAAGGCCATGTACACCAGGGTCTCGATCTGGGAGTAGGTGTCGGCGCGGTAGCCCTTCATCACATGCTCGACGCGCGCCTGCTCGTTCGCGGTCGGATCGACCTCGCGAGTCACCACGAGGTACTCGCGCAACGCGATCGCGTGCAGGTGCTCCTCGGCGGTCCAGCGGCCCAACCAGCGGCCCCACCAGTCCTCGAGGATGAAGTGCTCGACAAGCTCGCGGTGGTGACCGGCGAGGTTGTCCTTGAGTAGCAGCAGGATCTCACAGGCGTCGGTGATGTCCTTGGGCAGCGTCGCCTGGGACGCGTCCCAGTCACGGCCACCGAGGAAAGCGAAGTTCTCCCCGCGTTCGAACGGCACGTAGTCGTGCGCGAACCAGAGTTCCTCGGTGTTGAGGTGTCGGTCCATGTTCGCTTCGACGACGGGCTCGAGTTCCAGCGTCAGCGCATTTGCGACAGGTTTCTGTGCCATACGGTTACTGTAACCCGCATACACAGGTGTGTGAAATTCTCCGCTCGTGTCGCAACCGATTGGTGACCTTGGTCCTCTGCCGGGTCCCGCGGGTGCTGTCCGGGGCCTTCCCCGGCCCGGCCGGCCGCCAACCGCCGCTAACCGTCGACCAGCGTCCAGTCCTCGATGCCCTCGTAGAGCGGGAAGGCCGAGGCCAGCCGGGTGACCCGTTGCCGGAGCGCTGAGACATCGGCCGATGCCCCCGCCGCGAGCGCGGCGGCGATGATGTCGGCGACCTCGGCGAACTCGGCGTCGGCGAACCCGCGGGTGGCCAGCGCCGGCGTCCCCACCCGCAACCCCGACGTCACCAACGGCGGCCGGGGATCGTTGGGAACCGCGTTGCGGTTGACGGTGATGCCGATGTCGTGCAGCAGATCCTCGGCGGACTTGCCGTCGAGGTGCGAGTTGCGCAGGTCGACCAGCACCAGGTGGACGTCGGTGCCGCCGCTGAGCACCGACACGCCCGCCTTGGCCACGTCGGGAGCCGTCAGCCGCTCGGCGATGAGGCGCGCCCCGGACAGCGTGCGCCGCTGACGGTCGGCGAACTCCGGCGTGGCGGCGATCTTCAGCGCCACCGCCTTGCCCGCGACGACGTGCATGAGCGGCCCGCCCTGCTGGCCCGGGAACACCGCCGCGTTGACGGCCTTGGCGAATTCCTGCTTGCCCATGATCATGCCGGAGCGGGAGCCGCCGAGCGTCTTGTGCACGGTGGTGGACACCACGTCGGCGTGCGGCACCGGCGACGGGTGCAACCCGGCGGCCACCAGACCGGCGAAGTGGGCCATGTCCACCCAAAGCTTGGCGTCGACCTCGTCGGCGATCGACCGGAACGCCGCGAAGTCCAGGATCCGCGGGTAGGCCGACCAGCCGGCGACGATCACTTGCGGGCGGAACTCGAGCGCCTTGGCCCGCACGGCGTCCATGTCCACCAGATGAGTCGCCGGGTCGACACCATAGAAACCGGCGTCATAGAGCTTGCCGGAGAAGTTCAGCTTCATGCCGTGCGTGAGGTGCCCGCCGTTGGCCAGGTCCAGCCCGAGCAGCCGCTCCCCCGGCGTCATCAACGCGTGCAGCACCGCCTCGTTGGCCTGGGCGCCCGAATGCGGCTGGACGTTGGCGAACTCCGCGCCGAACAGCGCCTTCGCCCGGTCGCGGGCGATGTTCTCCACCACGTCGACGTACTCACACCCGCCGTAGTAGCGGCGGCCCGGCAGCCCCTCGGCGTACTTGTTGGTCAGCACGCTGCCCTGAGCCTGCAGCACCGCGCGTGGCACGAAGTTCTCCGACGCGATCATCTCCAGGGTGTCGCGCTGCCGGCGCAGCTCCTTGCCGATCAGCTCCGCGATGTCCGGGTCGACCTCGGCGAGGGGGGCAGACATGAGAGAGGCCGGGCCGGAAGAGGTGGCGGGGGCGTCATGAGCGGCAGTCACGCCAACGAGTCTATCGAGCGGCGCCTTTGGCCAGCCCAGCCATCGGGTGCCCGGCGGCCCCTGCAACACTTGCACCATGCCGCGGCTTAGCGAGCCGAGCCCTTACGTTGAGTTCGACCGGAAGCAATGGCGTGCGCTTCGCATGTCGACGCCGCTGGCCCTCAGCGAAGAGGAACTCGTCGGCCTGCGTGGACTCGGTGACCAGATCGACCTGCTCGAAGTCGAAGAGGTGTACCTGCCGCTGGCCCGGCTCATCCACCTGCAGGTCGCCGCCCGCCAGCGCCTGTTCGCCGCCACGGCCGAGTTCCTCGGCGAACCGCAGCAGAACCCCGACCGGCCGGTGCCGTTCATCATCGGGATCGCCGGCAGCGTCGCCGTCGGCAAGTCCACGACCGCGCGCGTGCTGAAGGCCCTGCTGGCCCGCTGGGACCACCACCCGCGGGTCGACCTGGTCACCACCGATGGATTCTTGTACCCGAACGCCGAGCTCGACCGGCGGAACCTGATGCACCGCAAGGGTTTTCCCGAAAGCTACAACCGACGTGCACTGATGCGCTTCGTGACGGCGGTCAAGTCCGGGTCGGAGTTCGCATCCGCACCGGTGTACTCCCACCTGCACTACGACATCATTCCCGGGGCCAGGCAGGTGGTCCGCCATCCCGACATCCTGATCCTGGAGGGTCTCAACGTCCTGCAGACCGGCCCGACCCTGATGGTGTCGGACCTGTTCGACTTCTCGCTGTATGTGGACGCCCGTATCGAAGACATCGAGCAGTGGTACATCTCGCGGTTCCTGGCCATGCGCAGCACTGCGTTCGCCAACCCAGAATCGCACTTCCACCACTACGCCGCCCTCGGCGACACCGAGGCCGTCGCCGCCGCGCGCGAGATCTGGCGGTCGATCAACCGGCCCAACCTGGTCGAGAACATCCTGCCGACCAGGCCTCGCGCGACGCTGATGCTGCGCAAGGACGCCGACCACTCCATCAACCGGCTGCGCCTGCGCAAGCTGTAGATGCGGGCCCCGGGACCCCGCACCGACGAGTCGGGCTCTCAAGGACGCCGGTCGCTACCTGCCGTACCTGCGGTGCCGCGCGCTGTAGGCGCGCAGCGCGCGCAGGAAGTCCACCCGGCGGAACGCGGGCCAGTGCGCCTCGGTGAACCACATCTCCGAGTACGCGCTCTGCCACAGCAGAAAGCCGCTCAGGCGCTGCTCGCCCGAGGTGCGGATCACCAGGTCCGGATCGGGTTGCCCCGAGGTGTAGAGGTTCTCGGAGATTGCGTCGACGGTCACCGCGTTGATGAGTTCCTCGCCGGTCGCGCCGTTGGCGAGTTCCTTGCTCAGCAACGCCCGCACCGCGTCGACGATCTCTCGGCGCCCGCCGTAGCCGACCGCGACATTGACGTGGAAGGACGCCACGGCCGGTGTTGACTTCACTGCGCCGCGCAACCGCCGGGCCGGTTCCTCGCCGAGCAGCTCGAGGTCCCCGACCGTGCGCACGCTCCAGCGATTGGCCGGCGCGCAAATCTCCTCGACGACGTCGGTGATGATCTCGATCAGCCCGGCCAGCTCGGTGGGATCGCGCTGCAGGTTCTCGGTGGACAACAGGTACACGGTGGTCATCTCGATGCCCGCCTCCTGGCACCAGCGCAGCATCTCGGCGATCTTGGCGGCCCCCATCCGGTAGCCGAAGCTCACGTCGTCGTAACCCGCGTCGCGCGCCCAGCGCCGGTTCCCGTCGCACAGGACCGCGATGTGGCGAGGCAGTTCGGCTTTGGAAGCGGCCAGTCCCTGCCGCAGGCGCAGCTCATAGACTTTGTAGAGCGGCTCTTTGAGCCGGGGCGGGATGATCTCCACGGGGAATCACCCTACTGTCGGGTCCGGCGATTCCGGCCGTCAGTGCATCGGATGCCACCGCGCGCGGACACCGTCGCGTAACCATTCGCGGCTAGGGTGGACACACGACAAGCCCTGGACACCCTCTCGACGTGCGCGCAAAAGGAGACATGAGCAGCCCGACCAGCACTCCCGCCGACTCGGGGGCCAATTCACGACGCGCATCACCGGCGCGCGGGCCGGAGCACCCGGTCGAAGAGTTCATCGAGGGCGCTGCCGAATTCTTTTCCAGGCCGCGGATGCGCGGCTGGATCCACTTCTACTCGGCGTGGCTGGCGGTGGTGTGCGGGGCGGCGCTGGTGTCGGTGTCGTGGGCGGTCGCGTCGCCACGCGCCGGTCATTCGACGCTGGTCTACGCCGCCGCCACGGTGGCGATGTTCACCGTCAGCGCGACCTATCACCGTGTCCGGTGGAAGTCGACGACCGCCCGGCTGTGGATGCGGCGGCTGGACCATTCGACGATTTTTCTCTTCATCGCCGCCAGCTACACCCCATTCGCACGCCTGGCCATGCCGCAAAACACCGGGGTGCTGGTGCTGTGGATCGTGTGGGGCGGTGCGGCGGCCGGGATACTGCTGACGGTGTTCTGGCCGACGGCGCCGCGGTGGGTGGGCGTGCCGCTGTATCTGCTGCTGGGTTGGGTGGCGGTGTGGTACGCCCCGACGATCATCCACAGCGCCGGGGTGGCCGCGATGGCGCTGCTGGCGGTCGGCGGCGTGCTGTACAGCATCGGGGGGGTGTTCTACGGGCTGCGCTGGCCCGACCCGTGGCCGCGCACCTTCGGCTACCATGAGGTTTTCCACGCGTTCACTGTGCTTGCGGCGCTTCTGCACTACATCGCGATGTGGCTCGCCGTCTTCTACGTCAGCCACCCGGCCTGATGGAGCCGGGAGCCCGCGAGGCGCGGTGAGATCGGGCTACTGCCGGGGCACCCCCAGGGCCGCGGCCAACTCCGCGGCCCCGGTCACCGGGAGGTCGCACACCCGGCCCCGACAGACGTAGGCGGCGTCGGCGTCGCCCGCCCGGGTACGGCCGGCGAGCAGCACCGACGAGTCCGGCGCGCCTCCGACGACGATCGCCCCGCCGGGCGCCAGGCGGCGTGCCTCGGCCAGCAATTCCGAGCGTGCCGGGTCGCAGGCGACCGCGACCTGCAGCGGCCCGCGAACCGCCGACTCGGCGACGGACACCCAATTGCCGACCAGACGGGGCGCCTGCTTCAGCAGCGCCGAGTGGGCGTTGAGCGAATCGGAGGCCGCCTGCAGGTACCGTTCGGCGCGGGGCCCGTCGACCAGATGCGCCGCGGTCAGCAACGCTTCCGTGATCGACGAAGCACCCGACGGCGTCGCCCCGTCCAGCGGGTCGGCGGGCCGCAGCATCAGCTTTTCGGCATCGTCGGCGGTGTCGAACCAGCGGCCGGGCCGAGCCGGATCGGCGAAGTGCTGCAGCGCCGCGTCCAGCAATTCGATCGCACCCGTCAGCCAATTCTCCTGGGCGGTCTGCTGATACAAAGCCAGCAGCCCGGCGGCCAGCATGGCGTGGTCGTCCAGAATGGCAGCGCTGTCGCCGACCACCCCGCCCAGGCTGGCCCGCCGCAGTCGGCCGCCGACGATGTGTAGGTCCAGCAGCTTCGCGGCGCAGCGCGCCGCGGTGCGGATCAACTCGGGTTCGTCCAAGGCCACGCCGGCCTCGACCAGTGCGGTGATCGCCAGCCCGTTCCAGCAGGTGACGACTTTGTCGTCGCGTCCCGGCTGGGCCCGGGTGCGGCGGGCGGCCAGCAGCGCGGACCGCACCCTTTCCAGCCGTTGCGGATCGTCGGGGTCTTCGCGCAGCTGCAGCACCGACGCCCCGTCCCCGAACGTACCGGACCGCGTCACCGTGAAAAGCGCGGCGGCCCAACGACCGTCGCCGTCACCGAGGACCTCGCTCAGCTGCGCGCGCGTCCAGACGTAGGTCGAGCCCTCGCGGCCGTCGGCGTCGGCATCGAGCGAAGAGACGAACAGGTCGGCGTCGAACAGTTCGACGAGCAGGAACCGCGCGGTCTCGTCGGCGATGCGGCGGGCCAGCGGATCCCCGGTGCGACGGGCCCAGTGCGCGTAGGTCCGCAGCAGCAGCGCATTGTCGTAGAGCATCTTCTCGAAATGCGGAACCACCCAGGCGTTGTCGACGCTGTAGCGGGCGAAGCCACCGGCAAGCTGGTCGTAGATTCCGCCGCGGGCCATCGCGCCGCCGGCCCGTTGGACCGCCTCCAGGGCGGCCGGGGACTTGGTCCGCTCGTAGTTGCGCAACAACGCCTCCAGAACGGCAGCCGACGGGAACTTGGGCGCGTCGCCGAAGCCACCGTTGACCTTGTCCTCGCCGGCCAGCAGCGCCGCAACGGCGTAGTCGCAGACCGCGGGGACCAACGCCGGGTTCCCGTTTGCCTGCTCCCAGGAAGCTCCCACCGTCGCCCGTAGCTCCCCGGCGATGCGGTCAGACGCCTCCTCGACGTCGTCGCGCCGGTGCCGCCAGACCTCGGTGACCGCCGAAAGCACCTGCAGGAAGTCGGTTTTCGTGTAGTACGTGCCGCAGAAGAAGGGACGGCCGTCGGGCGTCAAGAAACACGTCATCGGCCAGCCGCCCTGACCGGTGAGCGCGATAGTGGCGTTCATGTACACCGCGTCGATGTCCGGGCGCTCCTCCCGGTCGACCTTGACGCAGACGAACCCCGCGTTCATCACCGCAGCCACCTCGTGGTCCGCGAAGGACTCGTGGGCCATGACATGACACCAGTGGCAGGCGGCGTAGCCCACGGACAGCAGAATCGGCACGTCGCGCGCCGCCGCAGCCGCCAGCGCCTCCGGTGTCCACTGCTGCCAGTGCACTGGGTTGTCGGCGTGCTGGCGCAAATAAGGACTGGTCGCCAGGCCGAGCACGTTGGTCAGGGAAGGGTCAGCGGGGTTCATCACCGGATCCCGGTGGCCGCGTCACGCCGTCGGTGCCCTCGTTCGACGGCTCGACCGCGTCGGTGCCCTCGTCCGCGGCCTGGTCGGGGGCCGGGTGTTCGGGATCGAACGATTCCGGCACCTTCTTCAGTTGCCGGTTCATCGACCGCAGCAGCAACATCGTGGCAATCAGCAGCAGCACGATCACCAGCAGTCCCAGCGGGCTGGCCTTGCCGAAGTCGGGGCCGTGGTTGCGCGGCGCGCCGTCTGCCCAGACCGCGGCGCTGGCCACGAGAAGGATGTGATTCACCCGTCAACCTCGATTCCGGCGAACAAGTCTTCCTCGGGCAGGCGGACCGGCACCCGGGACCGGGCCAACTCGAACTCCTCGGTCGGCCATAGCCGCTCCTGCCACGCGATGGGAGCGGCGAAAAAGTCGTGGTCGGGGTCGATCTGCGTGGCGTGCGCCCGCAGCGCGTCGTCACGGCGGCCGAAATACGCCGCACACTCGACGCGCGTCGTCACCCGCGTCTCGAACGGGTCACGCTCGGGGTCCCAGTGCTCGAGCCACTTCCCGAACGGGGCGGCCCGGCCGTGTTTGACGGCCTCGTCGTGCAGCAGCTGCATCCGCGCGCGCAGGAACCCGTGGACGTAGTAGAGCTTGGACACCGTCCATGGGGCGCCGGCCTGCGGGAAGCGCCGGTAGTCGCCCGCGGCCTCGAAGGCGGCGACCGAGACCTGGTGGCAGCGGATGTGGTCAGGATGCGGGTAGCCGCCGTTCTCGTCGTACGTGGTGATCACGTGCGGCCGGAACTCGCGGACCACACGCACCAGCGCCTCGACCGATTCCTCCAAGGGCGTCAGCGCGAAGCAGCCCTCGGGCAGCGGCGGCGGCGGGTCACCCTGGGGCAGGCCGGAGTCGACGAAACCCAGCCAGGTGTGCTCGACGCCGAGGATCCGGGCCGCCTCGGCCATCTCGTCGCGGCGGACCTCCGCAAGGCGTCGGTGCACGTCGGGCACGTCCATCGCGGGGTTGAGGATGTCGCCGCGCTCGCCGCCTGTCAACGTCGCGACCAGCACGCGATGCCCCTCGTGGGCATACTTGGCGAGGGTTGCCGCGCCTTTGCTGGATTCGTCGTCGGGGTGGGCATGCACCGCCATCAACCGCAGTTCGCTCACACGCTCCCCTACACCGTCCTGTGGGCCTGTCGGAATGCCTCGTAGGTGTGCGCCCGTCGGCATCGCTGCGCCGGCCGGGCCCATCCGACCCTATACTTCCAGTTCTCCATCCCCGGTGTCCCCTGAGCCGGGGACGCCGGATCGGTCGTCCAGGTATGAATCACGCATGAGCGAGACTTTTATTCCGCGCCCGGAGAGCCGCTATGGGCGGTCCCGGCTGTCGGGTGCGACGCGGCGGCGCACCGTGATCGCGCTGGCCGTGCTGGCGGTCGCCGCCGGTGTCGTCGTCGCGGTCATCGCCTACCAACGGCTCGGCACCAGCGACGTCTCGGGTTCGCTGGCCGGGTATCACGTCATCGACGACGAGACGGCCTCCGTGACGATCAGCGTGACACGCTCCGACCCGTCACGGCCGGTGGACTGCATCGTGCGGGTGCGCGCCGCGGACGGGAGCGAGACCGGCCGGCGCGAGGTGCTGGTCCCGCCGTCCGATCAGACCACGGTGCAGGTGACGACGACGGTGAAATCCTCCAAGCCGCCGATGATGGCCGACATCTATGGCTGCGGCACCGACGTGCCCGCATATCTGCGACCTTCCTGACCGCGGCGCGAACCCCGAACTGCGAACGTGGAGTCGCCAAACGTTTCCGTGATGGTAAGGTGGGTGAATGCACGGTTCCTGATAGGGCCGTGTATTGCTGCATTATGGCCGCGGGCGGGGACGGACCGGCCGCATCCGGGATGCCCGATCATGCCCGGCGGCGGAGCAGACGGAGGCTTGCGCGAAGAGGTGCAAGCGTGGACACCAAGGAGCGCGACGAGATGACGGACACTCAGGTGACCTGGCTGACGCAGGAATCACATGACCGACTCAAGGCCGAGCTCGACCAGTTGATCGCAAACCGCCCGATCATCGCCGCCGAAATCAACGACCGCCGCGAGGAGGGGGACCTCCGCGAGAACGGCGGCTACCACGCCGCGCGCGAGGAGCAGGGCCAGCAGGAAGCCCGCATCCGGCAGCTACAGGACCTGCTGAGCAACGCGAAGGTCGGTGAGGCGCCCAAGCAGTCCGGGGTCGCCCTGCCCGGTTCGGTCGTGAAGGTCTACTACAACGGCGACAAGTCCGACACCGAGACGTTCCTGATCGCCACCCGCCAGGAGGGCGTCAACGACGGCAAGCTCGAGGTGTACTCGCCGAACTCGCCGCTGGGCGGCGCGCTGATCGACGCCAAGGTGGGCGAAACACGCAGCTACACCGTTCCCAACGGCAGCACCGTCGAGGTCACACTGGTCAGCGCGGAGCCCTACCACGCGTAGCGCCCGCGACCGGTGAGCAGGGGTCAGCGCAGGGCCTGTTCGAGGTCGCCCAGCAGGTCCGCGATGTCCTCGATGCCGACCGACAGCCGCACCAGGTCGTCGGGAACCTCCAGTGGCGACCCCACTGTCGACGCATGCGTCATCGCGCTGGGATATTCGATCAGCGACTCCACCCCACCCAGGGACTCGGCGAGGATGAACACCTCGGTGCGGGAGCACAGATCCTGGGCGGCCCGCCGCCCGCCGCGCATCCGCACCGAGACCATTCCGCCGAAGCCCCGCATCTGGCGTGCCGCGACGTCGTGCCCCGGGTGGCCGGCCAGGCCGGGGTACAGCACGGCGCTCACCGCGGGATGCTCGGCGAGGAAGCGCGCCACGGCCAGGGCGTTCTCGCCATGCCGTTGCATCCTGAGCACCAGCGTCTTGAGGCCGCGCATCGTCAGGTAGGCGTCGAATGGGCCCGGCACCGCGCCGGCCCCGTTCTGCAGGAAACCGAACGCGCGGTCGAGTTCCTCGTCGTTGGTGACCAGCGCGCCGCCCACCAGGTCAGAGTGCCCGCCGATGTACTTGGTGGACGAGTGCAGCACGACGTCGGCGCCCAGCATCAGCGGCTGCTGCAGCGCGGGTGAGGCGAACGTGTTGTCGACCAGCACCTTCGCACCGAGGTCCGCGCCGAGATCCGCGACGGCGGCGATGTCGGCGATGGACAGCAGCGGGTTGGTCGGTGTCTCGACCCAGATCATCCGGGTCCGCGGGGTGACCGCGGCGCGGACGGCGTCCAGGTCGGACAGCGCCACCGGGGTGTAGCCGACGCCCCATTGCGTGAACACCTTGTCGATGAGGCGGAACGTGCCGCCGTAGGCGTCGGTGGGGATGATCAGGTGGTCGCCGGGCCTCAGCATCGCCCGCAGGGCGCAGTCGGCGGCCGCCATTCCGGAGCTGAACGCCCGCGCGTACGCGCCCTCTTCGACCGTTGCGAGCGAGGCTTCCAGCGCGGCCCTGGTCGGGTTGCCGGTACGTGCGTACTCGAACCCGCCGCGCAGGATCCCCACGCCGTCCTGGGCGAACGTGCTGCTGGCGAAGATCGGGGCGTTCACCGCCCCGGTCGCGGCATCCGGCGGGTACCCGGCGTGGATGGCCCGGGTGGCCAGTCCGGCCGTCCCGCGGGGTGGCATGCCGCGCTCCGCGCCCTCCCGCACCGTTACCCGCCCCCGATCGGAAGGCAGACGGTCGACATGATCTTGTCGGCCAACGTCTGCCGCTTCTGGTCCCACAGCGGGAACAGGAAGCCGACGAAGCAGATGATCGCGTCGACGAAGTGCGCGAAGACACGCAGGATCGACTTCCCGAAGCCGATCGGCTGCCCGGTGACCTCGCTGACCACCTTGAAGCTCATCACCGACTTGCCCAGGCTCGACCCGGTGGTGCCCTGGCGGTAGCCGTAGTTCCAGATCAGGTAGAACAGGCCCACCGCCGAGCCCAATGCCTGCGCCAGCAACCCGACGGCCGCGTACTGGGTGACGCACACCTGGTTGACGGCGTACGGCGTGATGTCGGCGACGCAGGACGTCTGCTGGGTGGTCCGCAGGATCAGCCAGCCGATCGAATGCACGACGACGTACGGCAGGACGTCGATGACGAACGCCAGCGCCCGGGACGACCACGGCGTGTAGTCGTGCTTCGGCAGCGTGCGGATCGCCGGTCCCGGCGGGGGCGGCGCGTAGCCACCGGACGGCGGAGGCGGCGGTGGGTAGGAACCGCCGGGGG
>CAYVQQ010000068.1:0-2250 GCA_964453085.1 uncultured Mycobacterium sp.
GAGCAGGCCCCATGGAGCAGGCCATTGTCGCGGCGTCGTTGCCGACCATCCGGAGACATTCCCGCGCGAAGCGGGTCTTACCGCCCGAACTCGGCGTCGGTGCGCGTTCTCCGACACTTCCGCGATCCGACGCCACCGCAGTCGACTCTACGCATGATGCTGAATCGGCAGGCACAGGCGGCCCCAAAGAACGACGAATCGTGAACGACCCGTGACCGGAGCGCCCGTGCCTGCCCATCAACCGCAACGGCACGTCATCGACTGACCGGCGTCTCCCGCGTCGTGAGCTGCCGGGGGGCAATGCTACCGCTGATAGGACACGGCTCCCGTGCCCGCGAGTTTCCCGCCCTCGACGATCAGATACTCAGGACGGATGGGCCTCCCGGCGAAGAAGGATTCCAGAATCTCGCGGGTTCCAGCGGCGTAGCGCGCCTGCGCGGACAGCGTGGTGCCCGAAACATGCGGCGTCATCGCGTTGTTCGGCATGGTGCGCCATGGGTGGTCGGGTGGCGGCGGCTGCGGGAACCACACGTCACCGGCATATCCGGCGAGATGACCGCTCGCCAACGCAGCGGCGATGGCCTCGGGGACGGTCTCCTCGCCACGTGCCGTGTTGACGATGTAAGAGCCGCGCCGCATCATGGCCAGCAGCCTCTCATCGAACATCCGGCGGGTGTCCTCGTAGAGCGGTGAGTGGATGGATACGACGTCGACGGACTTCACCAGCGACTCCACGTCGGGATGGAACGTGACGTTCAGCTCCTTCTCCACTTCTGGTGCAAGCCTGTGTGTGTCGGTGTAGTGCAGGTTGACGTCGAACGGCGCCAACCTGCGCAGCACCGCCCGCCCGATCCGGCCCGCGGCGATTAACCCGACGTCCATGCCCTCCAGGTCATAGGCGCGTTCCACGCAGTCGGCGATGTTCCAACCGCCTTCAGCCGCCCAGCGATGCGACGGAAGGAAGTTGCGCACCAGCGCCAGGATCTGCATCACCGTGTGCTCGGCGACGCTGATGCTGTTGCTGTACGTCACCTCCGCCACCGTGATGCCCCGACGCTTCGCCGCCTCGAGATCCACGTGGTCCGACCCGATTCCCGCGGTCAGTGCCAACTTGAGCCCGGGGGCTTTGGCGATGCGCTCCTCGGTGAGGTATGCCGGCCAAAATGGTTGGGATATAACGATATCCGCGTCGGGAAGGGCCCGCTCGAATTCTGAATCCGGACCGTCCTTGTCCGACGTCACGACCAACTCGTGCCCGCGGTCCTCGAAAAACTTCCGCAGCCCCAACGCGCCCGAGACACAGCCCAACAGTTCCCCGGGGGTGAAGTCGATCCGCGACGGGGACGGCACGGTGCTGCCGTCGGGGTAACTGGTGATCTCGGGGATCGTGTCGCGCGCGTAGCGGGGAGGGTATCCACCGACAGGATCGGGATAGAGCACCATCACGCACTTAGCCATTGAGAATCCTCCTATTCGGTGAAAACTGATTTGAATCCAGTATCGGAGGACTGTTACGGAGGTGTCCAAGACGCGTTTCCGACCGGGCGATAGGCCGCGCCGATCACCGATCACCCGCGGTCGAGTGCCTCGTGGATGCCGGTGTCGCGCGCGGCCCGAACCAATGCGCGGACGACCGGTGAGCCGGGCTCCGCCTTGGTGGTGACGAGCGCGATGAGCGCCTTGACGCGTGGTTGGTCGAGCGTCAGGGCGGCGACCCCCGCGGGAGGGCCGAGCGTTTCGATCCAAGGTTGCGGGACGATGCTGGCCCACCGGCCCGCGCGTACGTGGGCGAGCAGGGTCACCAGGGAGTCGGTTTCCAGTTGGGGCGTCACGCTCAGACGCTGACCCGCCAGCGCGTCGTCGACGAGCCGGCGGCCACGCATGCCGGGTGTCAGCAGGCACAGCGGCAATTCGATCGCTTCGGACCAGGTGATGGTGCCGGACCGGCCGGTGAGCAACTCGGCACCGGCGATGAGCACCGGTCGCTCCTGGTACAGCGGGACGACGACGAGCTCGTCGGTGTCCTGTTGATCGGGGTAGACGATCCCGGCGTCGAGTTCGAACCGGCGCACGCGTTCGACGATTTCTGCGGATCGCAGATTCATCTCGAGCCGGACCCGGACCAACGGGTGCGCGGCGCAGAACGGATCCGTAAGCAGCGCAACAGTGGTCGAGGCCGCAGGCACCACGCCCAGTCGGAGTTCGCCGGTCAGTCCGGTCTGCAGCGCCGTGACTTCCTGTTTGAGGGCG
>CAYVQQ010000068.1:2260-13079 GCA_964453085.1 uncultured Mycobacterium sp.
ATGCACCAGCCGCTCGCCTTCGGGGGTGAGGCCCTCGAACTTCTGGCCACGCCTGACCAACGGCACGTCGAATTCCTGCTCCAGCTTGCGGATGGCTTCCGACAAGGCGGGCTGCGACACGTAGCAGGCGCTGGCGGCGCGCGCGAAATGGCGCTCGCGAGCCAGCGCCACAAAGTACTCCAACTGACGGAACAGCACGGACTCATTCGATCACGGGGCACGTGCGTCGCGACCCTGCCACCGGGTACCCAGGAGTCGGACTCCACCCCTATCTTCGAAACCGCGACGGGCGGTGGCCTTCCGAACGGACCGTGTCGGGAAGCATGCGGTGCGTGAGGATGTGATTGGCCGTGCTGCGTCGGCGTGAATCGCTGCTGGTGCGATACGTTGCGAACGGAGCTGGGCACCGAGCAGGCAACGGTGCCACGGGTGGCTCGCCGGCCCGGCTACGGAGTGGAGTCGGTCCGCGCGTGGACGCGCCAGGCCGATATCGATGACGGGCACGCTCTGGACGTGACGACGACGAAGGTGTGCAAGGACCGAAGAACCCGCCAGCCGCGTTCGGTTCGGGGTCGAGCCCATCGCCAGCGTCCTGCATGAAGCAGAAGTGTCGGTGGCTTTGAGCATCCGCTACGTTTCGCCCAGCTTTTTGAACTGCCCAGCCGTGGTGCGGGGAACCGTGAGGCAGTTAGCACCCGCCCGAGGCGTTGTCTTTCTCGCCGTCTTCGCTGCGGAGGAGTTTTTCGGGGTGCCAGTAGGCGTTGGTGCGGGGTTGGCCGCGTTGCAGGTGCGGGGGTGGGATCCATTCGGTGTCACCACGGGCGTTTTTGCGGGTGGTCCAACCGCCGGATTGCAGCATTCGGTGGTGGGGGCCGCAGCCGAAGGTCAAATCGTCGATATCGGTGCGGTGGCAGTTGGCCCAGTTGGTGACGTGATGCACTTCGGCGAGATATCCGGGCACGGTACAGCCCGGGGCCGAGCAGCCACGGTCCTTGGCGTACAACACAATCCGCTGCGCCGGCGACGCCAAACGCTTCGTGTGGTACAGGGCCAGGCTTTTGCCCTTGTCAAAGATCGCCAGGTAGTGATGGGCGTGGCGGGCCATACGGATAACGTCGCTCATCGGCAACAGTGTGCCCCCACCTGTGAGGCCTTGTCCGGCGGCGGCTTCCAGTTCGGCCAGGGTGGTGGTGACGATGATGGACGCGGGTAATCCGTTGTGCTGGCCCAGTTCTGTGCTGCCCAACAGCGCGCGCAACCCGGCCAGCAGTCCGTCGTGGTGGCGCTGGGCCGCACCGCGGGTGTCATTGTCGATGGACTCCTGGGACGGCGGGTTGGCCACGCAGGGTTGGTCCTCGAGCGGGTTGCACATGCCCGGCGCCGCCAGTTTCGCCCACACGGCTTCCAGGGTGGCGCGCAGTTCCGGGGTGACCCAGCCGCGCAGCGCCGACATCTTGTCCTCGCCTTGGGGGCCCAGGGTCAGTCCGCGCCGCCGGGCACGGTCCTCGTCGGTGTAGTTGCCGTCGGGGTTGATGGCGTTGGCTAGTTGATCAGCCAGCCCAGCGAGTTCCTCGGGTCGAATCTCGCCGCCCCACCGGGCCAGGTCGGCTTCGGCCGCCTCGCGGGTGTCCTGGTCGACCCAGCCGGGCAACTGGTGACAGAAGCTGCGGATCACCGCGACCTGCCCGGCACCCAGCGTGCCCCGTCTCTGGCCGGCTGCGGTGTTCGCCAACACCGCCGGCAACCGTTCCCCGGTCAGCCCATGGCGAGGGCCGAGGTCCGCGGCCTCGCGCACGCGTCGGGAGGCTTCCGTGCGACTGATCAACGCCGCCCCGGCGATCGCATGGGACAGTTTGCCGCCCAATTCTTCGGGGGTGGCCTGCCGGGCCAGGGTGTTGACCACCGCATGCTCCAAGGCGGGCAGGCGTCGGCGCACCTTTTCCACCCGCTCCAGCCACGCCAACAATTCGGGGGTGGTCAACGCCTCGCAGTCGTAGGTGAGCAGCCGGTCCACGGCGGCATCCAGAGCGGCGAAATCCGCCGACAAGGCCTCCCGATCACCACCCACATCGCCAAACTACGCACACCCACCGACAAAAAACCCCGCCTAGTGACCACAGAAACCACAGTGACACAAGTTGTTTCATACTCTTTCGGAAGAGCCTTCTTCAGAAGAGCTCTCTTCAGGAAGAGCTCTCTTCAGAAGAGCTCTCTTCAGAAGAGCTACAGCGTCTCGTCCAACTCACCCAGACGGTTGGTCAACCGCAGATTCTCCGAGTAGTCGACCGGGCAGCTGATCAGCGAAACGCCGTCGTCGGCCAGCGCCGTTCGCAGCGTCGGCAGCAGTTGCTCGGCACGATCGATACGATATCCCTTGGCGCCGAAGCTATCCGCGAAGGTCGCGATGTCCGGGTTGCCGAACTTGACGTAGCAATGCTCGCCGAGCTCGAGGTCCATTTTCCACTCGATGAGCCCGTAGCCGCCGTCCTCCCAGATCAACACCACCAACGGGATCCTCTCCCGCACGGCCGGTTCGATCTCCTGCGAGTTCATCAGGAACGCGCCGTCGCCGGCGACCGCCAGCACTTTCGCATCCGGCCGCGCGATCTTGACGCCGAGCGCCCCCGGCAGCGCAAAACTCATGGCGGACAGCCCGTTCGATACCAGGCAGGTGTTGCGCTCGTAGGTCGGGTAGAGCCGGGCCATCCACATCTTGGTGGCACCGGTGTCGACCAGGACGACGTCGTCGCGGCCCAGCGCGGCGCGGATGTCGGCGACGATCCGCGCCGGTGCCAGCGGATACCTCGAATCCCGTTGCCCCTGAGCTAATTCCTCAGCGAGTAATCCCGACACCGGCACCTCGTCGCCGCGGAAACAGCGGTGGCCGTCGAGCGTCTCGGTGAGCGCGTCCAGTGAGGCGCTGATGTCGCCGATGATCCCGACGTCGACGGGGTAGTGCGCGTCGACCTCGGCCGGGAAGTGATGGATGTGGACGATCTTCTTGTCGGCCTGCGGGTTGATCCGCACCGGATCGAACTCCTGCAGCTCGTAGCCGACCGCGATCACCACGTCGGCGTTGTCGAAGCCGAAGTTGACGTAGTCGTGCCGCATGAAGCCGATGGTCCCGATGCTGTTGGGGTGGTCGTCGGGCATGACGCCCTTGCCGTGGAAGGTGCACGCCACCTTGATGCCGAACGCCTCCGAGATGCGCACCAGGGCCCGGCTTGCGTCGCTGCGCGCCGCTCCGTGCCCGGCTAGCAGCACCGGTCGCTGCGCCCTGCGCAGAATTGCGGCCGCGCGTTCCACCTGTCCGGGCGCCGGCGCGTCGGCGTGGACGACGTCGCGGCGCAGTGGCTTGAGGTCCTTGAGGTCGTCGGTTTCGTCGGTCTCGATGTTCTCCGGCACCGCCAGATAGACCGCGGCCGGGCGTTCGGTCTCGGCGATCTTGAACGCCTTGCGGAACATCTCCGGGATGGCACGGGCGGTGGGGACCGCGGCTGCCCAGCTAGTGATGGGGGCGAACATCGAAACCAGGTCGACGTACTGATGCGACTCCTTGTACTCGCGATCGCGGCTGACCTGTGCGGAGATCGCCACCAGGGGCGTGCTGTTGGTGGTCGCATCGGCGACGCCGAGCTGCATGTTGATCGCGCCGGGACCCAGCGTGCTGGACACGACGGCGGCCCGGCCGGTGACGCGTCCGTACATCTCCGCCATGAACGACGCGGCCTGTTCGTGCCGGGTCAGCACGTAGCGGATGCCGGACGCCGCCAGCGCCTGCACGAAGCGGATGTTCTCCTCGCCCGGCAGCCCGAACACGACGGAAACACCCTCGTTTTCCAGGCACTCGACCATCAACGTGGTGGCTTTGGTCATCCGGCGCCTCCCTCATGGCCACGATAGTGGCAGGGTGAACACCGGAACCCTTCACACCCCCGAAGAACGAAGGATGTCAGCGTGCCCATCGCCACCATCAACCCGACTACCGGCGAGACCGTCAAAACCTTCACCCCGGCCACCGACGAGGACGTCGACGCGGCGATCGCCCGCGCCCACGCCCGGTTCCGGGACTACCGCCGAACCAGCTTTGCCCGGCGAGCGCAGTGGGCAGACGCCACCGCTGACCTGCTCGAGGCGGAGGCCGACGACACCGCCGCGATGATGACGCTGGAGATGGGCAAGACGCTGAAGTCGGCCAAGGCTGAAGTCCTCAAGTGCGCCAAGGGTTTTCGTTACTACGCAGAGAACGCCGAGACGTTGCTGGCCGACGAGCCGGCCGACGCGGACAAGGTGGGGGCGTCCACGGCGTACGTCCGCTACCAGCCCCTCGGGGTGGTGTTGGCCGTGATGCCGTGGAACTTCCCGCTGTGGCAGGCCGTGCGGTTCGCTGCGCCCGCCCTGATGGCCGGCAACGTCGGCATCCTGAAGCACGCGTCGAACGTGCCGCAGACCGCGCTGTACCTCGCCGACGTCGTGCGTCGCGGCGGCTTCCCCGACGGTTGCTTCCAGGCGCTGCTGGTGTCTGCCGGCGCCGTCGAGCGCATCCTGCGGGACTCGCGGGTCGCGGCGGCCACGCTGACCGGCAGCGAGCCGGCCGGCCAGTCGGTGGCCGCCATCGCCGGCGACGAGATCAAACCGACGGTGCTCGAACTCGGCGGCAGCGACCCGTTCATCGTGATGCCGTCGGCGGACCTCGACCAGGCCGTCGAGACGGCGGTCACCGCGCGCATGCAGAACAACGGACAGTCCTGCATCGCGGCCAAACGGTTCATCGTGCACACCGACATCTACGACACGTTCGTCGACAGGTATGTCGAGCGCGTGCAGGCGCTGAAGGTGGGCGACCCGACCGACCCGGACACCGACGTGGGCCCGCTGGCCACCGAGTCCGGCCGCGACGAGATCGCCAAGCAGGTCGACGCCGCCGCCGCGGCCGGCGCCACGATCCGCTGCGGCGGCAAACCGCTGGACCGGCCCGGCTGGTTCTACCCGCCGACAGTGGTCACCGACATCACCCGGGACATGGCGCTCTACACCGAGGAGGTATTCGGGCCGGTCGCCTCGATGTACCGGGCCGCCGACATCGACGAGGCCATCGAGATCGCCAACGCGACGACCTTCGGGCTGGGTTCGAACGCCTGGACCGCCGACGAGGCCGAGCAGCAACGCTTCATCGACGAGATCGAGGCCGGCCAGGTGTTCATCAACGGCATGACGGTGTCCTTCCCGGAGCTGGGCTTCGGCGGCATCAAGCGCTCCGGCTACGGCCGCGAGCTGGCCGGGCTGGGGATCAAGGAGTTCTGCAACGCCAAGACCGTCTGGGTGGGGTGAGCGCCTGCCGGTCCAGCCGGTCTGAGGCGGCCTGCAGTCGTCGAGGCGACAAGCCGACCCCGCCGGAACGCCGGCGAACCCACGCGTATCCCCTCTTTATGCGAACTCCTCGGAACGCGCCGACGGGAAGCCGACAACGGGGCTCGGCGTTATGGGGCTCGGTGCTATGGGGCTCGGTGCTATGGGGCTCGGTGCTATGGGGCTCGGTGTTGCGGAGAACGCCGCCGCGAGCACGGCGACGAGCCTGCGCACGGCCAACGCCGGCTGCTCCGGGGTGGGCTCGTCGAGTCCCAGCACCGGGTCCAGGCCGTGCATGTAGGGCGCCAGCGCCAGATGCGGGAAGATCATCAACAGCAGGGACAAAAGGACGCCGGTGTCGGCGTCGGCACGCAACTCCCCGCGGACCTGCGCGTCGCGCACCAGTGGCCGCAGCATCTCCAGGTAATGCCGGTTGCCGACGCTGCGCACGCCGACGCGGGCTTCCGTGTCGGCCTCGAGGGTCACCGCGGCATGGATCGCGCGTTCGTGCGGATGCTCGGCGTGGTAGGCGACCCAGCCGTCGAGCACGTCGGTGAGGAACTCGAAGAACGGACGGTTCGGGTCCATCTCCCGGATGAGCTCCTCCATGTAGGAGCGCACCCGCTGGCCGGCGATGTCCGTGACGAACGCATAGAGGTCGCGCTTGTCCACGAAGTACTGGAACAGGCTGCCCTTGGCCACGCCCGCGCGCCGGGCGATCACGTTCAGGCTGCCCCGGGAGAAGCCGTGCGCGCCGAACTCGGCCTCCGCGGCCTCGATGATGGCGGCCCTGCGGGCCGGGTCGACGCGCGCCCATGTCACCGTCGGCATGCGGCCTCCTCGCATCGATGACCCGGTCATTTTACGGCCTCGGTCGCCCGGCGGCCCCGAGCCCTGGCCCGGGTGGCTGCGCCGGAGTTCTGTTGGTCGGGCGCCGGCCGACCTAGCATCAGTCGCGTGTCCGAACTCGCTACCGCCCGCGGTCCTATCGACACCGCCGATCTCGGGGTGACACTCATGCACGAACACGTGTTCATCATGAACACCGAGATCACCCAGAACTATCCCGAGGCCTGGGGTGGCGAGGAGCAACGGGTGGCCGACGCCATCGCCCGGCTGAACGAGCTGAAGACCCGCGGCGTGGACACGATCGTCGACTTGACAGTGATCGGGCTGGGCCGCTACATCCCGCGCATCGCACGGGTGGCGGCCGCGACCGAGCTGAACATCGTCGTCGCCACCGGGCTGTACACCTACAACGACGTACCGTTCTACTTCCACTACCTGGGCCCCGGCGCGGAGCTCGGCGGCCCGGAGATCATGACCGACATGTTCGTCCGCGACATCGAGCAGGGCATCGCCGACACCGGTATCCGGGCGGGAATCCTCAAGTGCGCCACGGACGCTCCCGGCGTCACCCAGGGCGTCGAGCGCGTGTTGCGCGCCGTGGCCCAAGCACACCGGCGCACCGGAGCGCCGATCTCCACGCACACCCACGCCGGGTTACGGCGCGGACTCGAGCAGCAGCGGATCTTCGAGGAGGAGGGCGTCGACCTGAGCCGGGTGGTCATCGGCCATTCCGGCGACACCACCGACGTCGACTACCTCGAAGAGATCATCGCCGCCGGCTCATATCTCGGGATGGACCGCTTCGGGATCGACGCCATCCTGCCGTTCGAAGACAGGGTGGGTATCGTGGCCCGGTTGTGTGAACGCGGACACGCCGACAAGATGGTGCTGTCACACGACGCGCACTGCTACTTCGATGCTCTGCCCGAGTCGTTGTCGTCGGTGGCCCTCCCGAACTGGCACTACCTGCACATCCACGACGACGTGATCCCCGCGCTCAAGGAGCGCGGCGTCACCGACGAGCAACTGCACATCATGCTGGTCGACAACCCGCGCCGCATCTTTGACCGGCAGGGCGCTTACTGAAGCGTCCCGGGGCGAGTCGGTCGCACCGAGGTCATGGCGCGATCGCATCCGCCTCGGCATCGATGACCGCCTCCGCCGCGGCAGGTGCCCCGGTCGGCATTGCGCGACGCTCCCGCCGCCGCGACCATTCCCGACAGGGCGACTCGACCAGGGCGTAGCTGACCGCGGCGATCGCGAAGCCGAAGACCAGCGTCAACACCAGCACCACCGGCATCCGGCCGGTGAACGGGAATGTTCCGATCACCGGGAACACCATGGCCAGCGCGGCGAGGTGCCAAATGAACAGCCCATAGGACCAGCGGCCCAACGTGACCATAGCCGCGGAGCCCAGCAACCGGTGCGGCGTCTCCGGCCGGTCCAGCACCAGCGGCGCCACGAGCGCGAACGCCACCACCGAACCCATCGCGGTCTTCACCGCGAACTGCGCCGGGCTGCCGGGGAGCAGGCCCTCCGGACCGGCCAGCGGCGACGCCGCGATCAGGTACGCCAGCACCGCGCACACCGCCATCGGCACCCTCCGGCGGGCCAGCCGGTGCAGCCGCCCGACCTCGCTGTACGTCCACTCTGCCAGCAGCATCCCCGCGGCGAACCAGGAGAAGAACGCCGGCGGCCAGTTCAGCGGGTTGGCGCCGGCATCGGTGTGCCCGGCCACCACCGGGGCCCAACCCCATGCCCAGCTGAGGACCGCCAGCGCCGCGATCGCCGGCACCCGGCCCCGGACGGGGAGGCGGCGGGCCAGCAGCGCCAGCAGCGGCAACGCCAGATAGAAGCCGACCTCGACCGACAAGCTCCACATCTGGGTCAGCCCGCCGGTCAGGGTGAGCGGCACGTAGATCTGCGTGAGCGTGAGATTGGCCAGCCACACCGTCACGCTGGCGTGGTCGGCGTCGGGCAGCAGGGTCAGGATCACCACGACCGCCACCACGTAGGCCGGCACGATGCGGACGAACCGCGACCGCAGGTAGCGCGCCGTGCGCGGCCGGCTCAGCTGACGGGGGTCCCCGTCGCGCGCCGCCGCGGCGTGGCCTCGCCACAGCAGAAATCCCGACAGCGTGAAAAAGACGGCGACGGCCAGATCGAAGCGGCTGAGCAGCCGGCCACCGGCACCGCTGGAGTGACCCGTCTGGAACGCGACGTGGGTGACGACCACACCGATGGCCGCGCAGGCGCGCATGCCCTCCACGGCGGGCAGGAAGCTGCGGCTTCCGCCCACCTGCCGGCCGTCGGTCATCCTCACAGTGTGCCCGTGCCGGCCCGCCGCAGTCCGGGTATACCCCGCTAGCCGGCTCCCGCACCGCCGCCTGCGGCGTCAGGTTCCTCCGCCGAAGCCCGATGATCTGCTGTTAGGGTCAAACGGGTTTGCCCGCGGTTTGGTCCGGCCCGGCGAGCCCGGGGAGCAGCGGGGACCTCAATGGACCAAGAGGAGGGCACGGCAACGTGAACCGAACAGTCATGTTGCGATTCGCGGCGTGCGGGATCATCGGGCTCGGAGCCGCCCTGTTGATCGCCGCGCTGCTGTTGTCGACGTATACCAGCAACAGGATCACCAAGATTCCACTTGACATCGACACCACGCTGGTCAGCAACGGCACGGGCACCGCGCTCGACCTCGGGTCACTGTCCACGGACCACCTGGTGACCAACAAGAACGTGCCGCTGGTCTCCCAGCAGCAGATCACGGTCGAGTCACCCGCCAACGCCGACGTGGTCACGCTGCAGGCGGGGTCGACGGTGCGGCGCGCCGACAAGCAGAAGGACAACGGGCTGCTGCTGGCGATCGTGGACACGGTCACCCTCAACCGCAAGACGGCCATGGCCGTGTCCGACGACACCCACCCCGGCGGCTCGGTGCAGAAGCCGCGCGCTTTCGGCGACGACAACCCACCGGCCGCGATCCCACTGCGTCACGACGGCCTGTCCTACCGGTTCCCGTTCCACACCGAGAAGAAGACGTATCCGTATTTCGACCCGGTCGCGCAGAAGGCGTTCGACGCCAACTACGACAGCCAGGATGACGTCAACGGGTTGACGACTTATCGGTTCACGCAGAACGTCGGCTACGACGGCGCCGGCAAGTTGGTGGCTCCTGTCGTCTACCCGTCGCTGTACGCCGGCAACGAGGACGGCAAAATCACCGCCCCCGCATCCGTGTGGGGCGTGCCTGGTGAACCGGGTGAGCAGGTCACCATGACCCGCTACTACGCCGCACAGAAAACCTTCTGGGTGGATCCGGTGTCGGGCACCATCGTCAAGGAATCCGTGCATGCGAACCACTACTACGCGCGCGATCCGCTGAAGCCGGAGTTGACGCTGGTCGACTACAAGGTCATCTCCAACGAGGACACTGTCGAATCACAGGTCAACGCCGCCCGCGACGAGCGGGACCGGCTGGCGCTATGGTCGCGGGTGCTGCCGATCACCTTCACCGCCGTCGGCGTGATCGCGGTGATCGGTGGCGCACTCCTGGCCTCGTTCAGCCTGCGCACCGAAAGCGCGCTGACCGATCCCGGTCTGGACCGCGGCGACCAGGATTTCTTCGGCGGCGGCGCCGACGGACCCGTACCCGGCGCCGAAGCCCAGACCGAGAAGCTGCCCACCCAACGTCCCCATCTGCGTCGCGAGCCCGCCGACCCGGGCGCTCCGACGCAGGCGGTCGAGGAGCCGGCCGAATCGCCGTCGCCCATGCCCGACAAACCCGCGCCCGAGTCGGAATAACGCGCCTGGGCCGGCTCGCCGTGCGCTGGATCCGGCCCGGGTACGCGCTCGCCCTGGCGCTGCTGGTGACCGCGCCGTTGTTGGCGCCCGGGTACCTGCTCCTGCGTGACGCGGTGTCGACGCCGCGGTCGTACCTGTCTGACGCCGCCCTGGGGTTGACGTCCGCGCCGAGGGCGACACCGCAGGATTTCGCGGTGGCGCTGGCCTCGCGGTTGGTCGACGGCGGCGTCCTGGTCAAGGTGCTGCTCGTTGCGGGGCTGTGGCTGGCGGGATGGGGTGCGGCGCGACTGGTCGAGACGGTGCTGCCGGCCGCGGGTCTGGCCGGCCAGTTCGTCGCGACCACACTGGTGGTCTGGAATCCCTACGTCGCCGAACGGTTGCTGCAGGGGCATTGGAGCCTGCTGGTCGGCTACGGCTGCCTGCCCTGGGTCGCAACGACGATGCTCGCGCTGCGTTCGTCCGGCGGCGGCGCGGGTGGGTTTGCCGCCCTGGTCTTCTGGATCGCGGCCGCCGGCCTGACCCCGACCGGACTGCTACTCGCCGCGACGGTCGCGCTGGTGTGCGTCGGTGCGCCCGGCGCGGGCCGCTCGCGCCGGCTGTGCGCCGCGGTGACCGTGGGCGCGGCGCTGGTGACCGCGCTGCCCTGGCTGACGGCGGTGGTGACGGGCTCGTCGCCGGCCGCCCACACCACGGCCAACACGCTCGGGGTGAGGGCATTCGCGCCGCGTGCCGAGCCCGGCCTGGGCACGCTGCTCAGCCTGGCCAGCCTGGGCGGCATCTGGAACGGCCAGGCCGTACCCGCCTCGCGGGCAACACTTTT
>CAYVQQ010000069.1:0-13001 GCA_964453085.1 uncultured Mycobacterium sp.
CGGTTCGACACGTTCCTGGGCACCGCGGCGCTCGTCCTGGCTGTCCTTTACGTGGTCGGCGTGGTGCACTTGCGGCGGCGCGGCGACGCCTGGCCGGCGGGACGCACGGCCGCCTGGCTGATCGGCTGTCTGGCGCTGGTGTTCGTGACGGGGTCGGGTGTGCGGGCTTACGGCTCGGCGATGTTCAGCGTTCACATGATCGAGCACATGGCGGACAACATGTTCGTTCCGGTGTTCCTGGTACTGGGGGCACCGGTCACCCTCGCGTTGCGAGTGCTTCCGGCCGCGGGCACCGGTCATCCGCCGGGCCCGCGCGAATGGCTGGTGTGGCTGGTGCACTCACCGGTGACAAAGTTCCTCTCCCACCCCGTCACCGCCTTCGTGATCTTTGTCGGCTCCTTGTACGTCGTCTACTTCACGCCGATATTCGACGCGCTGGTCCGGTACCACTGGGGCCACGAGTTCATGAGCGCCCACTTCCTGATCACGGGATACCTGTTCTTCTGGGGCATCATCGGCGTCGACCCGGGTCCCCGCCGGCTACCGTTCATCGGCCGCCTGGGTGTGCTGTTCGCGGTGATGCCGTTCCACGCGTTCTTCGGTATCGCGCTGATGACGATGACGTCCTCCGTGGGCGGCAGGTTCTACTCGTATGTCGATCTGCCGTGGCTCTCCGGCGTCATCGCCGACCAACACCTGGGCGGGGCGATCGCCTGGGGCTCGAGCGAATTGCCCGTTCTGGTGGTGATCATCGCGCTGGTGGCACAGTGGGCGCAGCAAGATCGGCGCGCCGCGGCACGCTCCGATCGCCACACCGAGGCCTCCTACGACGACGATCTCGACGCCTACAACGCGATGCTCAACGAGCTGTCGCGGTCCCGCCGCTGACGGCTGACACCGCGACCGCGGGTTCCTCGGTTTGGCCGTGGCCGGCGCGGGGCTCGCGCGACAAGCCGACGTTGCGCAGCCGCAGGCTGTTGGACACCACGAAGAACGACGAGAACGCCATCGCCGCGCCTGCGATGAGCGGATTCAGCAGTCCGGCCGCGGCGATCGGTATCGCGGCGATGTTGTACCCGAAAGCCCACACCAAGTTGACCCTGATGGTCCGCAACGTGGCCCGCGCAAGATCGAGCGCCTGCGGCACGATGTCGAGGCTGTCGCGGACCAGGATGATGTCGGCGGCCCCGATCGCCACGTCGGTACCCCGTCCGATCGCCAGGCCCAGGTCCGCCGACGCCAGGGCGGGCCCGTCGTTGATGCCGTCACCGACCATCGCGACGACCCGCTCACGGTCCCGCAATTGCTGGATGACGTCGACCTTGCCCTCGGGCAGCACCTCGGCGATCACCTCGTCGATGCCCACCTGCGCCGCCACCGCGGCAGCGGCGGCCGCGTTGTCACCGGTGAGCAGCACGGTGCGCAACCCGCGCTGATGCAACGCGGCGACCGCGTCGGCCGCGGAGTCCTTGACGGCGTCGGCGACCGAGATCGCGCCGCAGACCACGTCATCGATGGAGACGAAAACCACTGTCTCGCCACGTCTCTCGCCTTCCCGGCGCGCTCTTTCCATCGCGAGGGGAACGGGCAGCCGGCGTGACACCCAGGCCGGACGGCCAATCATCACCCGCCGCTCACCGACGGTGCCGGTAACCCCCTGCCCGGCGGTCGCCGAGAAGTCGACAACCGGCAGGCGGCCGTCGGCGGCCGCCGCGATCGCCGCCGCGACGGCGTGCTCGGACGCGGCCTCGACGGCGGCCGCCAGAGCGAGCATGTCGCCGGGCTCCCACCCGGCCCCGGCGACGACCTCGGTCACGGCGAGCCGGCCGGTGGTCAGCGTTCCGGTCTTGTCGAACACCACCGTGTCGACGGCGCGGATGGTCTCCAGCGCCCGATAGCCCTTCAGGAAGATACCCAGCTGGGCGCCGCGGCCCGAGGCCACCATCATCGCGGTCGGGGTGGCCAGCCCCAGAGCACACGGGCAGGCGATCACCAGCACCGCCAGCGCGACCGAGAAGGCGCGGTCGGCCCCGGCTCCGCCGAGGAGCCAACCCGCCGCTGCCAACAACGCAATCGCGAAGACCACGGGGACGAAAACCGCGGCGATGCGGTCGGCCAACCGCTGCGCGTCGGCCTTCTGCGCCTGCGCCTCCTCGACCAGCCGGACCATGCCCGCGAACTGAGTGTCGGCGCCGACCGCGGCTGCCTCGACGATGAGACGGCCGTCGCAGACGACCGTGCCGCCGATCACGCTGGCACCCGGGTGTGCACGCACCGGTTTGGCCTCCCCGGTCATCGCGCTCATGTCGATCGCCGCGGTGCCGTCCACCACCAGACCGTCGGCGGCTATGGTCTCCCCCGGCCGGACGACGAAGCGCTGCTGCTCTTTGAGCTCGTCGGCGGGGATCACCATCTCGCTGTCGTCGCCCAGCAGGACCGTGACGTTCTTGGCGCTCAGCGCCGCGAGCGCACGCAACGCACTTCCTGCCCTCGACTTCGCGCGTGCCTCGAAATACCGCCCGGCGAGCACGAACACCGTGACACCGGCGGCCACTTCCAGATAGATGGCGTCGCTGGACAGCACCGCCTGCCACACCCCGTGGACCTCGCGGTGTCGGCTGGTGCCGAAGATGGTGCACAGCGACCACACCGTGGCGGCGGTGACCCCCACCGAGATCAGCGTCTCCATCGAGGCGGTGCCGTGTCTGGCGTTGCGCAGCGCAACGCGGTGGAACGGCCAGGCCGCCCAGGTCACAATCGGCGCGGCGAGCGCGGTCAACGCCCACGTCCATCCCGGGAAGCGCGTGCTCGGCACGGCCGCGAACACCACCGACAGGTCGGCGAGCGGCATGAACAGAACCGCGGCGACCAGAAGTCGCCGCAGCAGGCTGCGGGCGTGCACTTCGTCGGGATCGATCCGGTCCACCGCCCGGTGCTCGCGCGGCGCCGCCTCGTATCCGGCCCGGCGCACCACCTCGCACAGATCCTCGGCGACGACCTCCTCGGGGGCGTCGATGGTGGCAACCCGGGTGGCGAAATTCACCGAGGCATGCACGCCGTCGACCTTGTTGAGCTTGTTCTCCACCCGGGCGGCGCACGCGGCGCATGACATCCCGGACACATCCAGTTCGATCCGGCGAGCCTGCGGCGCGTCGGACCCTGCCGCAACGGTAAGCGTCATGGCCCTCCTCGCTTTGCCATTCGACAGCTGGTCGCTGCACCGTCGGCATGAGTTCCCGAGCGGGCGAAAGTCACCGCTCTCACCTGACCAAGCTACCTGGCTGATGCGGCCGGCAACGCCGCCCGATCTCCCCGCGGGCCGCGTCGGGCTTTCCGGGGGCTTTCCGGGGGCTTTCCGGGGGGCTTCCCGGTGCGTGCCGCGGCGCTTCGATGGCCTAGTGTTGTTCGGCGTGGGCGAGCGCGGCGACGACGACAAGGTCACCTCCCTGGCGCTGGCGGCCGGACGCGGCGATTCCGCGGCCCTCGAACGCTTCGTCAGGGCCACCGAGCGTGACGTCTGGCGCGTCGTGGCATTCCTGGCCGATCCCGGCAGCGCCGACGACCTGACCCAGGAGACCTTCCTGCGCGCGCTGCGCTCGCTGCCGAGTTTCACCGGCCGCTCGTCGGCGCGCACCTGGCTGCTGTCCATTGCCCGCCGCGTCGTCATCGACCAGATCCGGCACAACCAGAGACGACCACGCACCAGCTGCGCCGTCGACCTGGAGGGTCTGCTCGACAGCCGCTCGGGGGCGGCCCGATTCGAGGACATGGTCGAGATCAGGATGCTGCTGGAGGCCTTGGACGCCGATCGCCGCGACGCCCTGGTCCTCACGCAGGTGCTCGGGCTCTCCTACGCCGAGGCGGCCGAGGTGTGCGGATGCCCGATCGGCACCGTACGGTCTCGTGTCGCGCGCGCCCGCGACGACCTCCTGGCGGCCGCGCGCCGCGAGGACCAGGCGGGCTGAGCACCTGACCGAACCATGGGAACCTTCCAGCGCGATGCCGCGACCACTGAGCATGCCTACCGCTGACGACGCCCACATCGAGGGGATGCTGCGCAAGATCGGCCGGCGCGTGCTCGAGGATGTGTGGATCAGTGGGCGCGTGCGCGCCATAGCTGCGGTGGCCGCGGCCACGTTGACCGCCGCCACCGTCCTCGGTGGTCTGAGCCTGGCCGCGACGGCCGCCGCAGCGGCCCGTACAAGCTGGCTTTCCTGCATCGCGACCGCCCTTTTCGGCCTCACGGCCTCGGTGTCGGCGGTGGCGGTCTGTCGTCCGCGGTTCCGTTGGTGCTGCGCGGCGGCCTACGCCGGCACCGTCGCCACGATCGCCGGGTTGGGCATGGTGTGGTGGCACCGCACCGCGCCGCCGGGATCGTCCGCGGGACTTTCCCCGTGGATGGTGACGGGGGTTCTCGCCGCCATCGTGCTGAGCCTGACCTGGCTGTCGGTGATCCTCACGCCCTCGGAGCGCTCGCAGCCGGACATGCGAGTGGCCACCGAGATCGCCGAAGCATGCATCGGTCCAGGCACCTAGCCAGGGACCTGCGTCGGACGCCGAAACGCTCTGCCGGTCAGCCGAATTCGACGAGCGTCACCGGAGCCCGCAGCCGGGCGAGTTGGGGCAGGCGGTAAGACAGCGGAGCGACCCAGCGCAGCAGGGCGCCGCGACCCGGGGGGTAGCGCAGCTCGCGGACGGCGCGGATTCCGGGTAGCGCGGCCAACTCACCGTACCGGTGGGCGGTGAACCAGAACGGCATCGGCGGGGCCGTGTAGTCCTTACTGAGCTTGAAGCCGCGCCGCCGAGAGTACTCGCTCAAGAGCCACGGGACGCTGTCGAAGACCAGCTGCCCGCCGGGAAACCGGTTGGCGCAGGCGGTGATCAGGTCAAACACCTCGCCATGCCGCAGGTACTGGAACAGGCCCTCGGCGGTGATCAGCACACCTCGGGAGTCGTCCACCGCGTCCATCCAGGAGTGGTCCAGCGCGGATTGCGCGCAGCAGCGCAACCGCTCGGACGGGGGCAGCAGCTGCTCGCGTAGCCGCACGATGGGCGCCAAGTCCACCGAAATCCAGCTCAGCGCAGCGTTGTCCACGCGCCAGAAGCTGGTCTGCAGGCCCTCCGCCAGAGCGACCACGGTGCCGCGGGGGTGCGCGTCCAGGAATTGTCGGGTGGCGGCGTCGAAGACCAGGGCCCGCAGTGCCGTCGCTTGATGGGTACGGCCGAAACGCCGGTAGTCGTAGTCGAGGTCGTCGCGCAAGGCGATCGCCATCGGATCGTCGATGATGCCGTCGGGCCGGGCGGCCTCCGTCGCTCGCTGATGCAACGTGAGCAGCGCGGTTTCGGAGATCCCGTCGAGATGGCGGGCATCGAGGACTGGCACGGATCCGACTGTACCGGTGGGGCGTTCGCGACGGCAGCGGGGCGAACACCGAGGACGGGCGTCGCGTCCGGGAACTTTCCGCCCACCGCCGACGACTAGATGGCGAGCGCGGCCAACCAGTGTCAGACAAGGAGGTGCTGCTCGTGACGGCCCCCATCTGGATGGCTGTTCCCCCGGAGGTCCACTCGGCCCAGTTGAACACGGGGGCGGGGCCGGGACCGATGCTGGCCGCCGCCGCACAGTGGCAGGAACTGAGCTTTCAATACAGTGCCACCGCGGCCGAGTTGGGCCGGCTGCTCACCGAGGTCGGGGCCGACAGCTGGCAGGGCGCCGGCGGCGCCGAATATGTGGCCGCACACGTCCCCTACCTGGCCTGGCTCGAGCAAGCCGCGCTGGACAGCGCGGTCGCCGCCACGCAGCACGAAACAGCCGCGGCCGCCTACGCCAGCGCCCTGGCCGCGATGCCCAGCCTGGTGGAACTGGCCGCCAACCACGCCACCCACGCGGTCCTGCTCGCCACCAACTTCTTCGGAATCAACACCATCCCGATCGCCCTCAACGAAGCCGATTACGTCCGCATGTGGGTCCAGGCCGCCGACACCATGACCGCGTACCAGACGATCACCGACGCGGCCACCTCGGCGATGCCGTCCCTGCGGCCGGCGCCCCCCATCCTCAAGCAGGGTGCGAAAGCCGGTGGCGCCGCACCGGCAACCCCCGACTCGATCGGTCACCTGATCGGCCAGGTCCTGACCTTCGTTTCGCAGTTGGGCACACCACAGCAGATCGAACAGATCTTTCAGTTCTTTCAGCAGCTCTTCGAGCAGTTCGGCTTCAGCCCCGGCGTCGCCTTCGCCCTGGCCGTCGTCGCATTGTTCCTCTACGACGTGCTCTGGTACCCGTATTACGCGTCCTACTCCCTTCTGCTGCTGCCGTTTTTGGCTCCCGCGTTGAGCGCACTGAGCGCACTGAGCGCACTGACGCTCCTGCCGAACGAAACAGCTCCGGCCGCGACGCTTCCCGTTCCGGCTGAGCCGAGTCCCGGCCACCACCTCGATTCGCCAACCGCCGTTGCGGTGACGCCCACTGTGTCGGGCGCAGCCGGCGGCGGCCCCGAGGTGAACGCCCCCGCGCCGGCCGCGCCCGCATCGGCCCCGGCCGGCGCCGCTCCCTGCGCTCCCGCGATGAACTACGCGGTGCCGGGCCCGGCGCCACCAGGCGTCGGCTCCGGCCCCAAAACCGGCGCCACATCGCGGGACACCGCCGATGACACCGTCTACGCCCCCGGCGCGGCGGGCGCGGACGCGGTGGTTGCCCGGCCACGCCGCGAGCGGCGCCGCAGGCGCGAGGCGGGAGCCCGCGGCTACCGCGACGAATTCCTGGAGGCGCCCACCACCATCGACGACACCGCCGGTTACGAACCCACGGCGAGCGCTCAAGGTGCCGGGCGTCTCGGCTTCACCGGCACGGCGACGACACCGGCCCCGGTCCGCCCCGCCGGCATCGTCGAAACCGCGTCCGTCGGCGCGACCGCTTCCGTCCCGCTGCTGCCGGCCACATGGGAATTCGATGCAGCGGAGGCCTCGGGGTGAACCCGCGGAACTTTTGGCCACTTTCTGCCGACTGTTGGTGTGGCTGGAATCGATCGACGACAAGAGAGACCGGATGACGCTGAATGTGAAAGGCGAAGGCCTTGGCGCGCAGATTACGGGCATCGATCCGAAGAACCTCGACGGCATCAGCGCCGACGAAATCCGCGACGTGATCTACCGGAACAAGCTCGTGATACTCAAAGACGTCCATCCGTCCCCGGAAGACTTCATCCGGCTCGGCCGGCACATCGGCGAGATAGTTCCCTACTACGAGACCATGTACCACCACGAAGACCATCCGGAGATCTTCGTCTCCTCGACCGAGCAAGGCCGCGGCGTCCCCAGGACCGGTGCCTTCTGGCACATCGACTACATGTTCATGCCGGAGCCCTTCGCCTTCACGATGGTGGTACCACTCGCCGTGCCCGGCCCGGATCGCGGCACCTACTTCATAGACCTCAACAAGGTCTGGGAGTCGCTTCCTGCCGCCACACAGGATTCCGTGCGTGGAACCTTCGCCACCCACGACCCGCGGCGGCACATCAAGATCCGCCCCACCGACGTCTACAGACCGATCGGTGAGGTGTGGGACGAGATCGACCGGACCACGCCCCCGATCAAGTGGCCCACGGTCATCCGGCACCCGAAGACGGGGCAGGAAATCCTCTACATCTGCGCGACGGGCACCACCAAGATCGAGGACCAGGACGGCAACCCGCTAGATCCGTCGGTGCTGGGGGAACTGATGACCTTAACCGGACAACTCGACCCCGAGTTCTCCTCGCCGTTCATCCATACCCAGCATTACGAGATCGGAGACATCGCGTTGTGGGACAACCGGGTTCTGATGCACCGGGCCAAGCACGGGACGGCCGCGGGCACCCTGACGACCCACCGCCTCACCATGCTGGACGGCCTGGCAGCACCCGGGTACCCGGTATGAGCACCGGCCTGAGCCCCGCGTCGCACACCGGGGCGGAACCCGTGGACACGGTCCCGATCGACGAGGACCTGCTCAGCAGGGTCCTTGAACCCTACTCCTACAAGGGCTGTCGCTATCTCCTCGAGGCCACGTACCGGGCCACCGCCGATTCGGTGCTGGCCTTCGGGAATTTCACCATCGCCGAGTCCGCCTACATCCGCGACACGGGCCACTTCAACGCAGCGGAACTGATTCTGTGCTTCAACCAACTCGCGTACTGCGCCTTCGCCCCGGCCGTGCTCAACGAGGAGATCGAGGCACTGCGGGGCTGGTCGATCGCCGACTATATCGACAACCAGCTGCCCAACATGTTGATCAAGACCGCGTCGTCGCGGTTCCGCAAACCGATCAGGGCACAACGTTTCTCGGCCCGCCTGCTGTGCAAGGATCTGCAGGTCGTCGATCGGACGGTGCGCTACTTGCTGGTCCCGTGCGCCATCGAGTTCTGGGATGAAAACGGCGGGTCCGCGGCGGGCGAGGTCGAGCTCGCGGTGCTCAACATTCCCTAATCCGCTCAGATCCGAGGAGAGCAGTCACCGCCATGTCGCACTCACCGCCGACCGTGCTGGAACGGGTCATCGAGCAGGCCCGGCAGCGGCCCGACGCCGTCGCGTTGCGTCGCTGCGACGGCACGAGCACGCTGCGATACGGGGATCTGGTCGCCGAAATCGACACGCTGGCCGCGAAACTGCGTTCGCGTGCCGTCGTCCGCGGCTCCCGGGTCCTGGTCGTCTCCGACAACGGACCCGAGACCTACCTGTCGGTGCTGGCCTGCGCACGGCTGGGGGCGATCGCGGTCCTGGCGGACGGCAAGCTGCCCGCCGCGACCCTCGACCGGTTCGGCCAGATCACCGAACCGGGCGCGATCCTCCTGTGCCCCGGGAACAGGACCGGTCCGTTCCTGCTGCCCGAATCGTTGCGGCCCATCCCCGCGATCCCGGTCGAGATCGCCGCCGGCGCACCGGACCAGCTGGCCGAAATCCCTTCCCGAACCGGCGAATCGGGGGCCGACGAACCGCTGGCGATGATCTTCACCAGCGGCACGACGGGCGAACCGAAAGGGGTGCTGCTGGCCAACCGCACCTTCTTCGCCATCCCCGACATCCTGCGGGACGAGGGATTGGACTGGATCACCTGGGTCCCCGGCGAGGTCACCTATTCGCCGCTGCCGGCCACCCACATCGGCGGACTGTGGTGGATCCTGACCTGCTTGATGCACGGCGGGGTGTGCATCACCGGCGGCGAAAACACCTCCTCTCTGATGCAGATCCTCACGGCGAACGGGGTCGCGTCGACCTGCCTGGTACCAACCCTGGTGTCCAAGCTCGTCTCGGAACTGAAGTCCGCCAACGCGACGGTGCCGTCGCTGCGGCTGATCGGTTACGGGGGATCGCGGGCGATCGCGGCCGACGTGCGGTTCGTGGAGGCCGCCGGCATCCGCACCGCTCAGGTCTACGGCCTGAGCGAAACGGGTTGCACCGCGCTGTGTCTGCCTACCGACGCCGGCTCCGTCGCGAAGATCGAAGCGGGCGCGGTCGGACGCCCGTACCCGGGCGTGGACGTCTTTCTGGGTTCCGGCGACGAGCGGCCACCCGCCGACGCCGCGGTCCCGCCCGCCTCGTTCGGCACGCTGTGGATCAAGTCGCCGGCGAACATGCTGGGGTACTGGAACAACCCCGAACGCACCCGGGAAGTGCTGGTCGACGGGTGGGTCAACACCGGCGACCTGCTGGAGCGCCGCGAGGACGGCTTCTTCTACATCAAGGGTCGATCGTCGGAGATGATCATCTCCGGCGGCGTGAACATCGCACCCGACGAGGTCGACCGCATCGCCGAGCGCGTGCCGGGCGTGCGTGAGGCCGCGTGTTATGAAATACCGGACACCGAGTTCGGGGCGCTTGTGGGCCTGGCCGTTGTGCCCGCGCGGGAGCTGGCGGAGGCCGACGCGCGCGCGCTCAAGCACGCGATCGCCGCTTGCTACCGGCGTGAGTCGGAGTCGATGGCCCGCCCGTCGGTCATCGAGATCGTGGCGGACATCCCCCGCACGCAGTCCGGCAAGGTGATGCGGGCATCTCTGGCCGCGGCGCTGAACGGTTCCGAAAACCGAGACAAGGCCAAAGACAAAGCGGCCGTTCGTGGCTGAGCCGATTCGGGAACGGATCGTCGCCGCCCTCTGCGAGGTCCTGTACATCGAGGAGGCGGACCTCGCGGACGGCGACATCACCGACCTGCGCGACCTCGGCCTGGATTCGGTTCGCTTCGTGCTGCTGATGAAGCGGCTCGGGGTCGACCGGGAATCGGACGTGCCGCAGCGGTTGGCGGAGAACCTGTCCGTCGCGGCCTGGGTGCGCGAACTGGAGGGCACACGTGACCTCGCCTGACGAGGGCGGCCCGCACCGAGTGCGGTTGAGCAGGTCCCAGCAGAACCTCTACAACGGGGTCCTGCAGGACGGCGACCCCGCCCTGTACCTGATCGGCAAGAGTTACCGCTTCCACCCGGTGGACCTGCCGCGCTTCCTGGCCGCGCTGGAGGCCACCATCCTCGCCCATCCCGTACAACTCTGTGTTCTCGAGGCGCCCGCGGCGGGCACCGGGTATCCGGACCTGGTCCCGCGGCTGCGGGCCGGCGACCTCGTGCGCGTGACGGCCCACGGTGGCGACCAGGGCGGCGCGGAACTCGCGCGCAGCTGGTCGGCGGACCTCCTCGGTGATCAGCTGGCGCGCTGGACGGTGCGAATCGACGAGAGCGGCCGAGTGTCGGGCCTCGACGTCCACGCCCACCACATCCTGCTCGACGGCGGCGCGACGGGCATCATCGAGGCGGAGCTGGCGCGACACCTCGCCGCCGGCGAAGCGGCCGAGACGCCCCGCGTCGACGCCGGCCTGGCCCGGCTGGCCGAGGCGCACCGACGCGAGGCGGACAGGGTCGAGGAATCCCTGCGGCGTGTCGCCCCCGCCGTGCGACGCGAGCTCGCCGAGGATGCCCTGCGCGCCGGGCCCGGACTCCAAGCTGACGACTCCCCCGCCGCGGCCGCCATGGGGGTCCTGCAGGAATCCGTGCGGATCTCCGGCGACGCTTTCGACGCGCTCGTCGCCCTCTCGGAAGCCAAGCAGGTACCCCTCAACGTGCTGGTGGCCGCGGCGGCCGTCGCCGTGCATGCCAGCGCCCGACAGGACACCGAGGCGCTGCTCGTACACGCGGTGGACAACCGTTTCGGGGATCCCGACCTGAACGTGGCGACATGCCTGGTCAATTCGGTCGCACATGCGGTCCGGTTCGCGCCGTTCGCGTCGGTAGCCGACGTCGTCGGCGCGCTCGACCGAGGCTACGTGAAGGCCGTGCGGCGCCGGTGGGTGCGGGAGGAGCACTTCCGCCGCATATGGTTTGCGGTCAACCGGACCACGCACGTCGCGGCGTTGACACTGAACTTCATCCGCGAGGCGTGCTCCCCCGAGCTTCGCCCATTCCTTTCTGAAGCGCCGGTCGCGACGGCCGTCGGCCCGGTCGAGGGCATGACGGTGGCGTGCGTGCTCGACGAAGGCGCGCGCACCCTCGACTGCGCGATCTGGGACAGGGCCGACGCGCCCGCGGCGAAAGCGGGGGCCGCGGCACGCATCGCCGCGGCCCTCGCGGCGATGCCCGCGCTGTGGGACCACCCGATCGCCATGACCGTCGGCGAGTGGTTCGGCATCGGCCCGGACGGGTCGCGCGGGCCGAGCGGCGCGGCCTCCAGCTCACCACGGAAGCCCACTGCCGCATGGTTTCTCGATACCGAAGGCGGGGTCCCGCAGTTCCTTGGTACGCGCCGCGACGTGATCCCGTGGGTGACCTGGCTGGTGCGCCGCGGGGTCGCAGCCGGTGACGTCCTGGTGTTCGCCGACGACGACACCGACAAGACCGTCGACCTGATGCTCGCCTGTCACCTCGCCGGCTGCGGTTACAGCGTGTGCGGCACCGCCGGCGAGACCTCCCGGCGGGCAAGTGTCATCGCCGAGCACTATGGGGGCGGCACTGCGCACGTGGTCGACGTGGCCGCCGCCGCGCTCGCGCCGGTCCGCGGTGGCGCGGACGGCGGACTCGTCGGCGCGCGTCTGGAGGAGGTCCGGCGCGACCCCTCGCTGGCCGATAGGCCGGCCTACATCATTCCGACCTCGGGAACGACCGGGCAGCCCAAACTCGTCCCGATTTCGCACGGTTCGCTCGCCGCGTTCTGCGACGCGGCCCGCCGCGCCTACGGGTGGGGGCCACGGGACACCGTCCTGCAATGCGCGCCGCTGACGTCGGACATCAGCGTCGAGGAGGTCTTCGTCGCCGCGATCAGCGGCGCGGGACTGGTTCGGTCCACCGCCACCCGTAGCCTCGACCTGGACGCCCTCGTGCGCGATCTGGCGGCGCGGGCGGCGACGGTCGTCGACCTGCCGACCGCCGTGTGGCACCTGCTGTGCGAGGACGGTGCGGCGATCGAGGTGATCCGCGGGTCGTGTCTGCGCCAGATCGTCGTGGGCGGTGAACCGGTCCGCCCTGGTGCCGTGGACACGTGGCTGGATTCCAGTGCCACTGCGGCGATCTCGCTCGTCTCGACCTACGGACCGACGGAGGCGACCGTCGTGGCCACCCGGTTGCCGCTCGCCGGCGGCGGCACACCGCTCACCGGCGGCGATCGACTCAGGCTGGGCCGGCCGCTGCTACCGGACACGGTGTTCGTCGCGTTCGGGGAAATCGTCATCGTCGGGGATCTGGTCTCCCCTGGCTATCTCGGAACCGACAGCCCGAGCTTCGGCACGGTACTCACCGCCGACGGCACGCGGCGCCGCGCGTTCGCCACCGCCGACCGGGTGACGTTCGACGCCAAAGGCTTTCCGGTCTTCGCCGGACGCAGGGATGCGCTCGTCAAGATCTCCGGCCGGCGGGTCGACACCGCCGAGGTGGCCGCGCGCATCCACGAGGACCCGGCCGTCGTCGACGCCGCCGTCGAGACGCACGAAGGCAGCCTCGGCGTGTGGTTCGCAACTCGGCGGACCCACGACGGCGACGAGGATGCGC
>CAYVQQ010000070.1:0-12951 GCA_964453085.1 uncultured Mycobacterium sp.
CGAGTGCATGAGCCGTGTCTATGCAGGTCAGATAGCGTGGTCCCGGCTGGGATCGAACCAGCGACCTTCCGCGTGTGAAGCGGACGCTCTTCCACTGAGCCACGGGACCGGCGCCGAGAGGCGAACGACGTCGAAGACTAGCACGATCCGAAGATCCCAGCGCACGCCACATCCCTCGGCAGGGCATCGCGGGATCGCCTCGGACCCTGACGCACCCAGAGATTTGTAAGTGCCCGCCGATTTGGACTATCGTCGTCCATCGCACCGGGCGACGATCTCGCTCGTTGCGCGCGGATGTAGCGCAGTTGGTAGCGCATCACCTTGCCAAGGTGAGGGTCGCGGGTTCGAATCCCGTCATCCGCTCGAAGGTGCAAGTGGCATCAGTCCCAGCGGTGGAGTGGCCGAGTGGTGAGGCAACGGCCTGCAAAGCCGTGCACGCGGGTTCGATTCCCGTCTCCACCTCCGCTTTCGAACCCCCCAGCGCGATTAGCTCAGCGGGAGAGCGCTTCCCTGACACGGAAGAGGTCACTGGTTCAATCCCAGTATCGCGCACCATGCCTGAAGTGCAATAACAGGCGTTTTGAGTCCCGGCGCGGACCAAACGGGCCCTGAGCTTCACCCCCGAGCGGGGCCCCTGCGGCTCACCGGTCACCTCCGCCGGCGGGGAGATTTCGACACGACGCAGGCGCTGGGATGCAGTTGCGCTAGATGGGCGTCGCGGCGCTCATCACCAGAAGCCGGTGGCGATCCGTGGAGTGCCCGCGCAGACCTCGGAACGCAGCACCTTCTCGGTCGCGCGCCCACGGCGCGCGTGTGACCCGAGCACAAAAATCACCACCTTTGGCAGGCTCGTAGCCGCTCCACGAGCAACGGTCGCCATGTGGCCGGAGCAGCGTGTGCGCCGACGGTCGCCGACGGGATCAGAACAGTTGTCACCCCCCGGTGCGAATATGCAGAGACGCACCAAACAGGAGCTGTGAAGATGAGCATCAACCACAAGGGCGCGGAGCAGCCACCAACGACCACCGCTGCAGGTGGTGACACGACCGTGAACGGTCTGGCCGCCGACATGACGGCGGTCATTCCCCCACCTGCCGAGGCCCCGCACGACCTGGCCTGGTCAGACGACGAGGCCGAAGACGCGGGTGTCTCGTGGGGAGCAGTCGCCGAACGCGCCAGCGTCATCCTCATCGCCGCCGTGGCGGTCGCACTCGTTGTCGCATTCCTCACGTGGTTCGGGTTCTCCATTTTCGGCGAGAAGACCAAACCGATCCCCATCCCGGCCACCACGAACCCTGTCGCGACGATCCCGGCTGCCGCGCCAGTTGCGCCGCCATCGACGGTGACGGTGACACCGGCGCCCCCGGCAACGGTCACGGTGGAAGCAGCCCCACCACCTCCCCGCCATGACGAGGACGCCACGCCGCCACCAGCCAGCGGCCGCGCCGACGTCTTCACCATCTGCCCCGACGGACACGAAGGTGTGATCGGCGGGCACACCACGTGCGCATTCGCGAAAAACGTGCGCCGAAACTTCTATGCCACGGGCATGTCCGACCACTTCACCGCGTTCTCTCCGGTCACCGGCGACGCCTACGAGATGACGTGCGTCGGGAGATACCCCGCATATTTCGACGACGGGTCGATGATGATCTCGACTCGTTGTTACGGCGGCTACAACGCCGAGGTCGTCATCTGGTGACGGCACCGCGAGCGGCCACGGACGAGGGCCATCCGCCTCGGGCGGGAAGCCGCCCGAGGCGGCGAAAGCACAGTGCAGAACCCGTCCCCGGGGGCCGATTGCCTCCTACCACCGGCGTCGGGTCCCACCATCTTCCGGTGGACCATACCGCCGCCATCCCGATCGTCGTGACCGCCACCACCAACACGACAACTACCGCCAATCGGCCCACCAGCCTTGAGGCGCTGGTCACATGCTCATCAGGCCCGATCACCGAGGTTGTGCCACAAATGCTTCGACGACGTTGACCAGGTCTTCGGGTGCTTCCCAGTTCAGCAGATGCCCGGCATCGGGCACCCGCACCAGCCGCGCGCCGAGTATCCCCTCGGCAAGGCGGCGCGAATGCGTCGGCGGCATGATGCGATCACCGGTACCTACCATGACCGCGGTCGGGACGGCGATCTCGGCCAGCCGCGGATAGTGGTCCTCATGAGAGAAAGCCCGCACGATCGGCAGCAGCGGCCCGTGCTCGTCGAGGTGCCGGTTGAAGAACTCGACGAACACCGAGACCATCGCCGGCGACGGACGCGCCCCGCACTGCGCGGCACCGAACAACGTCGCGACGGTCCGGTTGCGCAGGGCCTTTCGCAGGATGCCGTACTGCAGCAGCGGGATCTGCAGCCGATTCTGCGGCGCCCCGTCCAGGGTGCGGCCCGCCCAGGTGGCGCACAGCACCAGCCCGCGGAGACGCTGCGTCAGGTCGGGATGATCGAGCATGGCGCGGATGCTGACGAACCCGCCCATGGAATGCCCGACGAGCACCCCGTCGCTTACGTCGAAGTGTCGCAGGACCGCGGCGACGTCGGCGGCCATCGGTTCGGAACCGACGCCGCCCGAGCCCAGCGTGGAATGCCCATGCCCACGCTGGTCGAAGGCGATGACGCGAAACCCTTTGGCCTGCAGTTCGTCCCACACCAGAGTCCACTCCAGGATGCGCGCGGAGTAGCCGTGGACGAGGACCACGGGTGGCCCCTGTCCGGCGACCAGCGCGTGCAGCACCGTCCCGTCGGGGCGGGTGATGTAAACCTGTTCGCCCCGGGGCTCAGCCACCAGCCGCTCGCGCGGAACCGGGTCCGGGTTCCGCCGGATCCGGGCGGCCGCCGCCCGCGCCGCCCCCCACACCGAACCGACCGCGCCGGCCGTAGCCGCGGCGATAACGAGCTTCGCTCTCACCACACACCTCCCGACACTCGCCACCCACGCGACACCGTGCGCGCATACAGTACGTGCCGGGGACCACCGCGGCCATCCGTGAAATACTGCGAGCAATTCCGTCGCCACCGACCCGAGGGCACCCGTGACTACTCCCGGCGCAGCATCATCCGACCCGCAACAGCCCCCGCTGCCCGAGGTGATGAACGAACTGATCCTGGGCGCCTGGACCTCGCAGGCGATCGCGACAGTCGCCGATCTCCGGGTGGCCGACGCGCTGGCATCCGGGCCGCTGCCCCTCGAAGAATTGGCCGGCGAGGTCGGGGCCGATCCCGACGCGCTGCGCCGCCTGCTGCGAGCGCTGACGGCCAGGAACATCTTCGCACTGCGCGCCGACGGCCGCTACGAGCTGACCCCGCTGGCCGATCTGTTGCGTTCCGATGCTCCTGTGTCGATGGCCGCGATGGCGCGCTTCGTCGGCTCGCGCCAGCAGCGTGAGCATTGGAGCCTGCTGACGGAGGCGATCAGGACCGGCACCTCGGTGGTCAAGAAGCTGCGCGGCAAGAGCTTCTTCGAATACATGGGCGACGACGCCGCATTCGGGCAGATCTTCAACGATGCGATGACCGGCTTGTCCAGTGCGGCGATCGGACCCGTCGTGCAGGCCCACGACTTCTCGTCCTACGGCACCGTCGTCGACGTCGCCGGCGGGCACGGCCGCCTGCTCGCCGCGATCCTGGATTCGGCACCCAAGGCGCAGGGCGTGCTCTACGACCTGCCCGACGTCATCGCCGGAGCAACGCCGCTGCTACGGGAACTCGGTGTGGCAGAACGGGTCCGACTTGCCGAAGGCTCGTTCTTCGACAGCGTCCCAGCCGGCGGCGACGCCTATGTCCTCAAGCACATCATCCACGACTGGGACGACGACCCGTGCGTGCAGATCCTGCGCAACGTGCGTTCGGCCGCGGGCGCCGGTGCGACGCTCCTGCTGGTCGAGGCGGTCGTCCCCGCAGACAACAGCGCACCAGTCGTCAAACTCGTCGACATGGAGATGCTGCTCATCAACAACGGCCGGGAACGCACCGCCGACGAGTACCAGCGCCTGCTCGAGGCGGGCGGTTTCGAGATGACGCACGTGGTGCCGACCGCGTCGCGGTTCAGCATCATCGAGGCCCACGCGACGTGACGCCGCGGCCGTAGGCCCCTCAGCTCTCAGTTGCCGGGGCCGCCGGCGTCGCCCGCCGGTTTGCCGGCGTCATCCGCCGGCTTGGTCCCCCCGCTGCCGGTCAGGTAGTTGGGGCAGTAGTGGGCGGCCGACAGCGTGGTGAACTTGGCGGCGCCGGCGCCCCGGAACTCCGGGTTGCGGTTGCGCAGCTCCGTCACGATCTCCGCAGCCGACTTGCCGTCGTCGAGCAGAGAACACACCGACTTGGCCGCGCTGATGGCAAGGTCGGGGTTCTGGTAGGTGATGTCGGCGGCGCGCAGCTGCGTCAGGAAGTCCTGGTCGTTGTTGATGTCGGCGTGCGCCGGCGCGGCTATGCCGATCGCAACGGCCACGCACGTGAGCGGCAGCAGATAGTTCATAAGGCGATGATTGTCGCGCACGCCGCAGCGGGTCGACCTCGTCCGTGGCAAACTATAGGTGAACTTTCCGAGCTGCCAGGCCGCCGCCGGCTACGCCGCGGGCGCCGGGGAAGCCCGCAAGATGCGCGGAGCGGGGCCGGCGACGAGGGCGGCGAATCCGGCAACGGGCAAACCCGCAGGGGCCGGGCGCCTCCCGGACGCCGCCATTGAGCGCCGACGGCCATCGACAGCAGGGTCACGCCGGAAATCAGCACGATGAACGCGGTCGCCGTGCAGATCACCATCGTGTCGACGACGACGGCGAGCGACTGGATCAGGCCCTGCTCTTCCGGATGCGCCAAAGCCACAGGCCCCGGCGACGCTGAGCGAGCCGCCCAGGCCGGCTTGGCACGCGAACAGGCCGCGCTTGACTGAGCCCGAACGCCCCGCCGAACATCACGGCCGCGAGCACCGACGGCGTGCGCGACCACGACACCGGCGATGTTTCCGGTGGTCACCCGTGATGCCAGAACGCCGGGAAGCGCGCCGGTCACAGCCCTCGCGAAAGCTAGCGCCCGTTCAGGGGCGCCGGCCCGGCGCCCAGCGCGTCCGGACAGTAGATGTTGGCCGCGATTGCGGTGAACCGGGCGGCGTTGTCGCCCTGCAGCCTGGGATTGAGTTTTTCGACGCTGTGGACGATGGCGGCCAATTGCGTGCCCTGGCCGGCCATGGTGCAGACGGCCTTCCCGGCCGCGACCACCCGGCCCGGATCCGAATAGGTGAGGCCTGCCGCCTGCAACGTGGCGAGGAATTGATCGTCGGCGCCGTCGGCACGCGCGGGCGCCGCCATACCGAGCATGGCGGCTAAGCCGATCAGCGCCGCGGAGAACCTCATCGCGCTTGCATCTTCGTCAACCTACCGCTGACGCATATCCGACACCGCTCCGTTCTACTACTCCGTCCGCCTCGACGACCTGATCAACACCATCAAGCGGGTGCACCCCGACGTGCTGGACCAGCTCGCCGACGCGGTCCTGGCCGCCGAGCACCTCGGCGAGGTCGCCGACCACCTGATCGGGCACTTCGTCGACCAGGCACGCCGCTCCGGCGCCTCCTGGACCGACATCGGCAAGAGCATGGGCGTCACCAAGCAAGCCGCGCAGAAGCGGTTCGTGCCGCGCCCCGAAGCCGCGACCCTGAACCCGCGGCAGGGCTTCGGGCGCGCTTCACGCCGCGGCCCGCAACGCCGTCGTGGCCGCGCCGAACGCCGCGCACGACATCGGCCGCCGGAGATCACCCCCGACCACCTGCTCACCGGCCTGCTCGGCGATCCGGCCGTGCTCGCGACGATGCTGCTGCACCGCCGCCAGGTCGACACCGAGGCGTTGCGCGCGGCGGTGACACCGGCGCCGTCGGGCAACCCCGCACCGGCCACATCGCCGGAGCTGATCCCGGTCAGCAGCCCCGCCCGCAAGGCCCTCGAACTGACCTTCCGCGAGGCGCTGCGGCTCGGCCACAACTACATCGGCACCGAGCACCTGCTGCTGGCACTGCTCGAACTCGCAGACGACGGCCCCCTGCACCGGTATGGCGCTGACAAAAACCGCACCGAGGCCGACCTCATCAACGCCCTGCAAGCGCCCGGCGGCGGAGTTCAAGACGATTGACCCGGCCGGTCCGGCCCCTCCCCGGCGCGGCGCGGGGTGTGCGATCATGCCGCAATGGGCCGCCGGTTGCAACCCCGCCCCCACCGTCGTTCTGCGGGACGAGAAGACGGGCTGCCGCCTCACGCAATGGAATCTCTGACATGGGTCGTCCGCCCTGCGACGGCGGATTCTATCGACGAACTGGCCACCGTTGCCGCGCAGACCTTCTCATTGGCGTGCCCGCCTTCGGTGCCGGCCGACAGCGCTGCCGCGTTCATCGGCGCGAACCTCTCGGCCGCGCGCTTCGCGCAGTACCTGGCCGATCCCGACCGCGCGGTACTGACCGCGCGCCGAGACGACCGGATCATCGGCTACGCCATGCTGGTGCGCGGCGTGGGCGACGACGCCGACGTGCGACGCGCCGTCGGCATCCGCCCCGCCGCCGAGCTGTCGAAGATGTACGTCCTGGCCGAGCACCACGGGACCGGGGCCGCGGCGGCGCTGATGACAGGGGCGCTGGACATCGCCGGACGGTGGGGCGCCCGCTGCGTGTGGCTGGGGGTCAACCAGAAGAACGAACGTGCACAACGCTTTTACACCAAGAGCGGCTTCCGGGTCGCGGGCACTCGAACGTTTCAGGTGGGCGCCCGCCGGGAGGACGACTACGTGATGGTGCGCCGGACCGGCTGACCCCGGCTGTCGGCGCCACCAGCCGCAGCGCGACGCTCTGGTCGTCCAGGGCATCCACGCCGGCCAAGAACACCGTGGTCACGCCGTCGCCCGCGCCGGATGGCGGGCCCGGTGCACCGCGGCCGGATGGGCACACGGCGCGTCGCAGTCAACGGGCGGGCACGGGCGGCAGACCCGGTGCCGGTGGTCCGGCCCCTCGGCCGGAGTGTTGATTTCACGCTGAAAGCCCAACAGCGGCTAAGCGGCCCTCGCCGAACCTCTCGGGCTGAGTGGTTGGAGGTGGCCACCACCGACACGTCCCGTTCGACCAGTGAGGCGAGCGGCACCGCCACTGGTGCTCACCAGCTCGGCAGGCGCCGACGAAGGGCGACGGCGGTCGCCGGCGGTTCCGTGGCGACCCCGGCACCCTGTCGGCGGCCCGGGCGAGCCGGATCGCAATGGGTCGAAACCAGCTGCCGACCCGGATGCGCCGTGCCCACGTCCTGACCGACGACGCCGGCTACCTGCACACCCGCTACATGCGAACCTAGCTAGGGTGGTCGTCATGCGTCGGCCTCTCACGCCCCTGGCGGCCCTGCTCGCCGTGAGCACCGCGCTGGCCGGCTGCGTCCCCGGCCTGCCCGCCGACCCGCGCTTTGCGACCAACTCCGGCGCCCGTCCGCAGGGAGCGGCCCCGACCAAGCCGCCACCCAGCGGACCACCGCCTGTCGCCGCACCCAAGAACGACCTCTCCTGGCGCGACTGCACGGCGCGGGTGTTCGCCGACGCGGCCCTGCCCGTTCCTGCCGGTGTGCGGCTGGACTGCGCTACCTACGACACCGACCTGGACCCCGTCAACGGCGGGTCGGGCATTCTGACCATCGGGGCGGTCCGCGCCCGTTCGGATCGCACCCCGCGCGACGCCGGCCCCCTGGTATTCACCACCGGCACCGACCTGCCGTCGTCAGCGCAGCTGCCCGTCTGGCTGTCACGGGCGGGCGCCGACGTGCTGCAAAGCCACCCGATCGTCGCCGTCGACCGGCGCGGCATGGGCATGTCAACCCCGATCGACTGCCGCGACCACTCCGACCGTGACGCGATGCGCAACCAGGCGCAGTTCCAGAGCGGCGACGACCCCGTCGCCAACCTGTCCGACATCTCCAACGCCGCCACCACCAGTTGCACCGACGCCATCGCCCCGGGCGCGTCCGCCTACGACAACATGCACGCCGCCTCCGACATCGAGCGGCTGCGCACCCTGTGGGACGTGCCCGCCGTGGCGCTCATCGGGATCGGCAACGGCGCCCAGGTCGCGCTCACCTACGCCTCATCACGGCCAAACAAGGTCGCCCGGCTGATCCTCGACTCCCCGGTCACGCTGGGGGCGGGCGCCGAGACGGCCGCCGAGCAGCAGGTCAAAGGCGAGCAGGCCGCTCTCGACGCGTTCGCCGCCCAGTGCGTGGCCCTCAACTGCCCGCTGGCCCCCGACCCCAAGGCCGCCGTCAGCGCGTTGCTGGCCGACGCCCGCGCCGGCCGGGGCCCCGGCGGTGCGTCGGTGGCGCAAGTTGCCAACGCCATCACCGTCGCCCTGGGCTACCCGTCCGGCGGGGGCACCGAGACCGTCACGAGCCTGGCCGACGCGCTGGCGAGCGCCCGGACCGGCGACGTCAACCCGCTCAACACCTTGATCAACCATGCCGACGCCACGCAGGACACGGACGGCCAGTTCGTCAACTCCTGCAGCGACGCGGTCAACCGTCCCACCCCCGACCGAGTCCGCGAGCTCGTCGTGGCGTGGGGCAAGCTCTACCCGCAGTTTGGCACCGTCGCCGCGCTCAACTTGGTCAAGTGCGTGCATTGGCCTACGAGCTCACCCCCGGCCCCGCCGAAGAAACTCAAGATCGACGTGCTGCTGGCCGGTGTTCAGATGGACCCGATCGCGGGCACCGGAGGTGTAGCCGCGACGGGGGCTATCATCATCAACGCCAACGCGGCCAGCAAGCGGGTGATGTGGCAGGGCATCGGGCACGGCGCGAGCATCTATTCGCCATGTGCAGTTCCGCCGCTGATCGGCTACCTCAATGACGGCAAGCTGCCCAAAACCGACATCTACTGTCCGGCCTGAGTCCCTTGCGTCGGCCCGCTTCGCCCCGGTGTACGGTTCGCTCGTGACGGCAGCTGACTCGACCCGAACCGGCTGGGGTGATCGGATACTGGCCGCATTTCGTCCCCGCGCAGGCGCACCGGACGCGGCTACAGTGCTGCGGTCGGCGCTGTGGCCGGTGGCCATCCTGTCGGTGCTGCACCGCAGCATTCCCCTTTCCCTCAACGGCAACATCACCGACGACTTCAAACCGGTGTACCGGGCGGCGCTCAATTTCCGACACGGCTGGGACATCTACAACGAGCACTTCGACTATGTTGACCCGCACTACCTGTACCCGCCCGGCGGCACCTTGCTGATGGCGCCGTTCGGCTATCTGCCCTTCACCCCGTCCCGCTATCTGTTCATCCTGATCAACACCGTGGCCATCCTGATCGCCTGGTACCTGCTGTTGCGGATGTTCAAGTTCACGCTGTCCTCGGTGGCCGCGCCCGCGCTGCTGGCGGCCATGTTCGTCACCGAGACCGTGACCAGCACGCTGGTGTTCACCAACATCAACGGCTGCGTCCTGCTGGCGGAAATCCTGTTCCTGCGCTGGCTGCTGGACGGGCGGGTCGGCCGGCAGTGGTGGGCCGGTGTCGCGATCGGCCTGACATTGACGCTCAAACCCCTGCTCGGGCCGCTGCTGTTGCTGCCACTGCTGAACCGGCAGTGGCGGGCGCTGGTGCCGGCCTTCGCGATTCCGGTAGCCGTCAACCTGGCCGCGTGGCCGATGGTGAGCGACCCGATGGACTTCGTCACCCGCACGGTGCCCTACATCCTGGGAACCCGCGACTACTTCAACAGCTCCATCGAGGGCAACGGCGTGTACTTCGGCCTGCCCACCTGGCTGATCATGTTCATGCGGATGCTGTTCACGGTACTGGCGATCGGCGCGCTGTGGCTGCTGTACCGCTACTACCGCACCCGCGACCCGCTGTTCTGGTTCACGAGTTCGACGGGCGTGCTGCTGCTGTGGTCGTGGCTGGTGCTGTCGCTGGCCCAGGGCTACTACTCGATGATGCTGTTCCCGTTCCTGATGACCGTCGTGCTGCCCAACTCACTGATCCGCAGCTGGCCGGCGTGGCTGGGCATCTACGGCTTCATGACCCTGGACGACTGGCTGATCTACAAGTGGATGCGATACGGCCGCGCGCTGCACTACCTCAAGATCACCTACGGCTGGTCGCTGCTGCTGATCGTGACGTTCACCGTGCTGTACTTCCGCTATCTGGATGCCAAGACCGAGGAACGGCTGGACGACGGGATCGATCCAGCCTGGCTGACGGCCGAGCGGGAGCGGGTTCAGCGGTGATCGCAAGCACGGCGAAGCCGGGCACAGCGGGTCACAGCCCACGGGGCTAGCGTGGACACATGACCAGTCCCAAGGTGCAACTGAGCGACGCCGAGTGGCGTCAAAAACTCACCCCCGAGGAATTCGGGGTGCTGCGACGCGCCGGCACTGAGCGGCCGTTCACGGGCGAATATACCGACACCACCACCGAGGGCATCTACGAATGCCGGGCCTGCGGCGCCGAATTGTTCCGCAGCACCGAGAAATTCGAATCGCACTGTGGCTGGCCGTCGTTCTTCGCCCCCTCACGCTCCGATGCGGTGGTCCTGCGTTCCGACACCTCGCTGGGGATGACGCGCACCGAGGTGGTGTGCGCCAACTGCCACAGCCACCTCGGTCACGTGTTCACCGGCGAGGGCTACCCGACGCCCACGGATCAGCGCTACTGCATCAACTCCATCTCGCTGCGCCTGGTGCCGACGGACTCGTGACGCGCTCGCCATCCGCGGACAGTGTCACGGAGAATGGTGGATTTTTGGACTGAGCGCGATTCACCCGATTGGATCAGCGAGTCATACTGCATGCTAGGTGAATTCGTGCTGTGCGGGCGTGCGACAACTCGCCGCCGGAGTAGGCCGTAACCCTTGAGTATCCGCCTCGGCGCCTACCCGCCCGACACGCTTATGCGTCAAACCGGCAGTTGCCATGACGCCATAGTGATGTCACCATGACACCATGGATTTGCAACGGTATGTGGATGCGGTTCGCCACGAGCTATTGGTGGCCGCCGCCGCGGGAGGACACGACGCGGAGGCGCTCGCCGAGCGATTGACCGCACCGTTGGAGTCGGCGATCCGGCTGGCGCTGCTCGAGGCGCTCTCCGAGGCGGCCGAACAGATCACCCGCGACCTCGCGCCCGGTTCGGTCGACGTTCGGCTGCGCGGGCGCGACCCCGAGTTCACGGTGTCGTCCGGCGAGCTGCCGGAGCCGCCGGCCGTTGTCGCTCCCGAGTCCGAGGAGGGCGGCGGCACTTGGCGCGTCACGCTGCGGCTGCCCGAGCGCCTGCGGACCGGCGTGGACGCTGCCGCACGCGGCGACGGGCTGTCGGTGAACGCGTGGCTGGTCCGCGCGGTCATGGACGCGCTCGGCGGCACCAGACGTCCGCGGGGCGATTCCGGCAAGCACGTCAGCGGCTGGGTTCACTGACCAAGAAGTCAACGAGGAGGAACAATGCCCAATTTCGATACCCCCCAACCTATCATCGCGACGGTCGAGATCGCCTACGGCACTACGCGGCTCGTCGCCAGTGACCGCGACGACACGGTCGTCGAGGTGCGGCCCCGCGACGAATCCCGCGGTCAAGACGTCAAGGCCGCCGAGCAGGTGCGTGTCGACTTCAAGAACGGCGCGCTCGCGGTGACAAGCCAGCGCGGCTTTTCCTTCCCGCGTCGGGGAGCGGTCGTCATCGACATCGCACTGCCGACCGGCTCGCGGCTCAACGCCTCGGCGGTATCGGCGAACATCACCGCCGAGGGGCGGTACGCCGACTGCAAATTCGCCTCGGTCAGCGGCGACCTCGAGATCGGCTCAGTAGCGGGAAACATCAAGCTGGACAACGTGTCCGGTCGGATCGCGATTCAAGACATCAAGGGTTCAGCGTCGATGGCGACGGTTTCCGGTGACGCCATCATCGGCGACCTCGACGGTGATGTGAAGTTCCACGCCGCAAGCGGTGCGCTGGCGGTCACGCACCTGCACGGCAACGTCAACGCGCAGACCGCTTCCGGCAACGTCACTGTCGCGGCGGCGGTCAATGGCGGTGTCTCGGTGCAGACCGCCAGCGGTGAGGTGGTCGTCGGCGTCGCCGAAGGCACGGCAGCCAAACTAGATCTGCGGAGCCGTTCCGGTGAGGTCCGCAGCTTTCTGAGGGCGTCGGACGGTCCGGCTGCGGGTGAGGAGACGCTCGTCGTGCATGCGCGGACGGCTTCCGGCGACGTCGTCGTGCAACGGGCACTTCAGGCAGGGTCCGTCACAACCAGTTGATGCCCGGCAGCGAGCCTCAGGACGAAGTGTCGCAGTCGCGCGGCCGTACGACGCGTAGAACGCGGTGCCGCCGTCGATATTCACGGGTGGCGGTGCAGTGGGCGGCGCGCGTTAGTCGCCAGGGTCGAATCGGAACACCGTGAGCCGGCCTGCGAAGGCGGCGACCTCCTCAGTCGCTCCGTCGCGCACGAGGCCCGCGCGTTTGGCGAAGCCGACACCAACGGGAACCTTGACCGCAACCACCGCAGCACGGGACGTATTGCGCGGCGTCGAGTTCGACGATCCTTGCGCGTCGCGACTTGCATGCACGCGACGGAATCCCAGCGCGGGCCGCGCGTGCGTTAGACGCCCAGTCCGCCTATGGTTGGCCGGCCACGACGTAGAGCCCGCCATCATGCTCGAACGGCGTCATCGGGGTGCCGCGCGGCTTTTCGGTCTTTCGACCCGGCGCCGTGAGTATCATTGCCGGACTGGCCGGGGATGCCGAGCCGCTGCACGGCCATCATGACCGTGTTCGTCGGCTTGAGATAGCGCGGTGGACGAAATTTCGACATTGCCTGTGTCGCTTACGGTTTGATGACCACGTCTTGATGTGCGGACATCGCGTCGACGCACATTTGCGCGATCCTACCGAAGATCTTCTCCACCTAGGAGCGTGGGTCAGTAACACGCTGGCTGGGGTGTTCGGTTGATCGGTGGG
>CAYVQQ010000071.1:0-12833 GCA_964453085.1 uncultured Mycobacterium sp.
CACTGGTAAACAGCCGACCCTTTTCGCCCACCGCGCTCAACCTTCCCACCAATTAGTTAACCGAATTATATCGCCGGGCCCGCGCCGGCCCGGCGAGCAACGCCACCCAAACCGACACCCGGGAGCCGGCGCTGTTATCCGGCGTCGCCGCGCAGGAACGTGACAATCGCATCCACGATACGACTCGCCATCAACGTTTTGGACCCATGTCCGAGGGCCAACTCGGTTCCGTCGGAGGCCAGCAACCAGCCGTCATTGCTGTCCACCTCGAACGCCCTGCCCTCGCCGACGGCGTTGACGATCAACAGGTCGCACCCCTTGCGGCGGCGCTTCTCCCGGGCGTGGAACAGCACGTCACCGTCGGCATCCCCGGTCTCGGCGGCAAACCCGACGATGGCCCGCAGGTTGGGCAGCTCGCCGTGGGCGCGCGCCCGCACCGCGGCAGCCAGCACGTCGTCGTTGCGCACCAACTCGATCGCCGGTGGCTTCTCGGCACGCTTCTTGATCTTGGCGGCGGCGACCTGCGCGGGCCGGAAGTCGGCAACGGCCGCGGCCATCACCAGAACATCGGCCGCAGAGGCGTGCTTGGACACCGCGTTGCCGAGCTGCTCCGCCGAGCTGACGCGCACGACCTCGACGCCGGCGGGGTCGATCAGCCCCGCGGTGTGCCCGGCGATCAGGGTGACCTCGGCGCCGCGCTGCGCAGCGACCCGCGCAACCGCATAGCCCTGCTTGCCCGAGCTGCGGTTGCCGATGAAACGCACGGGATCGATCGGCTCCCGGGTGCCGCCGGCCGTCACCAGCACCTTGCGGCCGGCCAGGTCGTAGGTCAGGGCGTCGCGACGCTCGAGCAGCAGCTGGGCCAGGGTGGTGATCTCCTCGGCCTCAGGCAACCGGCCCGTCCCGCTGTCGGCGCCGGTGAGACGCCCGGCCGCGGGTTCCAGCACGACCGCACCGCGGCGGCGCAGGGTGGCCACGTTGTCGACCGTGGCCGGGTGCAGCCACATCTCGGTGTGCATCGCCGGGGCGAACAGCACCGGGCTGCGCGTGGTGAGCAGGGTCGCGGTCAGCAGGTCGTCGGCACGGCCGGCCGCCGCCCGGGCGAGCAGATCCGCGGTCGCGGGCGCCACCACCACCAGGTCGGCCTCCTGGCCGATCCGGACGTGCGGCACGTCGGGAACGTCGACGAAGACGCCGGTGTGCACGGGCTGGCCGGACAGGGCCTCGAAGGTCGCGGCGCCGACGAAACGCAACGCGGACTCGGTGGGGACGACCCGGACCGAGTGGCCGGCCTCGGAGAGCTGACGGACGACGGTGCACGCCTTGTAGGCGGCGATGCCGCCGGAGACGCCGACGACGATCCGCTTACGTTCCACAGCGCGCCCCGGCCCTGCCGTTGCTACTCGCCCTCGGCGTGCTCGAGCAGGTCGGCGTGGATCTCGCGCAGCGCGATCGACAGCGGCTTTTCCTGGAGTCCGGGCTCGACGAGCGGGCCGACGTATTCGAGGATGCCCTCACCGAGTTGGTTGTAGTAGTCGTTGATCTGCCGGGCCCGCTTGGCGGCGTAGATCACCAGGGCGTACTTGCTGGAGACGCGGTCCAGCAACTCGTCGATGGGCGGGTTGGTGATGCCCAGCGGGGTGTCGTAGACGCGCCGACCGCCTGAGGCGGGATCAAACTGGTCGCCGGCGGGAACGGCGGTCAGCGACGTGTCGGACTGCGGGATGGTCACGTGAGAAAATCTCCTGGCGGCGTAGAGCGGTGCGAAAGCTCGATAGTGGTCGGCCAGACGGCTTACGCCGGGCCCGGGGCGGTTCCCACCAGCAAGGATACCAATTCCGCGCACGCGGATTCCAATTGGCCGTTCACCACCACCGTGTCGAAGTCATTTTGGGCCGCCAGTTCGACGCGGGCGGTGTCGAGACGGCGCTGGATCACCTCGGGCGTCTCGGTGCCGCGGCCGACCAGCCGGGCCCGCAGGTCCTCCCAGCTCGGCGGCGCGAGGAACACGGTGGTGGCCTCGGGCATCGCCTTCTTGACTGCCCTGGCGCCGGCCAGGTCGACCTCGATGAGCACCGGGACGCCGGCCGCGGCGGCCGCCCGAACCGGCCCGGCGGGGGTGCCCGACCGGTGCAGCCCGCCGTGAATCTCGGCCCATTCGAGCAGTTCGCCGTCGTCGATCAGCCGCTGGAAACGTTCCGGGCTGACGAAATGGTAGTCGACGCCGTCGACCTCGCCCGGCCGCGGCGCCCGCGTCGTCGCCGAGACGCTGAAATGCAGGTCCGGTATCCGCTCGCGCAGACACCGGACCACGGTCGACTTTCCGACCGCTGAGGGACCGGACAGGACGACCACCCGGCCCGGCGGTTCGCGGCGTCCCCCGTGCCCGGCGTCCGGCCCCGCGCCGCCGCCCCCAGGCCCTCCGGCCTGCATCGTCGGCGGGGGCTAGGCGGAGCCGAACTTCTCCAGCAGGGCCTTGCGTTGCCGATCGCCGAGTCCGCGCAGACGGCGGGTCGGCGCGATCTCCAGCTCGGTCATGATTTCCTGCGCCTTGACCTTGCCCACCTTCGGCAGCGCCTCCAGCAGCGCAGACACCTTCATCTTGCCCAGAACCTCATCGGTCTCGGCGTCCCTGAGCACCTGGGTCAGGTTGGTGCCACCTCGCTTGAGCCGATCCTTGAGTTCAGCGCGCGCTCGACGTGCGGCAGCCGCCTTCTCCAACGCGGCCGCGCGCTGCTCGTCGGTCAACTGGGGAAGGGCCACGATTCCTCCGTATCCGATCAATCAATCTCGATCGATCTGGTTTGTCTCCGCCGGTTACCACCAGCGGAGACGACCGTACTCAGGCTTCCTGACGAAATCTAACCCGCCCCCTTGCTCGAGGCGGGACTGGAGGGGCGACCGAACGGGGTCGGCGGGGATTCGGAGCCCCGCCCGAACACCCTCGGGCAACCTCGGCGAGCGAATCCCTTCCCGGCCGGCTACCAGGGATTTTGCGCGCCCGGGGCGGTGCCCGGGCGGTCCGGTGACGGGCCCCGCCGCCAGGCCGCGACCATCCGGGGCGGGTGGGCGCCGGCGATTCACGCATTCGAGGTGTCGCACGCGCGTCGGGTCACCCACCGTCCCGATCGAACGGCCCGGCGCGGCCGAGGCGGCGCCGCGATCGGCTATGATCGACTGGTGCCGAACCTGCGGATCCGCCAGGCGGCCGAGTTGCTGGGCGTCAGCGACGACACCGTGCGGCGCTGGATCAACCAGGGCGCGCTGGCAGTCAGCCACGACGCGGCCAACCGCAAGGTGATCGCCAGCGAGGACCTCGCCGAGTTCTCCCGCACCAACGCGCAGGCCCCGCCGCCAGACCCGCTCGGCGTCAGCAGATCGGCCCGCAACCGCTTCGTCGGACTGGTCACCAGGGTCGTCAGCGACCAGGTGATGTCGCAGGTGGAGATGCAGTGCGGCCCGTTCACCGTGGTGTCGCTGATAAGCACCGAGGCCGCCCGGGAGTTGCAGCTGCGGCCCGGCGCCGTCAGCGTGGCCGTCATCAAGGCCACCAACGTGATCATCGAAACCGCCAGCCCGGGCTCGCTGATAGCGTCCGACTGATGCGGCTACGGCGCCGCCAGGTAGGCGACGGAGTCCAGCATTCGCTGGGCGGCCGCCCGCAGGGCCGATACGCTCGGTCCAGCCCGTAGCACCTCCCGCGACACCGCGGGCAGCAGTTGGCCCGGCGCGGCGCCGCCCAGACCGGCGAGCGTCTCGGGCCGCCCGCCCTGCACCCCGACACCGGGCACCAGCACCGGACCGCCCAGCGCGCTGACGTCGGGCGCCCCGAACACCGTCGCACCCACCACGACGCCGACATAGCCCGGGCCGTACGACGCGCTGGCCCGATTCACCACCGCCGCCTGGTCGACGACCTGCTGGGCCACCGTGCGGCCGTCGAACACGGCACGCTGTACCGTGGCGCCCTCTGGGTTCGACGTCGCCGCCAGGACGAACACGCCCCGGTCGTTGGCGGCGGCGGCCTCCAGCAGCGGCCGCAGCGAGCCGAACCCCAGGTACGGTGAGGCCGTCACCGCGTCGGCGGCCAGCGGCGAATCCCCCGCCCAGGCGGCCGCGTAGGCGGCCATCGTCGTCCCGATGTCGCCGCGCTTGGCGTCGGCCAGCACCAGCACCCCGGCCGACCGCAATGCGGCGATGGTGCGCTCCAGCTCCGCGTAGCCGGCAGCGCCGTAGGCCTCAAAATACGCCACCTGCGGTTTGACCACGGCGAAACCGGCGAAGGCCTCGACGCAGGTGTCGCAGAACGCGGCCAGCCCGTCGACGGTGGTCGGCAGGTCCCACGCCCGCAGCAGGTCCGGGTGCGGATCGATGCCCAGGCACAGCGGCCCGCGCTGGGCCTTCGCGTTGGTCAGCCGAACGCCGAACCCGGTCACCGGTCGCCGCCCGGCCGGCTCATGCTGTGCAGTTCCTGCAGGCAGCGCACTCCGATGTCGCCGCGGATGCCGGCTTCGATGCCCTGCACCGCCGCCGAGGCCCCCTGCACCGTCGTGACGCAGGGGATGTTCACCCCCACCGCGGCGGAGCGAATCTCGTAGCCGTCGATGCGCGGGCCGGAGTTGCCGTAGGGGGTGTTGATCACCATGTCGACCTCGCGTGCTTTGATGGCGTCCACCGCGGAGGTGTCCGGGCGGCCGGGCCGCGGCGGCTCGAAGTGCTTGCGCACCTCGTCGCAGGGAATGCCGTTGCGGCGCAACATCTCCGCGGTCCCCTCGGTGGCCAGCACGCGGAAGCCCAGGTCGGCCAGCCGCTTGACGGGAAACACCAGCGATCGCTTGTCGCGGTTGGCGACCGAGACGAACACGGTGCCCCGGTCCGGCAGCGAGCCGTAGGCTGCGGTCTGGCTCTTGGCGAAGGCGCTGCCGAAGTCGCAGTCGATGCCCATGACCTCACCCGTCGACTTCATCTCCGGGCCCAGCAGCGAGTCGATCGCCGCCCCGTCGGCGCCGTGGAATCGGTGGAACGGCAGCACCGCTTCCTTGACCGCGATCGGGGCCGTCGGTGCCACGTGGCCGCCGTCCCCGGATGCGGCCAGGATGCCCTCTTCGCGAAGCTGGGAGATCCGGGCGCCCAGCATGATCCGCGCACAGGCCTTGGCGAGCGGGATCGCCGTGGCCTTGGACACAAAAGGAACGGTACGGCTCGCCCTCGGGTTGGCCTCCAGGACGTAGAGCACGTCGTCCTTGAGCGCGTACTGCACGTTGAGCAGGCCCACCACGCCGATGCCGTGGGCGATGGCCTCGGTGGCGCGACGGACCTTCTCGATGTCGCTGCGACCCAACGTGACCGGCGGCAGCGCGCACGCCGAGTCGCCGGAGTGGATGCCGGCCTCCTCGATGTGCTCCATGATCCCGCCGATGTAGACCTCGGTGCCGTCGCACAGCGCGTCGACGTCGATCTCCACCGCGTCCTCGAGGAAACGGTCGACGAGCACGGGATGCTCGGGGGAGAGCTCGGTGGCGCGGCTGATGTAGCTCTTGAGCGTCTCCTCGTCGTAGACGATCTCCATGCCGCGGCCGCCCAGCACATATGACGGCCGCACCAGCACGGGATAGCCGATGTCCTCGGCGATCCGGCGGGCCTGCGCGAAGGTCGTCGCCATGCCGTAGCGGGGCGCGGGCAGACCCGCCGCACCCAGCAGGTCGCCGAAGGCGCCGCGGTCTTCGGCCAGGTCGATGGCCTCGGGCGGGGTGCCGACGATGGGGACGCCGGCGTCGGCGAGCCGTTGCGCGAGCCCGAGGGGAGTCTGGCCGCCGAGCTGCACGATGACACCCACGACCCCGGGGCCTCCAGCGCCCGACTCGCTCTCGGCGCGGAAGACCTCGAGGACGTCCTCGAACGTCAGGGGCTCGAAGTAGAGCCGGTCGGCGGTGTCGTAGTCGGTGGACACCGTCTCCGGGTTGCAGTTGACCATGACGGTCTCGAAACCCGCCTGGCTCAACGTGGCTGCCGCGTGCACACAGCTGTAGTCGAATTCGATGCCCTGCCCGATCCGGTTGGGGCCGGAGCCCAGGATCAGCACCTTGGGCTTCTCGGTCTGCGGGGCCACCTCCGTCTCGGCGGCGGGGTCGAGCTCGTAGGTGCTGTAGTGGTAGGGCGTCTTGGCCTCGAACTCCGCGGCGCAGGTGTCGACCGTCTTGTACACCGGGGGGATGCCGAGGCGCTCGCGCAGCGAGCGCACCCCGTCCTCGCCGGCCAGCTCGGGCCGCAGCGCGGCGATCTGGCGGTCCGAGAGCCCGTTGTGCTTGCCGCGGCGCAGCAGGTCGGCGTCGAGCACCGGGGCGGCGGCCAGCTCCGCGCGCAGCTTGACCAGCTCGCCGATCTGCGCGACGAACCACGGGTCCACGCCGCTGGCCTCGGCGACCCGCTCCACCGACGCACCCAGCCGCAGCGCCCGTTCCAGGTCGTAGAGCCGCCCTTCGGTCGGGGTCCGCAGCCGGGTCAGCACCTCCTCGACTCCCCCTGCCGGCCCGTCCGCATCCGGGGTGGTCCAGAATCCGGCGCGGGTGGTCTCCAGCGACCGCATCACCTTGCCCAGCGCCTCGACGAAGTTGCGCCCCAACGACATCGCCTCGCCCACGGATTGCATCGTGGTGGTCAACGTGGGGTCGGCGCCGGGGAACTTCTCGAACGCGAACCGCGGGGCCTTGACCACGACGTAGTCCAGCGTGGGTTCGAAGGCGGCCGGGGTCTGCAAGGTGATGTCGTTGAGGATCTCGTCGAGGGTGTAGCCGATGGCGAGCTTCGCGGCGATCTTGGCGATCGGGAAGCCCGTGGCCTTGGACGCCAGCGCGCTCGACCGGGAGACCCGCGGGTTCATCTCGACGACGATCAGCCGGCCGTCGGCCGGGTGGACGGCGAACTGGATGTTGCAGCCGCCGGTGTCGACGCCGACCTCGCGCAGGATCGCGATGCCAAGGTCGCGCATCCGCTGGTACTCCCGGTCGGTCAGCGTCATGGCCGGCGCGACGGTGACGGAATCGCCGGTGTGCACACCCATCGGGTCGACGTTCTCGATGGAGCACACCACCACCACGTTGTCGTGGCCGTCACGCATCAGCTCGAGCTCGAATTCCTTCCATCCGTAGATGGATTCCTCGATGAGCACGTTGGCGCTGGGCGAGGCGGCCAGCCCGGCGCCGGCCATCCGCTCGATCTCCTCGGTGGAGTGCGCCATCCCCGAGCCCAACCCGCCCATGGTGAAGCTCGGCCGCACCACCACCGGCAGCCCCAGCTCCGCGACCGTCTCGCGGACCTCCTCCATCGTGAAACACACTCGGCTGCGGGCGGACTCGCCGCCCACTTTGGCGACGATGTCCTTGAACATCTGCCGGTCCTCGCCGCGTTGGATGGCGTCGAAGTCGGCCCCGATGAGTTCGATGCCGTACCGCTGCAGCACCCCGCTCTCGTGCAGGGCCACCGCGGTGTTGAGGGCGGTCTGTCCGCCGAGGGTGGCCAACAGCGCGTCGATCCGGTTGCCGCGCTGCGCCTGCTGGGCGATCACCCGCTCGACGAAGGCCGGGGTGATGGGCTCGATGTAGGTGAAGTCGGCGTATTCGGGGTCGGTCATGATGGTGGCCGGGTTGGAGTTGACCAGGCTCACCTGCAGGCCCTCGGCGCGCAGCACCCGGCAGGCCTGCGTGCCGGAGTAGTCGAATTCGCAGGCCTGCCCGATGACGATCGGCCCCGAGCCGATCACCAGCACGTGGTTGAGGTCGGTGCGACGCGGCACTAGCGCTTCCTTCCCGTCGTCTCGGCGCGAGCCCGCGTGGTCGTGCACCGACACGCCGTCAATGACGTGCACTGGCGCACGCTCGTGGTCATTGCCGGCCTTCCAACATGTCGATGAATTGGTCGAACAGGTATTCCGCGTCGTGGGGACCGGCGGCGGCCTCGGGATGGTACTGCACCGAGAACGCCCGCCCGCTGACGAGTTTGACGCCCTCCACGACGCCGTCGTTGGCGCAGGTGTGGCTGACCACCGCCGGGCCGAACGGTGTGTCGAAGGGCTCGCCCGCCTCCCCCTCCAGCGCGAAGCCGTGGTTCTGGGCGGTGATCGCGACCCGGCCGGTGGCGTGGTCGACGACGGGGATGTTGATGCCCCGGTGACCGAACACCATCTTGTAGGTGGATCGCCCCAGCGCCCGCCCCAGGATTTGGTTGCCGAAACAGATGCCGAACAACGGGATTCCGGCGCTCAGCACCTCGCGGGTGAGCCCGACGACATGGTCGGCGGTGGCCGGGTCGCCGGGTCCGTTGGACAGGAACACGCCGTCGGGCCGCAGTTCGCTGATCTGCTCGAAGGTCGCCGACGACGGCAGCACATGGCTGCGGACGCCGCGCCGGGCGAAGTTGCGCGGCGTGTTGGTCTTGATCCCGAGATCCAGCGCGGCCACCGTGAACCGGCGGGTGCCCTCCGCCTCCACGACATAGGGTTGCGGCGTGCTGACCTCGCCCGCCAGGTCGGCGCCCAGCATCGAAGGCTGACTCACGACCCGCTCGAGCAGCTCGGCCGGCTCGGCCAGGGCGTCACCGGAGAACACACCCGCTTTCATCGAACCGCGGCTGCGCAGATGCCGCACCACCGCGCGGGTGTCGATCCCGGCGATCCCGACGACGTGCTGGCGGACCAACTCGTCCTCCAGGGTGCCGGTGGCCCGCCAGCTGGACGCGCGCGGCGACGGGTCCCGCACGGCGTATCCGGCCACCCAGATCTTGTCGCCGCGGCTCTCGGCGTCCTCGGTGTTCCAGCCGGTGTTGCCGATCTGCGGCGCGGTGGCCACCACGATCTGCCGGTGATAGCTCGGGTCGGTCAGGGTCTCCTGATAGCCGGACATGCCGGTGGAGAACACCGCCTCCCCGAGTGTCTGACCGATGGCGCCGAACGGCGTCCCGGTGAAGACGCGGCCGTCCTCGAGTACCAGCAGGGCCCTAGTGGACATCAGTGCCGCTCCTCCTCATCGCCGGGGCTCCCGCAGCACGTCGTCGTAGTCGTCACGATTGCCGGCGCGGAACCCGGTGTCGATCTCGACGCCCGACGGCAGCCGCCACCGGATCGCCAGTATCCCGTTGCGGGCGCCGACTTTTCCGACCATGCCCCGCTCTGTGCGGACGGCCGTGACCGACTCCTGGGGAATCCAAAGCGGGTTGGCGTGGCTGCGTTCCAGCAGGATGCCCTCCGGGTAGCGGGTCAGCACCGCCTTGGTGCGGTAGCCCAGGTCGCCGACCGTGACCCGGTCGTTCCAGGCGGGTGACAGCGTGCAGCCGACGTAGACGCCGCGGATGGTACTGGTCGCAGCGCCCACCTCGGCGGGCATCTCGGGCAGGCTGCCGAACAGTTCGGCCTGCCGTCGGGCGCGGCGCCGCCAGCCCAACACCATCAGCTGGATCAGCACCGCGATCACCACCACCAGCACCGCCGCGAAGATGAGCGACACCGCCAGCGTGCCCGAGTTCATGCGCGCCGATCCTCCCCGCTTTGCCCGATCGCCTGTTCGTCGCCGCCGGCGCGGTTCATACCGGGATCTTCCCGTCTCGGGCGGTGATCCTGCCGCGCAGCAGGGTCGCGGTCACGGTGGCGGGCAGGGTCATCGACTCATACGGGGTGTTGGCCGACCGGCTGGCCAGGCGCGACCCGGCAACCGTCCACGCGGCGCGGGGGTCCACCACGGTCAGGTTCGCCGGCTCCCCCACCTCCAGCGGCCGGCCGTGATCGGGCAGGCGGGCGATGCGCGCCGGATTCTCACTCATCACCCTCGCCACGCCGCGCCAGTCCAACAGCCCGGGCACCACCATGGTCTGCACCACCACCGACAGCGCCGTCTGCAGCCCCAGCATGCCGGGGCGCGCCGCGGAGAACTCGACGCACTTCTCGTGCTCGGCGTGGGGTGCGTGATCGGTGGCCACACATTCGATTACCCCGTCGACGAGCGCTTGACGCAAGGCGTGCGTATCGGAGGCTTCCCGCAGCGGCGGGTTGACCCGGTTCACGCCGTCGAAACTGGCCAGCCGACGGTCGTCGAGCAGCAGATGATGGGGGGTTACCTCGGCGGTGATCGAAATACCTTGAGCCTTAGCCCATTTCAGAATCTCGACGGTACCCGCAGTGGAGGCGTGACAGACGTGCACCCGGGCGCCGGCGTCGCGAGCCAGCAGCGCGTCGCGGGCGACGATCGACTCCTCGGCGGCCCTGGGCCATCCCGCGAGCCCGAGCCGCCCGGCCGTGGGCCCCTCGTGGGCGACGGCACCCGCGGTCAGCCGTGGCTCCTCGGCATGCTGGGCGATGAGCGCCCCCAGACCGGTGGCGTATTCCAGGGCGTGGCGCATCACCAGCGGGTCGTGCACGCAGACCCCGTCGTCGGAGAACATCCGCACCTGCGCGGCGCCCGCGGCCATCATGCCCATCTCGGTGAGCTGGACCCCGGCCAGTCCGACCGTGACGGCACCAACGGGATGCACGTCGACCAGGCCGACCTGCTGGCCACGGTGCCACACGTGGTCGGTGACCACCGGACTGTCGGCGACCGGGCTGGTGTTGGCCATCGCGAACACCGCGGTATATCCGCCCAAAGCCGCTGCGGCCGAACCTGTTTCGATGTCCTCAGCGTATTCGCGGCCGGGCTCGCGCAGATGGGTGTGCAGGTCGACGAGCCCGGGCAGCAGCACGTGACCCGGGGCGTCGATGACGGCCGCGGCGTCGGGGATCCCGAGCCCGGCACCGATCTCGGCGATCTGACCATCCTCGACCAGCACGTCGACCCGGTCGCCTTCGCCGTAGAGCCGGACCCCGCGCAGCAGCACAGTCACGCCGCGCCCTCTTCTCCGGCCGCTTCGGTGCCCACCAGCACATGGAACAAGACGGCCATCCGCACATGCACACCGTTGGAAACCTGTTGCAGCACAGCCGATTGTGGGGAGTCGGCCACCGATGAGGCGATCTCCATGCCGCGCACCATCGGCCCCGGGTGCAGCACCACGGCGTGACCGGGCAGCATGCCCTGGCGCCGGTCGGACAGTCCGTAGCGGACCGAGTACTCGCGCGCCGACGGGAAGAAGCCGCCGGTCATCCGCTCGGCCTGCACCCGCAGCATCAGCAACGCGTCCGCAGCGGGCAGCTCGGCGTCGAAGTCGTAGGACACCGTCACCGGCCAGACGTCGATCCCGGCCGGCAGCAGGGTGGGCGGCGCCACCAGCACGACCTCGGCACCCAGGGTGGCCAGCAGCATGACGTTGGAGCGGGCGACGCGGCTGTGCAGGATGTCCCCGACGATCACGATTCGCCGACCCTCGATGCGGCCGAGCCGCTGGCGCAGGGTCAACGCGTCCAGCAGCGCCTGGGTGGGGTGTTCGTGGGTGCCGTCGCCGGCGTTGATCACTGACGGGCCGCCCCCCTGCAGACCCCCGGACGAACTCCACTCGGCCAGCAGATGCGCGGCGCCCGAAGCCGGATGCCGGATGATCAGCGCGTCGGCGCCGGCCGCCCGCAGCGTCAACGCGGTGTCGCGCAGCGACTCACCCTTGCCCACCGACGATCCGGTCGCGCTGACGTTGACCACGTCCGCGCTCATCCACTTGCCGGCGACCTCGAACGACACCCGGGTGCGGGTCGAGTTCTCGTAGAACATCGTGATCACGGTGCGGCCGCGCAGCGTCGGCAGCTTCTTGATCTCGCGGCCCAGCAAGGCCTGCGCGAAACGGTCGGCGTCGTCGAGGATCGCGGTGGCCTCGTCGCGGCTCAGGTCACCGGCGGCCAGCAGGTGTCTCGGCATCAGACGTCGTCCCTCGAGATCACCACACCGTCGCGGCCGTCGTGCTCGCCGAGGAGCACGTGGACGCTCTCGCGGCGTGAGGTCGGCACGTTCTTGCCGACATAGTCGGCGCGCAGCGGAAGTTCGCGGTGACCGCGGTCCACCAGCACCGCCAGCTGCACCGCGCGGGGCCGGCCCACGTCGCGCAGCGCGTCCAGCGCGGCCGCCACGGTGCGTCCCGAGAACAGCACGTCGTCGACCAGGATCACGAGGGCATCGTCGACTCCGCCCGCCGGGATCGAGGTGGGTTCCAACGCCCGAGGCGACTTTGTCCTCAGGTCGTCCCGGTAGAGGGTGGTGTCCAGGGCGCCGCACGCGACGTCAATCCCGCTGTATTCGACGATGTTGGCGGCCAGGCGTTCGGCCAGGATGACCCCGCGGGTCGGGATCCCGAGCAGCACGACCCGGGGGGCGTCCGTGTCGTCCAGCGCGGTCTTCTCGATGATCTGATGCGCGATGCGGGAGACGGCACGACCCACGTCGGCCGCCGACATCAACTCGCGGCCGGTAGCGGCTCCATCGGCAGCACCCATGCGTGATTGGACCTCCTTCTCCGCCTCGCAGGACGGATCGTTAAAGGATGTCGACTGTCCGGCAGCGTAGCATGGCCACGCCCTGCGCCCGGTCGGGGCGGGCGCACCGAGGGGCCACCACCGATGCGGGCGGGTTCAGGCTCGCATCGCAGGTAACCGTGACGCGGCTGTGCACCGGAGCCCGGACACCGCCGCGTCACCCCAACAGTTCCCTGATGTCCGACGCGGTGATCGCCGCACCGAACAAGTCACCCTCGTCGACCACGGCGGTGAAGAGTTCCCGCTTGCGCTGCTGCAGCGCCGCGACCTTCTCTTCGATGGTCGCCCGCGACACCAACCGGTAGACGGTGACCGGTCGGGTCTGGCCGATGCGGTGGGTACGGTCGACGGCCTGGGCTTCGGCGGCCGGACTCCACCACGGGTCGCAGACGAA
>CAYVQQ010000072.1:0-12725 GCA_964453085.1 uncultured Mycobacterium sp.
TCCCTGGTGGTGCGGCCCGAGGTGCTGGTGGGGCTGACCGCGCCGGCGGTACTCTCGGTGGCGCCTCGGGTCTGCTGGGCGGACTGCACAGTTCCCCGCCGGTCCGGTCGTCGTGGCTGCGCGTGTGCCCAGGGTCCACCCTCGCCGTCTGGGCGTCCACCGGTGGCCGGCGCGGCATCGTCACACCGAACCGCCGTCGTTGATGCGCTCATTCGTGATCCGCACGCGCAGGCGTGACGGGATGCGTGCTGTCGGGGACCGGTCCTGGTGTACTCGGAACGATGATGCTGCGCAACGGGATTCACAATCTATAGCCACCGTCGGAAAGGCCCGCACACACCTCGAGTCGGTTGGTCCTACCAAATACCAACTCTCGGAACAGTTCTCGTCCATAATCGAAAATCATGCCCGCATAGCCCTTCGCCGCCCATTGTTGGCAGTGGATCTCCTCGTGGTGCAGCACCCGGTCGAGGTCGGGGCCGCTCCGGCGAGACGCGATGATGCGGCGTAACCGCTCGGCGGGGTCGGCGACCCTGCCCGCGTTGACCATGAAGATGTCGCCCCAGGTGGTGCCGCCCCGCCGGCTGAACTGGCGCTGGATCCAGTTGCCGCCCACGCCCATCAGCATGCCGTTGGGGGTGGTGACCAGGCGTCCCCCGTTACGGTGCACGAACGCGACGTCGCGGGTGTAGCTCCAACGGTTGCGGCTCTGCCGGTTGGAGATTCGCCACACCTCCGCGCCGCCGTAGGGCGTCTCGGGGAAATCCGTGGGCGGCCCGCCCGTCGCGCCGTAGCCGGTGCCCGCGTTGAGGACATAGGTCAGCAGCACCGCGTCGCGGGCGTCGTCGCCGCGGGTGGACCGCGGGACCAGAAAGAAAGACTTGCCCTGGGGGTCGCGGATCTCCTCCATCCGCTCGAGGAGACGAAATCCACCGGATGGGACGTGGGGCGCGACGCCGGCGACGACCTCCGCGCCCACGCCGCGCCGCACGGCGTTGTCGAGCCATTGCCTGGTGTGATCGTCCATCGGTTCTTCCTCGCGGAATTTTCTCGTGGCCCTGCGCCCGTGGGTGAACGGGCGGACCGGGCAACACGTGCGCGGTGTCAACGAAATCACCCGCGGCCCGGGCACCCCGCGATTGGGTGCCACCCGGTGAGCAACGCATCGCCGCCGACGTCCTGCACGAGGCAGATCTCGCGATGCATCTGGCACGCGGATCGCTCGCTCATCGATTTCGCGTGGCTGACGTCACAGCCAGCCGGTGCGGGCTGCTGCGACCGGCTCGGCGGGGGCCGGGGCCAGTTCCCCGTCCCGCACCCGCTCGAGCATCCGCTCCACCGCGGCGACGATGTCCGGAGCCGCCGCGGCCAGTGCGGTCTTGTCGGCCTCGCTGATCTCCTCGGGAGCGACGCCCGCTCGGGCCAGCACGGCCGCCGGGTCGGCCAGCTGACTGGCCAGCCACGAGACCGGATCGGCGGACAGTTCGGGGACGAAGTGCCGGCGCCCGGGCTCCCACCCGTCGAAGCGCGGGTGGTGGTGGGCCCGGTCCAGCGTCCCCGGCGGGCTCTCGGTGGAACCGAACAGGTCCACCCGCCACACCGGCCGGTTGAAGGAGATCGGCACGCCGGCGTAGATGGATCCCTGCGGCTCGCCGCGGTCGACGAGGCGGAGTTCCAGTCTGACTCCCCGCTCCGGGGTTTCCTGGCCCTCGAGCGGTGACGGATCGACAAAGAACATGTCCCCGATGACCACACCCAGGGTGTCGAATCCGAATGCTGCGAGCATTGCGCACCTTTCGTAGTCCCGCTTGGGTCCCTTACCGTCTGCGATCGAGGATAGACCCGGGTGATGCGGCGGGTGCCCCCTTCCGGTGGGCGGGGGCCGTCGAGTGCGACGACGCCGTGGCGGGTGATAGTAGTCGGGCGTCGCCTGCCCGGGTGTCGCGAATCTCGTCGTCGGCACGATCCAATCCCGACCATCGCTTCCGTCAGCTCACGACGAGCGGTGCGGTCGGCGTGCGACACCGGTCGAGACTGCGGGGCCTAGGTCTGGGATGGGGCACCACTCACTGGCTGGTTGCGGTAGCTGTGGGCGTGCTGTAGTCGGGTCGGGGTGGGCTTAGGGATTCGATATTGCGGGCGACTTCGACTGCGCCGTCGCCAAGCCGTTCGAGTAAGCGGGCGACTAGGCCCATTTCCAGCAATACGGGTGTGCGCAGGTGGGCTGAGGCAAGCTCGGCGGTGAGACTGGCGTGAAGCTCATCAAGTTGGTCGTCGTCGGCTTCGGTGTCGTCGGCGATGTCGTCGGATCCGCTGAGGTAGGCCTCGCCGACTTGCTGCCACATCTGGGTTGCGGCATCAATGATCTCGCTGATGAGTCGGCGTATCCGGTCGGGTAGCTCGGCGGCGAGACCGGTGACGCCGCGGCGGGCAAGATGGGCGGCGCGGTCGTGCGCACTGCGCAGTTCGGGCAGGATCTGAAAGACGGTGAGCAGAAATCGCAGTTCGCCGGCGACTGGACCTTGGCGGACAAACTGGTCGATCACCAGATGCTCGACCTGTTCATAGGAGGCTTCGACGATGCCCTCGTTGGCTTCCACTGTGTCAGCGGCTAGCTGATCGGCATCCAGGAACGCCGCGCCCGCGCGGGGGATGTCTTGCTCGACCAGCGTGATCAGTTCCCTGACTGCTGCATCGATGTTTTTGAGGCGTTGGTGATATGCCACTCGCAACTCGGCCACGCAATGCACCATAGCGTCCGGGCCGCCCATCGCGCACGGGCAACTCGATCGGCCGGCTTGTGCGCGCCGTCGTCGTGAACTGAGTCTGGCGCAAGGTTGACGATTGGCACGGCTTATCGGCGCTCTGGTGTGCCTGAGGTGAATGACGCCGATGACCGGCGGCACGACGGAGAAGATCAGGCAGCCGCGAAGCAGAATCATCGCCGGCCGAGGGCTGAAAGCCGCGCAGTCGACGGCGGCAGGAGCGGGTGGCTCCAGGGGGATGGCGCGGATGCGGTCGAAGGTGTCGGCGAATTCGTTTGCCCGGGGCCACGTTTGGAGTGGTCCGCAGGATCAGGTGTGGGAGTGCCGGGTGACGCGGCGCGGCGACGTCCAGCAGCAGCCGGTGGTCCAGGCGCAACTGGTCGATGGCCACGGCCACCGCGCTTGTTCTCGCAACACGCCAGCCGACGCTGCGCCGTTTAGGATGGGGCGGGGACGCGTGCCACGACGGGAGACATATGCCGAGGCCCCGAGACATACTGCAGCGCTTTCGGTCCGCTGGGACTCCCGGGGCGGCCACGGCGACCGGTGTCCCGGCGGACCGGGTGGCCGAGTTGTCGGCCGAGCTCGAGCCGGTGCTGGCACGGCTCGCCGCAGCGCAGCACCAAGCCACGCGGATCCGTGCCGAGGCCCGGCAGGAAGCCGAGCGACGCCGGCAGGCCGCGGCTGAAGATGCCAGCGCTCTTGTCGCCGCCGCGCACCGACAGGTGGCGGCCGAGCGTGCCGACGCCGCCCTGGACCTTGCCCGCCGGGCCGAACAAGAGACGGCCGTGACTATGGCTGCCGCCGGTCGGGATGCCATGACAGTGCGTCGTCGCGCCGCGGAGAGGATGCCGGCTTACGTCGAACGGGTGGTGTCGGCGGTGAAGGCCGCGTTGGACACGGCCGAGGAACACTCTTCGTGAGCTCGTCCTGGGTGGCCGGTGTGGTCCGCGCAAAGGCACTGGCCGGGCGACGTCTGGGTGCGGCCGGGGCGCGGGCGGTTGCGAAGTCGCCGGGACTCGGGCCGGCGCTGGCTGCCCTGGCTTCCTCGCCGTACGGGCACGACGTGCGTCCGGGCCAAAGCCTGGGTGCCGCTCAGCACGCGGTCGCCGCGTCATTGCTGTGGAACATGCGGGTGCTTGCCGGTTGGCTTCCCCGTGGGCGAGTGGATGTCGTGCGCCTGCTGGCCGCGGGCTACGAAATCGCCAACTTCGATGAGCACCTCTGGAAGCTGCAGCATCCTTTGGCGCCGCACAGCGAGCCCACGAACCCGACGTACGCGCTCGGCACGCTCGAAACCTCGTGGTCGCGGCTGTCGTCGACGACGGGACTCAACGCGATAGCGCAGGTGCTCGAAACGTCGCGCTGGCAGCTGCGCGGTTGCCGGACACCGCGCGAGTTCCATCTGGGAATTCGTCTGGCCTGGGCCGATGCGGTGGTGTCGGGCGTGCCCGAGGCGGCCGGGTGGGCGCGGGCCGCCGCCGCGCTCCTCGTGCTCAAGGAGGTGCTCCTCGAGGGCCGCCAACTCGACGAGCCGCTGGCGCTGCGCGCCTCCTATGTGCTGGGGCCGGGGTTCGTCGGTGCGTTGGCGGACCGCCCGCTCGGCCTGACCGGGCTGCGGGACCGTCTCCCCTCGGGCGCCAGGTGGGTGCTCGACGACCTCGATCAGGGGCAAGACCTCTGGCGTGGTGAGGCCGCGTGGTGGCACCGGGTCGAGCGGGACGGGTTTGCGCTGCTGCGGGGTTCCGGCTATGACCGGCGCCCGGTGGTCGGTGCTCTCGCGGTGTTGGCCGTGGATGTCTGGCGAGTTCGTGCGGCGCTGGAAACGGCGGCACGGGGCGGTGCAGGATCGACGCTTGAGGCTTTCGATGGGGTGGCGTGACGCCGCCGCGCCGGCGCGCATGCAACGGGTGGCGCTCGTGTGTCCGAAAGCGGCGCTGCGCGACATGCTCGTTCAGGTTGCGGACGCCGGCGTGGTGGAGATCGCCCGCACCACCTCGGAGGTGAATGCCGGCGCGGCCGGACAGCCGCCCAGCGTCGGCGGCGCTCGCCCCGGTGGGTCACTGGAACCCCGCTTGTGTGTGAGCCCACCCGATCCCGCCGACCTCGAGCGCGACGGCCGTGACGATCTGCTGACCGGGGAGGCCGAACTTCGGTCGTATGCGGACGAGGCGGTCGTGCGCGACGAGGTCGCGGCTCTGGCCGGCTGGGTTCCGGCCAGCGAGTTGCCACGACTGACCAGCCGATTGGCGAGCGTGGGTGCCGGCGTCGTGCCGATCCCGTCGCCGCGCGGCGTGGACCCGCCGACCTTGCTGCAGCGAGGGAAGGGCATGCGGCGGTCGTTCACGCCGCTGGTCGAGACCTATGGCACGGTGCCGTACGCCGACGTCGACCCCAGCGCGCTCGCCGGCATCGCGTATGTGCTGATGTTCGGAATGATGTTCGGCGACGCCGGACACGGGGCCCTGCTCGTCGTGCTCGGATTCCTGATGCGCGCCGGACGACCCAGCGCCCTTGCCCGGTTCCGAAAAGGCTGGCCGTTCGTCGTCGGGTCGGGGCTGGCCGCGATCCTGTTCGGGCTGCTCTACGGCGAGTTCTTCGGGCCCACCCGAGTCGTTCCGGTGCTGTGGCTGGCCCCGCTCGACAAACCGGTCACGTTGATGGCTGTTGCGCTGGGAGTGGGCGCCGTGCTGCTTGCCGGTGCCCAGATCATCGGCACAGCCAACCGCTGGCGCGAGGGAGGGTGGCCGCTGGCGCTGAGTGCTTCCTCCGGGATCGCCGGTGCGGCCCTGCTGGCCGGGCTCGGGCTCATCGTGTTCGGGGCCGGTGGGCGTATCGGCTGGCTCATCGTGGCCGGCGCCCTGGTCATGGCCGGCGGTGTCGCCCTGGCGTACATCGGATTCCTGGCCACGGCCGGTAGCGGCGGTGCGGCCATCGTCCAGGCTTCCGTCGAGGTCTTCGACGCCGTGATGCGGCTCGGCACCAACCTGATCTCCTTTACCCGGTTGGCCGCATTCGGCCTCACCCACGCGGCGCTCGGCATGATCGTGTGGGACGGGACCGCCGCGCTCGCCCGGTCGGGGGGCCTGCTGGTGGTCGCTGCCGTCGTCGTCTTCGTCATCGGGAATGTGCTCGCCTTCGGCCTCGAGGCCCTCGTGGCCGGGGTACAGGCGCTACGTCTGGAGTACTACGAACTGTTCTCCCGAATTTTCGTCACTCAGGGCCGGCAATTTCGCCCCTGGCATGCCGCTACCGAACCAACAACGGCTCGGCGATAATCGGCACGCTACCGTCGGGAGAAACCATGATGATCTGGGTTCTTGCACTGCCAGCCGTCTTCGCCGCGTTCGCGGTGACCAGGGCGTTGCTGAGGCGTCGAGCGCGGACCGCTGTGCGAATTATGGTCGGGCTCAACGCGCTTGTGTTCGTCGGTGCGCTGGTTGCGCTCACTTTCGTCGCCACCGCGGGTCCCGGGGCGGCCGAGGTGACCACGGTCGCGGCACCGGGGAGCGGATCCGGCACCTCGTCGTGGGCTGCGCTCCTCGGCGCTGCCATCGCCGTGGCGGGGTCCTCGCTCGGAGCGGCGATCGCGGTGGCCTACACCGGTGCCGCCGCGCTGGCGGCGATGAGTGAGCGGCCCGAGTTGTTCGGTCGCGCCATGGTCGTCGTCGGCCTGGCCGAGGGAATTGCCATCTACGGCCTCATCGTCGCGATCATCCTGATCGGCAAAGGGTGACTGAGAGGGGACGCGTCGCCGTGATCGGCGAGCACGCTGCGGTATCCGGGTACGCGCTGGCCGGGGTCCTCGTGCTGCCGGCGGAAGACGACGACGCGGTCCGTGGCGCCTGGAGCAGGCTGCCCGGCGACGTTCAGGTCGTCATTCTGACTGACCGGGCCGCCCGCTCCCTGGGCGACGTCCGTACCGCGGCGTTGCTCCCGTTCACGGTCGTCATGCCGTCGTGACCGCGCCGCCCCTCATGTCAGACACGGTCGACTCACTCACCCCCGTCCGAGAGCAACTGTTGGCGCACGCGCGAGCAGACGCCGAACGGGTGCTGGCCGACAGCGATGCCGACGTCGCCGCGACGTTGGCGGCGGCGCGTAGCGAGGCCAACGCCATTCTCGAAGCGGCACGCGCGGAGGGAGAGTCCGACGCCGCGGTGGTGCTCTCGGCGAAGCGTGCGCGGGACCGACGCCAGGCCAGGGCGCTCGTACTGGGCGCGCAACGGGAAGCCTACGACAACCTACGCTCCCAGGTGATGCGCGCCTTGTCGGCCATCCGCGACGACCCCGGGTACGCACGGTGGCGAGACCGCCTGACCGAACAGGCCCGACATCTGCTGGGCCCGGAAGCAGTGGTGAGCGAGGCGCCCGAGGGCGGGGTGCTCGCCGAGGCGAACGGTCGCAGAGTCGCCTACACCCTGGCGGGACTCGCCGACCAGGTGATCGAGGAGATGGGCGCTGACATCGAAGGGCTCTGGTCTCCGTGACGGGGTCGTCGTGACGGGGTCTTCGTGACGGGGCCGGTGACGGGAAAAGTGTCCCGGGTGTCGGGCTCGCTGGTCGAGCTCGAGGGGCCGGCTGGGGTGGCCATGTATGACGTCGTGCTGCTCGGTGAGCAACGGCTGACGGGGGAGATCGTTGCCATCGCCGATCGGCGGCTCACCGTGCAGGCCTACGAGGACACCGGCCGCCTGGCCCCGGGTGCCCCGGTCGTTGCGCAGGGTGGGCCTCTTTCGGTGGGGCTAGGTCCGGGGCTGTTGGGCTCGGTGTTCGACGGACTGCTGCGCCCGTTGTCCGGGGCCGGGACGTGGCTGCGTCCGGGGACGGCGGCAGAGGCCGGCACCGACCCGAGGTGGCAATTCAGGCCCTCGGTCGTCGAAGGCGCCACGGTGTCGGAGGGCGATGAACTCGGGTCGGTCGGTACCGACACTGCTCTGCCGCTGCGGATCCTGGTCCCTGCCGGTACCGCCGGTGTGGTGCGGCGCATCGCGCAGGCGGGTGGCTACGCCGCGGATGCGGTGGTTGCGACGGTTGGCGGGGTGGATGTTGCGCTCACCAGCCTGTGGCCGGTGCGGCGTCCCAGGCCGTTTCGCGAACGGCTCGACGCGGAGGAGGGTCTGCACACCGGGCAGCGGGTCCTCGACCTGCTGTACCCGGTGGCCCGCGGCAGCAGTGCCGCCGTGCCGGGCGGATTTGGCACCGGGAAGACGATGCTGCTGCAGCAGATCGCGAAGTGGTGCGACGCCGACGTCATCGTGTACGTCGGGTGCGGCGAGCGCGGCAACGAGATGGCCGACGTGGTCGACGAACTCAGCCAGCTCGCGGATCCGCGCACGGGCGATCGGCTCAGCCGCCGCACGGTGATCATCGCCAATACGTCGAACATGCCGATGATGGCGCGTGAGACCAGCATCTACACCGGCGTCAGCGTCGCCGAGTACTTCCGCGACATGGGGTACCACGTCGTGCTCATCGCGGATTCGACGTCGCGCTGGGCGGAGGCGTTGCGGGAGTTCGCGTCTCGGACCGGGGCCTTGCCGTCAGAAGAGGGATATCCCGCAAGCCTCGCCTCGGCGATGGCGGCCTTCTACGAACGGGCCGGGCACGTCGTCACTCTCGGCGGCCGCCGAGGGTCGGTCACCATCATCGCCGCCGTGTCGCCACCGGGCGGGGACATGACCGAACCGGTGACCACGCACACGCAGCGGTTCGTTCGTTCGGTGTGGATGCTAGACCGGGACTTGGCGTACGCCCGCCACTACCCGGCGGTTGCGTGGTCAGGATCGTTCTCCCGCGACGCCGAAGCGCTCAGCATGTGGCACGCCCAGCGGGGGGATCCGGCGTGGGCCCACCGCCGCGAGCGCGTCAGCTCGTTGCTCTCGGATGCCGATCGGCTCGGCGCCCTCGCCGACCTGGTCGGCGTCGCAGCGATGCCCGGTGCCGAGCGCATGGTCATGCTGGCGGGTCGGCTGTTGCGCGAAGGGGTGCTGCAACAAAGCGCGTTGAGCCCGAACGATGTCTTCTGTTCAGCCGCCAAAAGCGCAGCGCTGGTCGACGCTATCCTCGCGGTCATCGACCGCTGCAACGCGCTCATCGATTCCGGTGTTCCCGCTTCCACCATCGAGGAGACGGACTTTGGCAGCGTGCTGCGCGCTGCCCAGGAAACCGGCCCCGAGGACTTCGAGGGAGTCCAAAACCACCTCGAATCCATGCTGGTCCGACTGGGGGAGTTGTCATGAGTGCCAGTGCCTTCGGCGCGCTCGAGTACACCGATGTCGCCGAGCTGAGAGGACCGTTGCTGGTCGTCCGGGGTACGTCGGGTGTGGGTTGGGACGAGTATGCGCGGGTCGTGCTGGGTTCTGGGGAGATCAGAAACGGCCTGGTCCTCGAAGTCGACCATGACCTCGCAGTCGTCCAGATGCTGGAGGGGACCGAGGGTATCCGGCCCGGCGACGCCCGTGTCCGTTTCGCCGGGGAGACCCTGCACATCCCGGTGGGACCCGGCTGGCTCGGACGGGTCTGCAACGGTCGAGGTGAACCCGTTGACGGCGGCCCACCGATCTTCGGTGTGCGTCGCGCTCCCGTCTCCGGGTTTCCGCTCAACCCGACACGGCGTGAGCCGCCCGCCGAGCCGGTCATCACGGGGGTCTCGGCCATCGACGCGCTGACCACCGTGGTGAGGGGACAGAAGCTGCCGATCTTCTCGGTTGCCGGGTTGCCGCATCTGGAGCTCGCGACTCAGGTCGCCGCGCAGGCCAGCGCCGGCGGTGAGCCGTTCTCGGTCGTCTTCGCCGGCATGGGCCTCACCCACCTCGACACCTCCGCCGTGCGAGACGCGCTGGAGATGCGCTCGGCCGCCGGCGAACTGGTGTTGTTGCTCAACACCGCTGACGACCCCGTGGTGGAACGAATCCTGACTCCCCGCATCGCTCTCACGGTCGCCGAGTATCTCGCGTTCGACATGGGCCGGCACGTGCTCGTCGTGATGGCCGACATGACGGCCTACGCGGAGGCGCTGCGGGAGGTGTCCGCGGCGAGGGGCGAGATACCCGGCCGCCGGGCGTACCCGGGTTACCTCTTCAGCGACCTCGCCATGCTCTACGAACGGTGCGGCCGCATCCGTGAGGTGCCCGGATCGGTCACCGTGCTTCCCATCTTGACGATGCCCGCCGGGGATATCACCCACCCGGTTCCGGACCTGACCGGATATATCACCGAAGGCCAGATCGTGCTCTCGGCGACGATGCGCGACGCCGGCGTCTACCCGCCCGTGGAGCCGCTGAGTTCGCTGTCCCGACTGATGCGAAAGGGTGCGGGACCCGGACGGACCCGCGAGGATCATTTCGACGTGGCCGCCCAGATCCTGGCGGCGCTGGCCCGGGCCCGGCAGGCGCGTGAGCTGGCCGAGTTGATGGGGGAGGACGCACTCAGCGTCACCGACCACTCCTATCTGTCCTTCCAGCACGCGGTGGAGCAGCGCGTGCTCAACCAGCGTCGCGACGAGGCGCGGACACTCGACGAGACACTCGATCGCGCCTGGGAGGCGCTGCGTGTGCTGCCGCGCCGAGAGCTCACGATGCTGCCGACGTCCATGCTCGACGCCCGGTACGCCGGCCCGACCGCAGGGCGGTGACGCGGTGGCCAAGATCCTGCACATGCCCCCGGGACGGGCCGGTCGCTTGTGGCTGCAGCGTCGGATCGCCACCGCGCAGCACGGCGCCGACCTGCTCGACCACAAGCTCCGTATCCTCCGTGCCGAGCGTGAACAGCTCACCCTGGAACGGGACATGACGGCTGCCGAATGGGAAGCCGCGAGCCGTGAGGCGGACACCTGGCTGCTGCGTTCACGTCTGCTCGGCGGGGAACGGTCGGTCCGGTTGGCAGCCACGCGTGCGTTCGCGGAGGTTCGGATCCTCTGGGAGCAGTCGATGGGCGTCCGTTATCCGGCCGAGGCCACCTGCACCGTGCCGGAACCCGCGCCGGACGCGCCGCCTCCGGCCAACGCCGCCCTGCTCGCGGCGCGTGACCGCTATCGACGTGCGGTCGAGGCCGCGGTCCGGCAGGCGGCGCTCGAAACGGCGGTACGGGTGCTCGAGGAGCAAGAGATGGCCACTCGCCGCCGCCTGCGGGCGATCGAAGACCGGTGGCTGGTGCGTCTGCAGCAGGCCCTGGCCGACCTCATGTTCAAGCTCGACGAAGACGAACACAATGACGCCGTTCGATTGCGGTGGGCGGCGGGAAATCGCGCCCACATCGACAGCGGCCGCGACAGCAGCCGAACGCCATGACAGCCGCCATGTTCCAGAGGGTTTTGGTCGCCGTCGATGACTCGCCGGCAGCCCTGGCTGCGGCCCGCGCCGCCATCGACATCGCCGCGCGCACCGGCGCACACCTTCGTTTCGTGCACGTCACGAGCGACGGCGAACTGCTCCGCGCTCTCGCCGAGCAGGGCCGCGACGGCCACCTCGCGGCCAGGCGCAACAAAGCCGCGGTGGCACTCCTGGACCATGTTGGAGCCGAGGCCGAGCGGGCGGGAATCCAGGCCGAGAGGCAACACCTCCACGGTGATCCGGCCGCGATCGTGCTCGCGGCGGTCGGCGATTGGGGCGCCGATCTGCTCGTCATCGGCCGATCCAACATACGGGGAGCGGGCAGGCCGTACGTCGGGTCGGTCACCCGGCACGTCCTCGAGCTGGTCGACATTCCCGTGCTCGTCGTCCCGCATCCGAACGTCCCGCATCCGAGATGAGATCGGCGGCGCCTGTTTGTGTCCCACCCGACCGGCGGCGAGCAGGTGACCAAAGCCTCATGTCCGAGTGCCGGCCTGCCACGTAAGGTCAGCGATGCCGGCTGTCACGTGTGGACGACGCTTTGAAGCTCGCTGCGGCAGTCTGCGTGCCCGTCGCGAGCAGATCCTCGCGAAGCTGGGCCTATCACGCGACGAGCTGCGTAACCGGGCGACGCACTATGCGGTCGGCGGCGACGAGTACGACGCATGGGAACAGCTCGGATCCATCGCGTTCCTCCTTGGGGAGACAAGCGCGTAGAGGTGCCCGCGCACCCATGCCCTTGCCGCACGAGACGTTCAACGAACCGCTCGCTTGCTTCGCCAACGACGTAGAGGCTCGGGGACCGCCTCGCGCTCCACCTGGGTGCCCAGCGACAGGCGGTCGGGCACGGTCACGGTGCTTGGCCGCACCCCCCGCATCGACGAAAACCTCACTGCAACAACGCCTGTCCGCCCATGCTGGGCGACGATGCAAGCATGTGGTGGCGCGCCGCCGTCTACGTAGCGGGCGCGGCGTGTCGGCCGAATGTCGACCTGCGCCGCTTGGGGGGACGCGGCTCAGTTCAGGCCGAGCACGGTGATTAACGCGGTGTCGACATCCGCCAGCTCGGAGGCGGTGAGCCGCCCGGCGAACTGGCCGAGACGCTGTGGGTCCGCAGCGGTGAGCTGATCCGCCAGAACGCGGGTCCTCGTGCCGTGCAACTCGATCTGAGGCCGAAAATCGGCTGGCCCCGCATTCGCAGACGTTGGCATGACCAGCCATGTCGAGAGCGGCAAGAGGTCGGACTGCACGACGACGGCGAAGCGGGTGCCGCGCTGTTCGTGGCCACGGGCATCGCGGGGCGTGCGCAGACGGTAAACGTCACTACGCACGGATAGCGTCCAGGTCGGCGCGCACGGCTCGGACTTCGGCACGGTCGTCAGGGTCGTTGGCCAACGCTTCGGCCTGTGCCCGCAATCTTTGCTCCCGATGCGCGCGCCAGGACTCCAACACCGCGCGGCGGATCGCCGCCGAACGGTCCTCGTGGTGCTCAGCGGCCAGCTCGTCCAGAGCTTTATCAACCTCGGGATTGGTACGGAAAGTGATCACGCCCACAACCACAGCGAAACACGTATATGTAATACGTTTGCGTATTAAAGCCAAGGTCGGAGCTCGACGGTTGTCATTG
>CAYVQQ010000073.1:0-12619 GCA_964453085.1 uncultured Mycobacterium sp.
GGCATAATCTCGGTGCGCGCACTGCTGGACATGGCGCCGGACGAGTTCCAGCACGTCCAGGACACCAACGTGGCCGGGGTCTTCCTCACGGCCCAGGCGGCGGCGCGGGCGATGGTCCGGCAGGGCCGGGGCGGATCCATCATCACCACCGCCTCGATGTCGGGCCACATCATCAACGTCCCGCAACCGGTGGGCCATTACTGCGCGTCCAAGGCCGCCGTCATTCATCTCACCAAGGCAATGGCCGTGGAGTTGGCTCCGCACAACATCCGGGTGAACAGCGTCAGTCCCGGCTACATCCACACCGAACTCATCGAACCCCTGGCCGAGTACCACCGGCAGTGGGAATCGAAGATCCCGCTTGGGCGCATGGGTCGACCCGACGAGCTCACCGGCCTCTACCTCTACCTGGCCAGCGAGGCGTCGAGCTACATGACCGGCTCCGACGTGGTGATCGACGGCGGCTACACCTGCCCGTGAGTGCCGGTCAGGTGCCGTTGACGATCCACTCCCGCGCCTGTTCCAGCTGCCCTTCCGGGAAGTGCCGGATCTCGGCTGACACGAAATGGGAAGCGAGGTGTTCAGCAAGGTCGCCGAGGTGCGAGTCGGTGACCACCGCGACCTTCTTCACGTGCTTGTGATGGTCGCGCACGAAGCGGAAGTGGGTGACCATCGAGCCGAAACTGTCCCAACCCGGGAACGACGAGGCGCTGATGATGAGGCCGGCGAGGTCGCCGTGGGCCTCGATCTGCGGGTCGACGACCTTGGCGAGTTCGACGAAGTCCGCCTTGTCGAGGGCCGACTTCGGTCGGACCTCCAAGATGGAATGCTCGGCGTCCAAATCGTATTCGATCATCGCGTGCTCCTGGGGGATCGGTGGTGAGTCGCTGCCGCCATGATGTCGACGACCGGCCTTCGCGGATAAGGGCCCAAAGGCATCGGTCAACGGTGCGAAGTGCCCTTCATCCGTCCAGCTGACCGGCGGTCCGCCGCTCCGATGGCGGCCTGCCTCCGAGGCCGGCAGCGCGATGAGGCTGTCGGAGTTCCCTGGCAGCCTGTTTGTCCGTGTGTATGCGCTCTGCCGCTCCCGTCGAGCGGATCCGCGGCGTGTAGCGGTCGCAGCAGGTCGGACCGGAGCTTGGCCTCGTCGAACGCCACGGTGAGCGGGTCTCGCATGTGGGTCATGACCGGGAAGTCCAGCAGCTTGGCGATGTCCGGCGACGACCACTATTGCCAGCGGCAGGATCAGGATCCCTTCCCGGACGCCGCCGGTGTCGTGTCAATCTGGATGGGTGACGATGGCTGACGCCGCGAAGCTTGCCTTCCAGATCAACCTGTTCGTGGTGATCCTCGGGTACGGGTTGACGGCGCGATTCTCCGACGTGACCTACGTGCTCCGCCTCCCCGATCTGCTGGCCCGTTCCCTGCTGGCCGTGCTCGTCGTCGCGCCGGTGGTAGCCGCCGTCGTGGTCAGCGTGATGGCCCTGCGCCCGCAGGTGGCTGTCGCGCTGGTGGCGCTGGCGACCTCACCCCTGCCGCCGTTGCTGCCGCGGCGCGGGGAAACGGCAGCCGGGCACGTCCGTTACCGGCTCGGCTTGGTCGTCGTACTCGCCGTTCTCGCCATTCCCGTGACCGCAGTGGCGACGCCGCTGCTCGGGCACGTGTTCGGCCGTCAGTACGTGGTGAGCTCGTGGCACATCGCGGAGCTGATGGTCACCTCGGTGCTGGCACCGCTCGTCGCCGGCATGACGCTCCGGGAGCGGCGGCCCGAACTCGCCGAACGCTTAGCCGGCCCCGTCGAGCATGTCCAGCGGTGGGCGCTCCCGGCAGCCATGATCCTGCTGCTGATCGCCGCGGCACCGGCCATGTGGAAACTCCTCGGTGACTTGACGCTGGTCGCCTTGGTGCTGTTCGTGACGATCATGGCCGCTATCGGACATACGCTCGGTGGCCCTGAGCCCCGGTACTCGGCGGTGCTGGCCTTGGCGACCAGCTGCCGCAACCCCGCCGCCGCCCTGACGGTCGCCACGGCGAGCTTTTCCAACGCCGAGGAGCACGGGGCCGTCGCCCTTTACACCTTGGTCACCGCCGCCGTTGCTGCGCTCTACACCCGTTGGCTGCGCCGAAACCCGGCGGCGTTGGCTTCCTGACCGTCCGGCCGACGACCGCCGCATGCGGGTGCGCTCAGCCACATCCAGGCGCGGCCTTTCGGGTGTTCCGCCCACAGCGGTCAGTGGCTGCGCAGCGCGCCGCTCAGGTATTGCGCGCGACAGGCCCGGCGGGCCAGCTTGCCGCTGGTCGTGCGCGGGATGGCGCCGGCCGGCAGGAACTGCACGTCGGAGACCGACACCCGGTGGCGGTGCGACACCGCGGCCCGGATCGCCTCGATCGCCGGCTGTGGGTCGGTGTGGCTGGTGCCCGCCGCGCGCTCGGCCACGATCACCAGTCGTTGGGCCGCCCCGCCGTCCGCCGGCACCGCGAACGCCGCGACATAGCCCCGGCGCACCATCGGGGATGCGTCGGCGACCGTGGCCTCGATGTCGTGTGGATAGTGGTTGCGGGCCTCGACGGTCACCAAGTCCGCAATCCGGCCGGTGACATAGAGCTCGCCGTCGAGGTACACGCCCAGGTCGCCGGTCCGCAGCCAGTCACCGTCGGAGTTCGAACCTTCGGCGTGGCTACCCTCGCGCAGCCGCGAGCGCAGCTGCGCACCGAACGCGCGCCGGGTGTCCTCGGGGAGGTTCCAGTAGCCGCGGCCGACGTTGTCGCCCTGCAACCAGATCTCGCCGACCTCGGCGTCGGGCAGCTCGCTGCCGGTGTCCGGGTCGACGATGACCGCCCACAGGCTGCGCGCCACCTGACCGCAGGACACCTGTACCACCGCGTTGGGGGCGTCCGGCGCGACCCGCACCGCGTGGCCGGCACCGAGCTGTTCGCGGTCGAGGTACGCCGCCGTGGCCTCGGCGCCGGGGGCGATGGTCGCGATCATCAAGGTCGCTTCTGCGATGCCGTACGAGGGCTTGAACGCGGTCCGGGGCAAACCGTAGGACGCGAACGCCTTGTTGAAGGTGCGGATCGCGTCGATGCTGACCGGTTCGGAACCGATGATCATCACCACGTTACGCAGGTCGATGTCGTCGCCCGGTGCGGGCAGGCCGCGCTGCGCGGTCCACTCATAGGCGAAGTTGGGCGCGGCGGTGACCACGCGGCCTTCCTTCGACCCGGCGGACAGCGCTTGGATCCAACGCTGCGGCCGGCGAACGAACGCGGTCGGCGACATCAGTGTGGAGTGTCCGCCGTACACCGCGGGGAAGCCGATCATCGACAGGCCCATGTCGTGGTAGAGCGGTAACCAGCTGACTCCGTGGGTGTTTCGGTCCAGCAGGTCGATCGACAGGATCATCTGGGTCAGGTTGGTGCCGACCGCCCGGTGGGTGATCTCCACGCCGACCGGCGGTCGCGTCGCACCGGAGGTGTACTGCAGGTGCGAGACGTCGTCCATGCCGAGCTCGGTCGGGGTGAACGACTCCCCCTCGGAGTCGGGGATCTGATCGATGAACAGGACCTGCGGACGTTGCGGGCGTGGCAGGTTGGTCAGGAAGTCCTCGACGGCGCGCGCGGCCTCGGTCGTGGTGAGGATCACCGACGGCTGCGAGTCGCGCAGCGCGGTGTCGAGGCGCTCGGCGTGGCCCGGCAGTTCGGGCGCGAACAGTGGGACGGCGATGGTGCCGGCCTTGATCGCCCCGTAGAAACCCGCGACGTAGTCGATGCTCTGCGGCGCGAGGACCGCGACCCGCTCGCCGCGGCTCGCGGCGCGCTGCACCCGGGCGCCGATGGCCAGAAGCCGGGCACCGAACTGCGTCCAGGTCACCTCGTCGATGCGGCCGTCGGCCCCGCGGTTGTAGTCCAGGTAGCGGTAGGCCACGGTGTCGCCGACGTTCGCGACGTTGCGCTCGATCAGGGAGATCAGCGTGACACCCGGTGGCAGCACGATCTCGCCGTCGGCGTCCAGGCAGTCCTCGATCTCGAGCAGCCCGGGGACACCCCTGTCGCTTGGCGGCAAACCGGAATTCATAAGCGCAGTGTAGGCAACGGGGGCCTCGCGCCGGCCGGTTCCGCGGCTTGATCGCCGGCGGCCGATTCAACCGACCCCCACCGCGACTGCGGCCGTGCCGCATCGCATGTCCGGCGTCCCTTCACCGGCGCGGGACTAGTCCTCCTTGGTGATCAGCTTGCGCAGGGCGACCCGGTCAGGCTTGAGCAGCTCTTCGATCCGCGAACGATTCACCTCGGCGACGATGATCTCGCCCACCTCCTGGTTGACCTCACTGAAGATGCCGTGCGCCTTCATCTTCGAGGTCTGGTAGAGGTTGTCCTCGGTGGGCGAGACGTAGTACACCGCGTCCGCCTTGAACCGGTGCACCAGCCACAGGTGGATCAAGGTCATCAGCCGCTTCTGGCGCAGCTTCTCGGCGAAGGTGTTCTGGTCGCGCACCGTGAGGATGCTGCGGCCGTAGCGGTCCTTGATGGGGTCGAAGACGACGTTGGCCAGCTGCCGGCCCCCGTTGCCATAGATACCGAGCACCAGCACGTCCGAGCCGGCCCGGTGCGGCCACAGTTGCACACGCAGCTTCTCGCCGAGCTGGTAGTGCTCGCTCCACAACGTCAGCCACTCTTCCAGCAGCTTCTTGGGCACCTCGGTCTGCACCAGGTGCTGATATTGAGTGGAGCCCTTACCCATGGCCTTGGTGGTCGCGGTGCGCCCGGAGGAGGCGGCCAGTGCCGCGTCGCTGCGCGGCCCGCCGACCAAGGTCTGCGGTGTGCGGTACGGGGATTCCAACAGCCGCATCTTGCGTTGCAGACGAGCCAGCGCCAACATGCCGTCCTGGCGCAGCGCGGTCGCGAACTCTTCGGCGGCGACGCCGTCGATCTGGTGTCCACCGTAGGTGATGAAGTTGAAGACGAAACCCAACTTGCCGAGTTCCTCGGGGAAGCGTCGCATCTCCTCCTCGGTCATCCCGGTGGAGTCCCAGTTGAAGGACGGCGACAGGTTGTAGGCGAGCATCTTATCCGGGAACTGGGCGTGGATGGCCTCGGCGAACTCACGGGCGTCGGCCAGGTCCGCCGTCTTCGTCTCCATCCAGAGGATGTCGGCGAACGGCGCAGCCGCCAGCGACTTGGCGATCGCGTACGGAATGCCGCCCCGAACCTGGTAGTAGCCCTCGGGTGTCTTGGCCAGCTCGCAGTCCCAACCCGGGTCGGCGCCCAACCCCCTGGCCTTCTCCCGCGCGGTGTACAGCGACGCACGCTGGGCGAAGATCCGCCACTCCTCGGCTTTCATGTCAACCGACTCGCCCTCGCTCTCGCCGAGCTCAAGCACCTCGGCGACAGCCTCGCCGTACGTCATCAACCCGGCGTCGTTCTCCCAGGCGGCCACGAACTGGGACTCCACCTGGTCGAAGAGATCACCGATCGAGGTCTCGCCGTTCTCCCGCCAGGCGTTGACGGCCTCGGACACCAGGCCCTGGATGCCCTGGCGCTCCAGCCAGGCCGTCGCGCTGGCGTACTCCGCATCCGAAAGCGCATACAGGAGATGCCCATTGAGGTCCTTGACGCCCAACTCGTAGAAGCGCCGGACCAGAGTCAGGAAACAAGCCTTGTAGGAAGGGATGTTCAGGTTGGTGGCGCCCAGGAGGAACGGCTGGTCACGCTCATCGGCGCGGCTGTCGATGAGCGTGGCCGCCTCGGCGTCGGTGCGTGCGACGATGATTCCAGGCACCCGCATGATGTCGAGCTGGAACCGGGCGGCATTGAGACGCTTGATCTGTTCGTCCGACGGCACCAGGACCTTGCCGCCCTGATGCCCGCACTTCTTGGTGCCTGGACGCTGATCTTCGATGTGGTAGCCCGGCACACCAACCTCGACGAAACGGCGGATCAGGTTGCGCACGTGCGGGTCACCGCCGCGGCCGGTGTCGGCGTCGGCGATGATGAACGGCCGGTAGTCATACGCCGGCGCCGTGGCACGCTGGCGTTCGCTCATGTGCAGGCGCTGATAGTGCTGGTTGCGGTCGGCGGTGAGCAGGGCGCGCACCAGGACGGCGGCGTCGTCGGGCACCTGGCTCAACGGGTAGCTGGCCAGGTCGGGCCCGGGATCCTCGGTGGTGGAGCCTTTGGCGGAGGTCGCCCAGCCACCGAGGTAGATGCCCTCGATGCCCATCCGCTTCATGGCCACGGCCTGGCCGGGCGAGTAGGGCCCGAAGGTCGTGATGCTCTTCTTCGCCGCGAAGAGTTCCCGCAGCCGCTCGTAGAAGGCCACCGCCGCGTCCCGCGCCACGGTGTAGTCGACGCGGATGGTGCCCCGCTGCTCGGCGACCTGGCGAGCCGTGTAGAGGCGGGTGATGCCACTGAAGCGCGGCCCGTCGATGAATCGCTGGGTGGCGGTGACGTCGTCGCCGAGCGCTGCTCGGGCCTCCGTGTCCATGTCGATGCTGGCCATGGCGTTACGCTCCTCTTCAGGTTCCGTTGCACGAAAGTCTATCGCCGGCAACGGCGGTTCAATCAGAGGTCGAAATGCCCCCGCTGCCTGTACGGCGGCCCGCCCACGCCGCGGCGTCGACGACCACAGCAGTCAATGATGTTGGTGCACAATACTTTTCGGTGCCCGTCAGCCGACCGCCGGGCTATCCGGAGGCCGCGTGTCGGCTCAGCCAGTCCAGCTGCCGACGGACGAACCGCGCGTCGACCACCCTGCCATGACCGGGGACGTAGCGGGCATGGGGCCCCCCGATTCGCAGCACGCGGTCCAGCGTGGCCGGCCAGGCCGCCACGTCGGAATCGGCGTCGATCGCCGGGTCGGCAGACTCCTCGACGAGGTCGCCGGTGAACACCACGACTGGGTCGGCATCGTCCGATGGGGGTACGACCACGACGAGGTCGGCAGTGGTATGCCCGCGGCCCGGGTGGGTGATCGTCACCGCCCGGCCGCCGAGGTCCACGACGGCCTCCCTGATGACGTGCCGCGGCGGTCGCAGGGCACCGATCGCGCGGTCTACCTGCACCGGGTCGGCGCCGTGGCGCACCGCGTCATCGCCGAGGCGCCGAGCGCCGGACTGGATCTCCGTGGCGACTTCGGGTGTGCAGTAGACGTCGGCGGCGCCAAAGAACGAGGAGCCCAGGATATGGTCAAAGTGCTTGTGGGTCAACGCGATATGGGTGACCGTGCGGCCGGTGAGCCCATACACGTCCGCGTTGACGGCGGCGGCTTCGGTGAGCGTCGTACCGGTATCGACAAGCAGCGCCCCGGCGCGGCCCACCACCAGCCCGATCGTGACGTCGCAGAACGGCAACCGGCAGCGGTGCACGCTGGCGGTCAGCTGCTCCCACGCGAAGTGCATGGCGCCTGACGCTAGTCCCGCCGGGCCGGCGGCGGTGCCCGATGGGTCTGGACGGCCCTCGGGGCGGGCCCGCCGCATCGCGCCGGTGTGCTTGGTGCGCAGCGGCTTCGCCCTCGACACCAGGATCGCGGACGCTTTCGAGCGCACGGACTCCGGACAACGCGACGCCGTTGTCCCTCCGCATTGCCAGCGCCGTCGCGCAAACCGAGTTTCGCGCATTCCCCTGGTGGCTATCTTCCTCGCATGGCTGTCACCGAGGCCCGTGAAGTCGTCATCGAGGCGACACCCGACGAGGTCATGGACGTGCTGCTCGATCTGGAGGCGCTGACCAAGTGGTCCTCGGTGCACCGCAAGGTCGACGTTCTCGAGCGTGACGGCGCGGGCCACCCCAGCAGGTCCCGGCAGGTGGTCAACGTGGTGGGTGTCACCGACGAGCAGGAACTGGCCTACGAGGTGCACGACGACGGCGTGAGTTGGACGCTGATCGCCGCCAAACAGCAGCGCGCCCAGGTCGGCCGCTACACCCTGACCCCCGAGGGCGACGCCACCCGGGTCCGTTTCGAACTCACCGTCGACCTCGTCGCGCCGGTCCCGGGGTTCCTTATCAAAAGAGGGGCCAAGAGCCTGATGGACACGGCCACCCAGGGCCTGCGCAAGCGGGTGCTCGAGGTGAAGAACGGCGGCGCGTAGCCGGCTTGTCTTCCGGTGACAAAAGGGGCTTTATTCGGCGACCACGGTCGGCGACACTCTCACTATGAAGTCCACACCGGCCGGCACCGCGGGGCGTGTCGCGCTTGCCGGCGCCGGGCTGGTGCTCGTGCTGGCACAGACCGGCTGCGGCGGCCACGGCGGCAGCAGGATGACGGCGCCGGCGACGCCGAAGCTGACGACGGTAGCCCGCACCGTGCCCAAGTCCCCCGCCGCCGGCGCGGTGACGATCAGCAGCCCCGCCTTCGCCGACGGTGCGCCGATCCCCGTCCAATACACCTGCAAGGGGGCCGACACCGCGCCTCCCCTGAGGTGGTCGGCGCCATTGGGGGCGGCCCTGGTGGTCGACGACCCCGACGCCGTCGGCGGCACCTATGTCCACTGGATCGTGGTCGGCATCCCGCCCGGAACAGGCGTCACGGTCGACGGCCAGACCCCGGGCGGGGGGACAAGCCTGCCGAACTCGGGAGGCCGCCCCGGGTACATGGGTCCGTGCCCGCCGCCCGGCAGCGGGGTGCACCACTACCGGTTCACGCTGTACCAGCTCCCCGCCACCTACGAGTTGCCCGGCGGCATGGGCGGGCTGGGGGCGGCTCAGACGATTGCGGGCGCCGCCGTCGCGCAGGCCCAGCTCACCGGCACGTTCGGGGCCTGAGGGCCCGACCGGCGGGCGGCGGGCAGTACCTATAGCTGCCGGCGATCACGGCGGGGCACTGTTCGGTGATGAGTATTTCGCGGAGGAGCTGTTCAGATGTTCGGTATTGGGCCGGCCGACCCGCGGAAGGCCCCATCCGCACCGGCTTCGCCGTCTTGGCCGGCCGCCGGCGCCGGACCGTCGCGAACATCAGTGCAGCGTCGGCATCACGCACCGATGCGTCCATCAGGGCACTTCGGGTCATCGGGCTGTCGGGTCATCGTGCCGGCCAACTCGGCCGGCGGCAGTGGGCACCGGGTGTCGGCGACCGTCACGGCCGGTGCTGGGGCCGGTTCCGGGGGTAGGGCGGTGTACGGGCTGGGCCAACGGCTGCCGCCCGGCCGTTCACGCCGGTAGGCTGCACTGCTATGGGTTCGAAGTCGACGGCACGGTTCGGCGTCGCGGCGTTCCTGCTCGCGGGCTGGGTTTCTAGTCCCGGCATTGCCGGCGCGGACCCGGCGCCGGTCCCGCCGCCGGCACCGCGGACGACCATCGACAAGGACGGCACCTACGCGGTGGGCTCCGACATTGCGCCGGGCATCTACAGCTCGGGCGGCCCGGTCGGGGATGGCACGTGCTATTGGAAGCGCCTGGGCAACCCCGACGGGAACCTCCTCGACAACGCCCTGACGAAAATGCCGCAGGTGGTCCGCATCGACGCGACTGACAAGGCGTTCAAGACCAGCGGCTGCCAGCCCTGGCAGCTGACCCCGGACGCCAATCCGCCCGGAGAGGTGCCGCCGCAGATCGCGGGCGCCCAGTTGGGCATCCTCAACGGGTTGCTCGGCACGAACCGGCCCCACCCCTGAGTCGTCGTCGCCGTGGCCGCCGCCCAGCAGATCGTCGTGGTTGGCGCCGGTGTCAGCGGGCTGACGTCGGCCATCTGCCTGGTCGAAGCGGGCTGGCCGGTGCGGGTGTGGGCGACCGCGATGCCGCGGCAGACGACGTCGGCGGTCGCCGGCGCAGTGTGGGCTCCCCCACGACCAGCCGAACGCGCCACCGCGACGCTGGCCTGGACCGAACATTCTCTGCGGGTGTTCCACGCCCTGGCCGCGGACCCGGGTACCGGAGTTCGGATGGCGCCGGCGCTGGTCGTCGGTGACCTGAGTGACGCGATGTCATCGGCCGCCGGGTTGATCCCCGACCTGCGGGCCGCCGGGCCCGCTGACATTCCCGACGGCTACAGCACCGCGTTCCACGCCACCATGCCGATGATCGACATGCCGCACTATCTCGGTTATCTGCAGCGGCGGCTTGCCGCCGCCGGATGCGAGATCGAGGCGCGCCCGGTCCGGTTCCTCGCCGAGGCCGCCGGCAACGCGTCCGTCGTGGTCAATTGCGCTGGTCTCGGCGCCAGGGCCCTCGCGGGCGACGACACGGTGCGCCCGCTGTTCGGGCAGCACGTCGTGCTGACGAACCCCGGCCTGCGGCGGCTCTTCCTGGAGGTCGACGGTGGCCCGGAGTGGACCTGTTTCTTCCCACATCCGCAGCGCGTGGTCTGCGGCGGCATCAACATCCCGGACCGCTGGAGCACGACCGCCGACCCCGCGGTGAGCGAGCGAATCCTGCAGCGGTGCAGGCGGATCGAGCCCCGGCTCCGCGACGCCGAGGTGATCGGGACGATCACCGGACTGCGTCCCGGGAGGCCGTCGGTGCGGGTGGATGCCGAACGGGTGGGTCCGGCGTTGTTGATCCACAACTACGGGCACGGCAGCAACGGTGTGACCCTGTCCTGGGGTTGCGCGCGCGACGTGGTGCGCCTGGTCGAAGCCGGTTAGCTCAGCCTCGAAGACTGTCGACATCCCGAATCACCAGCGACAGCACCCAGCTGACGATGGACAGCATGATGGCCGCCCAGATCGCGGTCCACCAGAAGTGGTCGATCTGCAGCCCCCAATGCGTGGTGTTCCGGGTGATCCACGCGGTTATCCACAGCATCGAGGCGTTGATCACTATGTGGATCAGTCCGAGCGTCAGGATGTAGAGCGGGATCGACAAGATCTGGACGATCGGCTTGATGAACGCGTTGACGAGACCGAAGATCACGGCCACGACGAAGATGATGCCGACCGTCTGTAAGGTGCTGTGGCCACCGACGAATTGCATCCCGTGGACGAACTGGGTGACCAACCACAGGGCGAATCCGGTCAACGCCGCGCGCAGCAGAAAAGCACCCATATCCCACGATCCTGCCACCGAGTGTGTTCGGCGTCAGCCCGTTCAGGAGAGGTAGGAGGAACGCCGCAAGAGGCCGGCGTCACCCGCACGCCTTCGCCGAGCGGCGCTTGATGCCGGACGCCTCACTCGTCCCGGGCTGAAGGTCGGGCCAGTGCGCATTAAGGTGAGCCGGTGCCGACTCGTCAAGGCCTCCGGATGCCGTCCGAAGCGCCCCGCCGCCCGGGACGCGACGCCGACGTGGAGGCCGCCCCGACGGCTTGTGCCGGTGGCGTCACCGCCCGCGCGCTGCGCAACACCCGGTCCGCCAGGTCGATGGGTTTCGAGACCGCCAAGATCAACGGCGGCAGCGCCAACGCCGCAGGCGTCGAGGAGACAGTGCAATACGCGCTGTTGGCGCGCGTGCGCGCGTGGGTCGAGGTGCTGCTGCTGAGGCAGATCGCGCAGGGCTACGCCGAACTGGAGGACGGCGGCGCCCGCCGCCCGCATCCTCCTCAGCGTGATCATCCTCAGCGTGCGAGTTGGGCCCGTCCGTGACGGACACCTGGGCATTGGACGCCTCCCATGGTGAGCTGCTCGTCCACACCGGCGTCACCGGCCGGGCCGCGCGAATGGGCCATCGCCTCACGATCGCCATGACCCGGTGGCACGCCACGGTGACCTGGGGAGGCGCCGAGCCGACCGGCCTGGATTTGGTGGTCGAGACGGATTCGCTCCAGGTGCTGCGCGGCGAGGGCGGTGTCAAGGGGTTGTCCGCCCCGGAGCACGCCCTGGTGCGCTCGAACGCGCTGAAGTCGCTGGACGCCCGGCGCTTCCCCGAGATCCGCTTCGTCGCCGACACGATCAACAAGACCGAAGACGGGTATCACATCCGTGGGACGTTGCATATCAGGGGGAAAACGGGGGAACACGCGGTCGACTTGCGGACAGAGGATCTCGGTGAGACGTGGCGGATGTCGGTGCAAACCGTCGTCCGCCAGTCCGATTACGGCGTCAAGCCCTATTCGCTGCTGATGGGGTCGGTGCAGGTGGCCGACGACGTGACCTTGTCGTTCACCGCGGTGCACGCCAAGGACCGATGAGCCTGCCGCCCGCATTCCGCGTCGTCGCCCGCTGCACCGGAGGGTCCTCAATCCGTGCGGGGACGACGACGACCTCGGCGACCAGGGGTGCAGGCGTGCTGATCGGCGATCGCAGCCCCGGTTCGGGCCAGGGGATCGACCTCATCGCCCGCCGGGTCGAAGGCGGCTTCGACACGCCACCGACGCGGACGTTCTCAGGGCCGTGTCCGGGTCGCAGCGGATGGCAGACCCGATGGGCGCCCGAGCGCGGGTCATGGCTGATCGGCGGCGCCCGGCGTTGAGTCACCGGCGGCGCCGGGAATCTGCTCGAGCGCCCTGCTCGTCAGGTGAGGCTGGCTTACGTCGGGCGCCGGTGACCGCTCCTCGGGCGTACGAGGCTGCGCCGACGCCGCGACGGATGCCGCGGGTTCGGGGGCGGGCGGCGCTGACCCCCGGGGCGGGGCGACCTCCGGCGCGACGCCCTGGGCCACCTGCGGCGCCGACGGGTGCACCGCGTGGTTCGCCGAACAGGCTTGGCCCTTCGGGGCGATCTCGATGCCCACGGCCAGCGACAGTGACGCGAC
>CAYVQQ010000074.1:0-12575 GCA_964453085.1 uncultured Mycobacterium sp.
CACCGCACCCGCCGCCCGAAACCAACGGACGCCCGAGAAGGACGGTGCCGAACACCCAACAGAGTTGTTCGACACGCTTTACGCAGGTGGGCCGGATGAACTTTCTCAGGACAGCGCGCCGACGACAGTTCTGGTTTGGAACGGGGGATTCATCTGGTAGCAAAGCAGATATGAAAAATCTTGCACGCACGGCAACATCAACACTCGCGTTGACCGCCGGCCTGGGCCTCGTCGGTTTGGGCGCGGGACCCGTTGCCCAGGCGTACACCGGCCCGTTCCCCGATTATCACTGGTGCCCCGGTCAACCGTGGGATCCGGCCTGGGGCGTCAACTAGGGTCAGAACCAATGTCACGACGACAACTATTTCGACGGCGAGCCCCACGACCAGGGCCACTGGCACGATCAGGGCCACTGGCACGATCAGGGCCACTGGCACCCCTGAGCCGCTGAACGGCATCATCGAGAACTTCGCGGTGCTGCGCCGCGAATTGGAAGCCGCCGGAGTGGAGTTTTCCAGCGACACCGACGCCGGGTCGCGGTTCACCTGGTGTCCCGGGCCTATCGCCGCGGCGCGACCGCCGCGATTCACAGGCTCGGTGCTGACCCTGCCGCGGCTGGAAGGCCACTTCGCGCTGGTATTCGCCAACGCCGACGAGTCGGGCACGGTCGTGGCCGCCCGCCGGTCGGCCGCCAGGGTGATCTCTTGGCGAGGGTCGGACCCGCTGGGGTTTCGCCGGCGCGCCTGCGCCGCAATCGGTCGCCCCAGTCCCGGAATGCGGACGACCTAACCGCTCACGCAGTCCCTTCGGATCGTCCGAACGCTCGCGGTGGGCTGCCCAACAGGCCCGGCAACGATCAGCGGCGTCGCGTTGCAGCGCCCGACGTAGCCGAAACACCGCCTCCCACTGCCGCTGCAGGCGCCGCCGCATCCGGTCATCCAAGGCGTCGAGTTCGAGCCGGATCACCGCACGCGCGGGTTTTTTCGCACGATCAGAAATCGGATCTGCATCGTCAGGTGGCGCGGCTGACAGGCTGGGCCGCGCAGGCGGGCGGGACGGTGGTGCGGGTTGCGGCCGAGGTCGGGTCCGGCGATGAACGGGTCTGGGGGCAAGGTGCGCCGGCTGTTGGCTGATCCGAAGGTGACGACGGTTGTCCTCCGGGCGCCGGGATCGGTTGGGGCGGGTGAACACCGAGTTGGTCGGCGCTTTGCGCGCACGGCCGGCTGCTGGTGGTCCTCGACGACGGTGAGGTCGACGACGAGTTGGTGCGCGACATGAGGTGCTGACGTTGTTCTGCGCTCGGCTCTGCGGGGGCGCAGCGCCCGAAACCGTGAAGGCGGTCGGCTGCGCGCAGCGCGATATCGGGCCGAAGGCGGTTGTCGGAGGCGAGGTGCGGTGACCGCGACGGGGTGGGGACTACGGACTAGGCGGCACCCAATGCGCGGAGGTGGCGGCCAAGGCGGCTCGACTGAAGGTCGCCGAGGCCCGCGATCGGATCGGTGACGAGGCCTCGCGGCCGGCGGTGGTCTGCGCTGCCGACGACCGCTGACGTGGAGGAGGCTTGCTGATGCTGACCGCGGATATTTCTCCCGATACCAGGCTCACGCCGACCGTGGTATCCGCCGGAGCGGGGCGGATGCGTGTGCACGCTACCGGGTTTCGATGTGCTCGCGACGCATATCGAGGAGTTCGCCGGCCTTAAGCCTAAGCTGGACAGGTGGCCGGAATCGACCTGAACGCCGACCTGGGCGAGGGTTTCGGCATCTGGCGTCTCGGCGACGACGAGGCGATGCTCGACATCGTCACCAGCGCCAACGTGGCATGTGGTTTCCACGCCGGCGATCCCGCCGGCCTGTGGCAGGTGTGCCGCTCGGCCGCCGATCGCGGCGTGCGCATCGGCGCCCAGGTGAGCTACCGCGACCTCGCCGGGTTCGGCAGGCGCTTCATCGACGTCGACGCCGAGGAACTGCTCGCCGACGTGGTCTACCAGATCGGCGCGTTGCAGGCGATCGCCCAGGCGTGCGGGTCGACGGTTGCCTACGTCAAACCCCATGGCGCGCTGTACCACGCGGTCGTCGCCAACCGGGAGCAGGCCGCTGCTGTGGCTGCGGCGATTCATCTGGTCGACGCCGGGCTGCCGGTGTTGGGCATGGCCGGTTCGGCGCTTTTCGACGAGGCGGCCCGCCTCGGCCTGCGCACGGTCGCCGAGGCGTTCGCCGACCGCGCCTACCGTCCGGACGGCAGCCTGGTTTCCCGCCGGGAACGCGGTGCCGTACTCGACGACCCGGCGGCGATCGCCGAGCGCGTGGCGACCATGGTCGCCTCGGGGCAGGTCACCGCGATCGACGGCGCCCGCATCGCCGTCGAGGTGGAATCGGTTTGTGTGCATGGTGATTCGCCCGGCGCCGTGCAGATCGCGACGGCGGTGCGGGACCGGCTCAGGGCCGCCGGCGCCGACATCAGGGCGTTTTGCTGATGCGGCTGCGATTCGGTCGGCCCGATATGGCGCGGTATGCCGACCGGTTCGACGTGCCCGCCGCCGGGGCCGGGCTCTCGGTGACGTGGCTGGGCGTGTCGACTCTGCTGGTCGACGACGGGTCGTCGGCGCTGCTTACCGACGGCTACTTCTCGCGCCCCGGCCTGGCGCGGGTCGCCGCCGGCAGGGTGGCGCCGTCACCGGCCCGCGTGGACGGCTGCCTCGCCCGCGTCAAGCTGACCCAGCTGGCGGCGGTGATCGCGGTCCACACCCACGTCGACCACGTCCTGGACTCCGCCCTGGTCGCCGACCGCACCGGCGCGCAGCTGGTCGGCGGCGAGTCGGCGGCCAATGTCGGGCGCGGGTACGGCCTGGCCCCCGACCGGCTGGTGGTCGCCGTCGGCGGCGAACCGATCCGGTTGGGCGCCTACGAGGTCACGCTGGTCGAGTCGCGCCACTGCCCGCCCGACCGTTTTCCCGGCGTCATCGGAGCGCCGCTGACCCCGCCGGTGCGAGCGTCGGCCTACCGCTGTGGGGAGGCGTGGTCGGTGCTGGTCCACCACCTGTCGACGGGGCGGCGGCTGCTGGCGCAGGGCAGCGCGGGTTTCGTCGAGGGCGCGCTGGCCGGCCACGCGGCCCCGAAGATCGAAGTCGTCTACCTCAGCATCGGTCAACTCGGCTTGCAGCGGCGGTCCTACCTCGAGGACTACTGGGCGCAGACCGTGCGCGCGGTGGGCGCGCGCCGGGTGGTCCTCATCCACTGGGACGACTTCTTTCGGCCCCTGTCCAAGCCGCTGCGGGCCCTGCCCTATGCGGCAGACGACCTGGACGTGTCCCTCCGTGTGCTCGACGAACTGGCCGCACGGGACGGCGTCGCGTTGCACCTGCCAACCGTGTGGCGACGCGAGAACCCCTGGATGTGAAGCGAATCGCCCCGTGACGCTGGCCCTGGCGCTGTTGCTGCTCGCTGTCGTCCTCGGGTTCGCCGTGTGGCGTCCGAAGGGTATGCCGGAGGCCCTCGCGGCGGTCCCGGCGGCCCTCATCCTGGTGGCCGTCGGCGCCATCTCCGTCCGCCAGGCGGCGGCGCAGGTCGCCGACCTCTCCGGTGTGGTGGCATTCCTGGGCGCGGTGCTGGTGCTGGCCAAACTCTGCGCCGACGAGGGCTTGTTCGAGGCCGCCGGTGCGGCCATCGCACGGGTGCGCGTCGGTTCGCACGGGTTGCTGCGCCAGGTCTTCGTCATCGCGTCCGCCATCACCGCCGTACTGAGCCTGGATGCCACCGTGGTGTTGCTGACGCCGGTGGTGCTGGCCAGCGTCCGGCTGCTACGCACGCCGGTACGCCCCTACGCCTACGCCACCGCGTCCCTGGCGAACGCCGCGTCTCTGCTGCTTCCGGTGTCGAACCTGACCGACCTGCTGGCGTTCCACCGGGCCGACATCTCGTTCACCAGGTTCACCCTGGTGATGGCATTGCCGTGGCTGGTCACCATCGCCGTCGTGTACGCCGTCTTCCGCTGGTTCTTCGCCGCGGACCTGCGGGTCACACCCCATCCCGAGGTGCCGGATCCCGCGCCGCGACCACCGGTTTTCGTGCTGGCGGTGGTCGGGTTGACGCTGGTCGGGTTCGCGGTCGGCCAGTCCGTCGGGGTAGCCCCGGTCTGGGTGGCGCTGGCCGGCGCCGCGGCGCTGGCCGTGCGCAGTCTCAGCCGCGGACATACCTCGGTGACGGAGATCGTGGGCTCATCCAGCGTGTCGTTCCTGGTATTCGTGCTCGCGCTCGGCGTGGTCGTGCACGCGGTCATGCTCAACGGCATGAGCACCGCCATGTCGAAGGTGCTGCCGTCCGGCTCGGGCCTGCCGGCGCTGCTGGCCATCGCCGCGGTGGCGGCGGTGCTGGCCAACATCGTCAACAACCTGCCCGCCACGCTGGTGTTGCTGCCGCTGGTCGCGCCGGCCGGGCCGCTCGCCGTCCTGGCGGTGCTGCTCGGCGTCAACATCGGACCGAACCTCATCTACGTCGGCTCGCTGTCGAATCTGTTGTGGCGCGGCGTGCTGCATCGTCATGACGTCGAATTCGGCGTCGCCGAGCACACCCGGCTCGGGTTGTGCACCGTTCCGGTCAGCCTGGTGGCGGCGGTCCTCTCCCTCTGGGCGAGCGGGCGACTCCTGGGCCTCTAAAACGTGTCTGGGCCGCTAAAGCGTGTCGAAAGATTCGGGTGAGTGTTTGGCGCCTAATGCCTGCGTTGACGCGCAATCTCGGCGAGCACGACCCCGGCCGCCACCGAGGCGTTCAGCGATTCGGCGTGGCCCGCCATGGGGATCGACACCACCTGGTCGCAGTTCTGCCGTACCAGGCGCGACAGCCCTTTGCCTTCCGAGCCGACGACCACCACCAGCGGGTCGGTGCCATCCAGGTCGTCGAGCGGTGTGTCGCCGCCGGCGTCCAAGCCGACCACACGCAGACCCCGGTCGGCCCAATCCTTCAGTGTCCTGGTGAGATTGGTGGCCCGCGCCACCGGGAGCCGGGCCGCCGCCCCGGCGCTGGTACGCCAGGCCACCGCGGTCACCGACGCGGAGCGCCGCTGTGGGATCAGCACGCCGTGGCCGCCGAACGCCGCCACCGAACGGACGATGGCCCCCAGGTTGCGCGGATCGGAGATGTTGTCCAAGGCGACCAACAGCGCGGGTGGCGAGGCGGCGGCGGCCGCGACCAGATCGTCCGGATGGGCATAGTCGTAGGGCGGCACCTGCAGAGCGATGCCCTGATGCAGGTGGTTGGCGGTCATGCGGTCCAGGTCCGGGCGCGGCACCTCGAGGATGGAAATACCGAGATCCGCTGCCCGCGAGACGGATTCGGTCAGCCGCTCGTCGGCTTCGACCCCGAGAGCGACGTAGAGCGCGGTCGCCGGAACACCGGCGCGCAGACACTCCAGCACCGGGTTGCGGCCCAGCACCGTTTCGGCCTCCTCAGCGCGCCTGGCCGTCCGGCGTGGGCGCGGCGGCTGCGCACGCTTGGCGGCGGGATGGTTGGGCCGCAGGTGCGCCGGCGGGGTCGGACCGCGTCCCTCCAGCGCGCGACGGCGCTGGCCACCCGAGCCCACCGTCGGCCCCTTCTTGGTTCCCGACTTGCGCACCGCGCCGCGGCGCCGCGAGTTGCCGGCCATCTACGCTCCCTACCTGCACGAGCCGGCCCGCAGCGACCACTGCGGCCCGTCGGCGGTGTCGGTGACCTCGATGCCGGCCTCGTTGAGCCGGTCCCGGATCTCGTCGGCGAGCGCCCAATCGCGCTGTTCACGCGCCCGCTGCCGGTTTTCGAGTTCGGCGCGCACCAGCACGTCGACGGCCGCCAGGGCGGCCGACGCCTCGTCGCGGGTTTCCCAGCGTTCGTCGAGCGGGTCGCAACCGAGGATGCCCAGCATCGCCCGGATCGATCCCGCATGGGTGAGGGCGCTCTCGTGATCGCCGGCGTCGAGGGCCCGGTTGCCTTCCGCGCGGGCTTGATGCACCTCGGCCAGTGCGATCGGAACGGCGAGGTCGTCGTCGAGGGCCTCGGCGAATCGCGGGGTCCACTGGCCGGGTTCGACGGCACCCACCCGGGTGCGGACCCGGTGCAGGAACTCTTCCACCCCCACGTAGGCCTTGACCGCGTCCTGCAGGGCGGTTTCGGAGAATTCCAGCATCGACCGGTAGTGCGCACTGCCCAGGTAATACCGCAGCTCGGCCGGGCGCACGCGCTGCAGCATCGCCGGTATCGACAACACGTTGCCCAACGATTTGCTCATCTTCTCCCCACCCATCGTCACCCAGCCGTTGTGCAGCCAGTAGCGGGCGAACCCGTCCCCGGCCGCACGGCTTTGCGCGATCTCGTTCTCGTGGTGGGGGAAAACGAGATCCATTCCGCCGCAGTGGATGTCGAATTCCGGGCCGAGGTAGGTGCGGGCCATCGCGGAGCATTCCAGATGCCAGCCCGGACGGCCTCGACCCCACGGTGTGGGCCAAGAAGGCTCGCCGGGCTTGGCGCCCTTCCAGAGGGTGAAGTCGCGCTGGTCCCGCTTGCCGGCGGCCACGCCCTCGCCTTGGTGGACGTCGTCGATCCGATGCCCGGACAGCCGGCCGTAGTGGGGGTAGCTGAGCACGTCGAAGTAGACGTCGCCGCACGCCGCGTAGGCGTGTCCGGTGTCGATCAGGCGCTGCATCAGTTCGACCATCTGGGTGATGTGCCCGGTCGCGCGCGGCTCAGCGGACGGCGGCAGCACGTCCAGGGCGTCGTAGGCGGCGACGAACGCGCGCTCGTAGGTGGCGGCCCACTCCCACCATGGCCGGCCCGCCGCGGCGGCCTTGTTGAGAATCTTGTCGTCGATGTCGGTCACATTACGGATGAATGTGACGTCGTAGCCGCGGGCGATGAGCCAGCGGCGCAGGATGTCGAAGGCCACCCCGCTGCGCACGTGTCCGATGTGCGGCTGACCCTGGACGGTTGCGCCGCACAGGTAGATCGAAACGTGGCCTGCGCGCAGCGGGACGAAGTCACGCACGGCTCCGGCCATGGTGTCGTGGAGGCGCATGCGGGCGCGATCGGTCACGACGTGCCAGCTTACCTGCCGGTTACGCCCGCCCGGACCGCAGCGGGCACTATGCGAGCGGGACCACCAGCGCGGTGGCGATGGCGGCCAGGCCCTCGCCGCGCCCGGTCAGGCCCAGCCCGTCGGTGGTCGTCGCCGACACCGACACCGGCGCCCGCAGCAGCCCCGACAGCACCTGCTGCGCCTCCGCACGACGTGGACCGATTTTCGGCCGGTTGCCGATCACCTGCACGGCGGCGTTCCCGATCCGGTAGCCGTGCCGCGCGATCAGGTCGGCGACGTGGGCGAGCATCGCGGCGCCGCTGACACCCTTCCAGCGCGGATCGTCGACCCCGAAGACCTCGCCGATGTCGCCCAGTCCCGCAGCCGACAGCACGGCGTCGCACAGGGCGTGTGCGCCCACGTCGCCGTCGGAGTGGCCGGCGCAACCGTCGGCGCCGGGAAACGCCAACCCCACCAGCCAGCACGGGCGCCCGGGTTCGATCGGATGCACGTCGGTGCCCAGACCCACTCGCGGCAGCGCGGTCATCGGCGCACGATCGCCTCGGCCAGCAGCAGGTCGAGCCGGGTGGTGATCTTGAACGCCAGCGGATCGCCGTCGACCACCTGCACCCGGCCACCGATGTGCTCGACGAGCGACGCATCGTCGGTGAAGCCTGCGCCCCCGGTGCTGCCCACCGCCGCGTAGGCGCGTAACAGCAACTCGGCGGCGAAGCCCTGCGGCGTCTGTACCGCGCGCAGGCCGGCGCGTTCCGGGGTGCCCAGCACGACCCCGTCGGCGTCCACGGTCTTGATCGTGTCGTGTGGCGGCAGCGCGGGCACCACCGCGGGGTGGCCGGCGCGCAGCGCCTCGACCACCCGCACGATCATGGTGGGCGGCGTCAGGGCACGAGCGGCGTCGTGCACCAGCACATAGTCGGGGTGATCGGTCCCCCCGAGCGCCGCCAGCGCCAGGCGCACCGACTCGTAACGGTCCGCCCCGCCGGCCACTACGGTGGCCCGGCCGGCCAGCGACTGCGCCGCCCGCTCGACGCAGCCGGCCGGAACGGCCGCGACCACTCTATCGACGACCCCGGACTTCAGCAGGCCGGTGACGGCGCGTTCAAGCAGGGTGCGACCGTCAATCTCACAGAACGCCTTGGGGATACCGGCGGCCAACCGTTGACCCGACCCTGCCGCCGGCACGACCGCGGCCACCACAGCGTCACGGCCTTCAAGAAGCGGCGGCAAGCACCTCGTCCAGGATGGTTTCGGCCTTGGCGTCGTCGGTGCTCTCCGCCAGCGCCAGCTCACCGACCAGCACCTGCCGGGCCTTGGCCAGCATGCGCTTCTCGCCGGCGGACAAACCGCGCTCCTGGTCGCGGCGCCACAGGTCGCGCACTACCTCGGCGACCTTGTTGACGTCACCGGAGGCGAGCTTTTCGAGGTTGGCCTTGTATCGGCGCGACCAGTTGGTCGGCTCCTCGGTGTGGGGCGCCCGCAGCACCTGGAAGACCTTGTCGAGGCCTTCCTGTCCGACGACGTCACGGACGCCGACGTACTCGGCGTTCTCCGCGGGAACTCGAACCGTCAGATCACCTTGTGCCACTTTCAAGACGAGATACTCTTTTTGCTCCCCTTTAATGGTCCGGGTTTCGATAGCCTCGACCAACGCAGCACCATGATGGGGGTAAACAACCGTGTCGCCGACCTTGAAGATCATGTGATTCGAGCCCCTTTCGTTACTTCATCCTAACACGGCGACCCAACACGCGCGAAGCAACAGCGCAGGTCAGAGGCACAACATGCGCCGATTAGGGGTTGACAGACAGAGCAAGACGTGCAACAAGACACATACCCATCCCCTAATTTTGCCCGATGGATACTTTACCGGAGTCCCGTTGCGCAGGTCACGCCGCCGATGCGACCCACGGGCCTTGAACGCGTAGCCGATGGCGGTTACCGACCCGTTGCGCGCGCGTGGCGGCACGGGCCGGCCCGCTGTGGAGGGCCGCAGCGAGGTGGCCGCAGGGCGACCGGTCGCGACCACGCTACGAGATCAGCGCGGCAAAGCTGCCACGGCGGACAGGGGCGCGACATCCTCGCCGGGGTGGCGTGACCGCCCCGCGCTACCGTGACCGCCGAGTCCCTACTACTCTGCATAGTTGCGAACGCGCAATGTTGCAAAGTCGAACCGGCCCGCCAGGAGGCACCGAGTGAAACGTACCAAGATCCGCCTCCCCATTGCCGTCATCGCGGTTCTGGGTCTGGCCGCCCTGCTCAGCGGTTGCGGGACCGGCCAGATCTCGCAGACGGCCCTGCAGGAACCCGCCATCAACGGCAACAAGGTGACGATCAACAACGTGGCGCTGCGGAACATCCGCATCCGGGCCGTGCAGCGCAGCGACTTCCTGGAGCCGGGCCGCAACGTGGACCTGGTACTGGTGGCCGTCAACCAGTCCCCGGACACCGTTGACAACCTGGTGGGCATCACCAGCGAGATCGGCACGGTGACCGTGTCCGGTGACACCCGCATCCCCGCCAGCGGAATGCTGTTCATCGGTGAACCCGAGGGCAAGTACGTCGCTCCCGGCCCGATAGATTCCAACACCGCGGCCAGGGCGACCGTCACCCTGGCGAAACCGATCACCAACGGCCTCAACTACCGGTTCACCTTCGATTTCGAGAAGGCCGGCCAGGCCAGCGTGCTGGTGCCCATCTCGGCCCCGGTGACGTCGCCGCGGGTCTGACACACCTTCCGACCTGCCTCGCCGGGCTTGTCGTACCGGCCCGCTACCTTCACGACGTGGTCAACGCACGCCCCCAATACCGCTGTTCGGAATGCCGCCACGTCACCGCCAAGTGGGTGGGCCGCTGTCCGGAATGCGGCACCTGGGGGACGGTCGACGAGATCCCCACGCTCAGCGCGGTCGGGGGTGCCCGCCGCAGACCGTCCGCTTCCCGAGCCGTCCCGATCACCTCGGTGGCACCCGACATCAGCCGGCACCGTTCGACTGGTGTCGGCGAACTGGACCGGGTGCTCGGCGGCGGCGTGGTGCCCGGGTCGGTCACGCTGTTGGCCGGCGACCCGGGCGCGGGCAAGTCGACGCTGTTGCTCGAGGTCGCCCATCGCTGGGCCCAGTCGGGCCGGCGCGCGCTGTACGTCTCCGGTGAGGAGTCCGCCGGCCAGATCCGGCTGCGTGCCGACCGCACCGGCTGCGGCGCCGAGGAACTCTTCCTGGCCGCCGAATCGGACCTGCACGCGGTGCTGGAGCACATTGCGACGGTGAAACCCGCACTGGTCATCGTGGATTCGGTGCAGACCATGTCCACGACGGAGGCCGACGGTGTCGCCGGCGGCGTCACGCAGGTGCGCGCGGTCACCGCCGCGCTCACCGCGGCCGCGAAGGCGGGCGGCGTCGCGCTGATCCTGGTCGGCCACGTCACCAAGGACGGCGCCATAGCCGGGCCGCGATCACTGGAGCACCTCGTCGACGTGGTGCTGCACTTCGAGGGCGACCGCAACGGCCCGCTGCGGATGGTCCGCGGCGTGAAGAACCGGTTCGGCGCCGCCGACGAGGTCGGGTGTTTCATGCTGCACGGCAACGGCATCGAAGGCGTCGCAGACCCGTCGAACCTGTTCCTGGATCAGCGGCCGGCGCCGGTCCCGGGGACCGCGATCACCGTGGCGCTGGACGGGAAGCGCCCGCTCATCGGCGAGGTGCAGGCGTTGCTGGCCAGCAACCCCAACAAGCCGTCCGGCGGGTCACCGCGCCGGGCCGTCAGCGGCATCGACCACTCGCGTGCCGCGATGATCACCGCGGTCCTAGAGAAGCACGCCGGGTTGAACATCGCCGCCAACGACATCTACCTGTCGACCGTGGGCGGCATGCGGTTGACGGATCCGTCCGCGGATCTGGCTGTCGCGCTGGCCCTCGCGTCGGCGTACGCCGACCTGCCGCTGCCGACGACGGCCGTGATGATCGGCGAGGTCGGTCTCGCGGGCGACCTGCGGCGGGTCGGCGGAATGGAACGCCGGCTGAGCGAGGCCGCACGTCAGGGGTTCACGATCGCCCTGATCCCCGACGGGGACGACCCGCGCCGCGAGATCGTCCCGCGCGGGATGCGCGCGCTGCGGGCCCCGACCATCGTCGCTGCGCTCGAGCACATGGTCGACGTCGCCGGTCACCGCATCGGGATCCCGCCACGGCCGCGGCCGCTGGACGAACAACGCGGTGTGGCCGCAGAATGACACGCTGTGACTGGTCCGAGTCTGCGTGAGACTGTCGCCCGCCTGGCTCCCGGGACCGCGCTCCGGGACGGCTTGGAGCGCATCCTGCGTGGCCGCACCGGCGCGCTGATCGTGCTCGGCAACGACGAGAACGTCGAGGCCATCTGCGACGGCGGGTTCGCCCTCGACGTCCGGTACGCGCCGACGCGGCTGCGCGAGCTGGCGAAAATGGACGGTGCGGTCGTGCTGTCGACCGACGGCAGCCGGATCGTGCGGGCCAACGTGCAGCTGGTCCCGGACCCGTCGATACCCACCGACGAATCGGGAACCCGCCACCGGTCGGCAGAGCGGGCCGCGATCCAGACCGGCTACCCGGTGATCTCGGTCAGCCACTCCATGAACATCGTCACCGTCTACGTCGGTGGCGAGCGGCATGTGGTGGCCGATTCGGCGACCATCCTGTCGCGCGCCAACCAGGCGATCGCCACGCTGGAACGATACAAGGCGCGACTCGACGAGGTCAGCAGGCAGCTGTCACGGGCAGAGATCGAGGACTTCGTGACGCTGCGCGACGCCATGACGGTTGTGCAGCGACTCGAGCTGGTACGCCGGATCGGCCTGGCGATCGACAACGACATCGTCGAACTCGGGACCGACGGGCGCCAGCTGCGGCTGCAGTTCGAGGAGCTGCTCGGCGGCAACGACATCGCCCGGGAACTGATCGTGCGGGACTATCACGCCAGCCCGGAGCCGCTCTCGGATGCGCAGCTGACCGCCACCCTTGACGAGCTGGACGCGCTGTCGGACGCCGATCTCCTCGATTTCACTGCTCTGGCAAAGGTTTTCGGATACCCGACGACCGCCGAGGCGCAGGATTCGGCACTGAGTCCGCGGGGATATCGCGCCATGGCCGGCATTCCCCGGCTGCAGTTCACCCGTGTCGACCTGCTGGTTCGGTCGTTCGGGACGCTGCAGGGCCTGTTGGCGGCCAGCGCGAACGACCTGCAGTCCGTCGATGGCATCGGCGCGATGTGGGCCCGCCACGTGCGGGAGGGATTGTCGCAATTGGCGGAGTCGACGATCTCCGATCCGCTCAGCTAGAGCGTGTCGACCAACTGGCTGCGGTTGAGTCTTCGGAGTAGTTGGGCGGTTGGCACGATCCGCTTCGCCTTGCGGAGCAGCTTCGGGAATGCGGCGCCAGCTCCGATGCCGGCTGGTCGGAGTTCGCTCGAATGCTGCGCTACAAACAGCCGTGGCGGGCCGGGCAGCTCGTCGAAGCCGACCGGTGGTTTCCCTCGACTCGTCT
>CAYVQQ010000075.1:0-12490 GCA_964453085.1 uncultured Mycobacterium sp.
CTCACCGCCGTGCTGGTCGTCTCGGCGGCCGCGGCCCGGCTGAGCGGCGCGCCCGCCCCGGCGGGCGCGACGCGCAACCTGCTCGTGCTGTGCGTGGCGTGGGTCCTCCTCCCGACCGCCCTGGTCGTCCTGTACTCGGCCGTCGTCGAACCGATCTACTTCCCGCGCTACCTGATCCTCACCACGCCCGCGGTGGCCGTCATCATGGCGATCTGCATCGCCACGATCGCCCGCAGACCGTGGCCGATGGCCGCGATGGTGCTGCTGTTCGCCGTCGCCGCGGTGCCGAACTACCTGTTCATCCAGCGCTGGCCGTACGCCAAAGAAGGCTGGGACTACAGTCAGGTGGCCGACCTGATCGGCTCCCATGCCGCGCCGGGGGACTGCCTGCTCGTGGACAACACCGTGGGGTGGCGGCCGGGGCCGATCCGCGCCCTGCTCGCCACGCGGCCGGGGGCATTCCGGACGCTGATCGACGTCGGGCGCGGCGCGTACGGACCCAAGGTGGGCTGGCTGTGGGACGGACACGTCGCGGTGTGGCTGACGACGGCCAAGATCAACCGGTGCTCCACCATCTGGACCATCACCAACAAGGACAATTCGCTGCCGGATCATCAGGCCGGGCCGTCGTTGCCGCCGGGGGCGTTCGGACGCGCCCCGGCGTACCGTTTCCCCGGCAACCTCGGGTTCCACATCGTCGAGCGCTGGCAGTTCCACTACTCGCAGGTGGTCAAGTCGACCCGCTGACCTCGCCTCGCGAGCGCCTGCCTGTCAGGCCGGGCGCCGCCCGGCGCGGTGCCCGGAGACCACACCGGCGACACAGAGCGCGGTGAAGATCGTGAACAGCCACCGGGCGGCCACCGCGCCACCGCCGTGGGCAGTGTTGACGACGACGCCGGCCACGCCGGCGCCGAACGCCGCGGAGACGAGCTGCACCGTGTTGATCGCGGCCGCGGCCGCGCCGCCCTCCCCCGGGTCGTCGACCGAGTCCATCGCGCGCACCGACAGGTGCGGCCAGGCCATCCCGATGCCCATCCCGGCGATGAGCAAGCCGACCGCCCACCACGCGGCGAGTCCGGCCGAGGCGTCGGCGCGCTGGGTGACGGCGCCCAGCGCGAGGCCCGAGGCGGCGACCACCGGGGCGGCCACGATCACCCGTCCGATCACCCGAGGGCTGTCCAGCGCGGCGCTGACAATCTCGCTGACGGTCCAGCCGAACGCCAGCGACGCCCCCAGGAACCCGGCCGCCACCGGTCTGAGATGCGCCAGGTGCTGACCGAACAACGGCACGTAGGTGTTCACCATCGCCGCGGCCATCAGCACAGCCATGGCCAGATAGACCCACTTCAACGGTCCGGGACCGAACACGCTGGGCGGCAGCACCGCGACCCGCGCCCGCCGGTCGACGACCACGAAGAACACGGCCAGCGCCACCCCGACCCCGAGCAGGGCCGCGGTCGCGCCGACGTCGCGCGGGATCTGCGCGACACTGACCGCCAGCGCGGCGGCTCCCAGCAGCAGGAGCGACCGCACCGGCACCTTGAGCACCGGCACCTTCAGCATCGGAGAGGCCTCATCCGGGTCCGCACGCCCCGCGACCACCGCGGCCGGCACCAGCGCGGCCATCAGGGCGCTCAGCACCGCCATCGTGACGAAGGCCCACCGCCACAGGCCGAACTGGGCGAAGAGGCCGCCCGTGGCGGGCCCGACGACCGTGGCGACACCCCACATCGCCGACACCACCGCCGAGCCGCGGGTCCACAGCGCGCGCGGCAGTGCCGCGTTGATGACCGCGTAGCCGAGGCCCGCCAGCAGGCCACCGGCCACCCCTTGCAGGGCGCGTCCGGCGATCAGCACCCCCATGTCGGGGGCGGCCGCGCACACCAGGCTGGCGGCGCCGAAGACGCCCAGCCCGAACAGGTACGACGACCGTGGCCCGGCACGCACCAGAATCGGGTTGACCAGTGTGGCCGCAACCACCGACCCGACCAGGTACAGCGTCGTCACCCATGCGTACAGGCGGGCGCCGCCGACCTCGGCGACGGTGTTCGGGAGCAGGCTGCTGGTCAGGAACTCGTTGGTGGCGTACAGCGCGACGCCGCCGGCGAGCACGACCGCGGTCCCCAGATGCCTGCCGCCCAGCAGGTCCCGCCACCTGCCGGCGTCGGCGGCCGTCTCCGTCACTTGAGGCCGGCGGCGTCCATCCCCCGCAATTCCTTCTTCAGGTCGGCGATCTCATCGCGGAACCGGGCGGCCAACTCGAATTGCAGGTCGCGGGCGGCCGCCATCATCTGCTCGGTGAGATCCTTGATGAGGTCGGCCAGTTCCGCGCGCGGCATGTTCGCGGTGTCACGGCCCTCGAACACGCCCGCGCTCACCGCGCGTCCCGGCTCTCCCTGCGCGCGCCTGCCGCGGGAGGCGTTGCGGCCCGACCCGCCGATCTCGACATCCGTGTCGTCGGCCTCGCGGTAGACCTGATCGAGGATGTCGGCGATCTTCTTGCGCAGCGGTTGCGGGTCGATGCCGTGGGCCTCGTTGTAGGCGATCTGCTTGGCGCGCCGCCGCTCCGTCTCGTCGATGGCCTCCTTCATCGACTCGGTGACGGTGTCGGCGTACATGTGCACCTCCCCGGAGACGTTGCGGGCGGCGCGCCCGATCGTCTGGATCAGGCTGCGCGTCGACCGCAGAAACCCCTCCTTGTCTGCGTCGAGGATCGCCACCAGCGCCACCTCCGGCAGGTCCAGACCCTCCCGCAGCAGGTTGATACCCACCAGCACGTCGTATTCACCCAACCGCAGCTGGCGCAGCAGTTCGACGCGGCGCAGCGTGTCGACCTCGGAATGCAGGTAGCGCACGCGGATGCCCATCTCGAGCAGATAGTCGGTGAGATCCTCGGCCATCTTCTTGGTCAGGGTGGTCACCAGCACCCGCTGGTCGGCGTCGGTTCGTTTGCGGATCTCACCGATGAGGTCGTCGATCTGCCCCTTGGTCGGCTTGACCACCACCTTCGGGTCCACCAGGCCGGTGGGGCGGATCACCTGCTCGACGAACTCGCCACCGGACTGGCCCAGCTCGTAGGGGCCGGGCGTTGCCGACAGGTAGACCGTCTGCCCGATGCGGTCCGCGAACTCCTCCCAGGTCAGCGGGCGGTTGTCGACCGCCGAGGGCAGCCGGAACCCGTACTCCACCAGGTTCCGCTTGCGGGACATGTCGCCCTCGTACATGCCGCCGATCTGGGGCACGGTGACGTGCGACTCGTCGATGACGAGCAGGAAGTCCTCCGGGAAGTAGTCCAGCAGGGTCGCGGGAGGGGACCCGGCCGACCTGCCGTCTATGTGGCGGGAGTAGTTCTCGATGCCGCTGCAGAACCCGACCTGGCGCATCATCTCGATGTCGTAGTTGGTGCGCATCCGCAGCCGCTGCGCCTCCAGCAGCTTGCCCTGGGCCTCGAACTCGGCAAGGCGCTCGGCGAGCTCCTGCTCGATGGTGGAGATCGCATGGGCCATCCGCTCGGGACCGGCCACGTAGTGGGTGGCCGGGAAGATCCGCAACGAGTCGACCTGGCGGATCACCTCGCCGGTCAGCGGGTGCAGGTAATACAGCGCCTCGATCTCGTCGCCGAAGAACTCGACCCGAACCGCCACCTCCTCGTACGACGGGATGATCTCCATCGTGTCGCCGCGCACCCGGAACGAGCCGCGGGCGAAGGCCAGGTCGTTGCGCGTGTACTGGACGTCGACCAGCAGCCGCAGCAGGGCGTCCCGGGCCACCTCGGTGCCGACCTGCAGCTCCACGGAGCGGTCCAGGTAGGACTGCGGAGTGCCCAGGCCGTAGATGCACGACACCGACGCGACCACCACCACGTCGCGGCGCGACAGCAGCGACGACGTCGCGGAGTGCCGCAGCCGCTCGACGTCGTCGTTGATGGAGCTGTCCTTCTCGATGTAGGTGTCGGTCTGCGCGATGTAGGCCTCCGGCTGGTAGTAGTCGTAGTACGAGACGAAGTACTCGACCGCGTTGTGGGGCAACATCTCTCGCAACTCGTTGGCGAGTTGTGCGGCCAGCGTCTTGTTCGGCGCCATCACCAGCGTGGGCCGTTGCAGGCGCTCGATGAGCCAGGCGGTGGTCGCCGATTTTCCCGTACCGGTGGCGCCGAGCAGCACCACGTCCCGCTCGCCGGCCCGGATGCGCCGTTCCAGCTCGTCGATGGCGGCCGGCTGGTCGCCGGCCGGCTCGTGCGGGCTGACCACCTCGAAGCGCGCCCCGCTGCGCACCACGTCCTCGACCGCCCGGTATTCCGAATGCGCGATGACCGGGTATTCGGTAGCGAATGCCATGTGTTCAGGGTAGAGCGACCCACCGACGGGCCGCCGTGAGCTATCGAGGGGATCATCGCCCGCCGTCGCCTCCGCCCCCGCGGTGGCGCTGCAAGCCGATGTCACCGACCCGTCGGCAATCCGCGAGGTCCTTTGAGCGCTCCCGGCCGGCAGCGGCGACGAGCCGCAAAGGAGCCGCCTGGTCGCCGCACTCGCTGGTGCGCGCGGCGACCACCGCCGCAGGTCACCCGGCGGGGCGGGTCCACACCCGGGTGACCGGGTCACACTCGAGCAGGTGGCCGTCGTTGGAGGTGGTCATGGCGAACGCCGGAAGCCCGGGGCGGTCACAGGAGCTTCCGGCGGCGTGCACCCCGTTCGTGATGGGCGCCCTGGCCCAAACATTGCCCTCGCACACGATCTGCTCGTTGTTGGTCGGGTCGTAGGCCAGCTTGTCGATGTCGCTGCACAGCCCGCCCAGGACGGGTGGCACCCCGGGAATCGACGGCGGGTTCGCGACGTCGGCCGCCCGGGTGGGGTCGGCGAGGTGCACCCCTGCGGGCACGTCACCGACCCGGGTGGCCACCACGGGCACCCGCAGCACCGCTCCCTGTGCTCCGCAGTCGTTGCTGAGCACGGTCTCGGTGACCGTGCCGCGCAACGTCCCGTCGGCCTGCGGCGCCAGCGACCACGCGACGGTTTCCTGCTCGGTGGCCTGGGTTCGCCCGTCGGACTGCGTACACCCCACCCGCTGCTGCTGCGGGGTGCCCTGCCAGTAGCCACCGACGAAGCGCAGTGTGTCGGTGCGGCCGCCACCGGTCGTGGCGGCCTGCTGGTGAGCGGCGTCGTCGAGCCGGGTCCCGGTGGCCGTGCACCCGTTGGTCGTACACGCCGAACGGAAGGCCCACCAGTCGGTGCCGGCCCCGTCGTGGCGGATCGGGATACCGTTGACGGTCTGCTTGCGGCGGTCGTAGGTCAACCGGTAGGTGCCGTCGAGCGCCGGCCCGCCGATTCTCGCCGGCGGCGCGGCACTGGGTGCGGGCGGCGCGGCGCCAGCCGCCGGTGCGGACGGCTTGGAGGCGAGCGCCGGGGCCGCCGGTGGGCTGTCGGGCTGGAAGGAATACAGGATCGACCAGGTCGCCGCCACGGCCGTCAGCACCGCGCAGACGAGCGCTGTCGCCCACCGGGCCCGTGACGAGAACCGCCGGCTCATTGCGGCACCGAGCGGGCCGGGCCGCCGGGGTGGCGCGGTCCCAGCCTGCGCGTGCGTTCCGGTGGCCCGGTCGACGTGTTCGCCGACGGCGGCGGCGAAGTCCCGGCACCGCTCGAACCGTTCGTCGGGCCGTTTGGCGAGGGCCTTCCGGAACACCTCGTCCAGGTAGGCCAGCTCCGGTCGGGCGTCCCCGAGCCGGGGCGGGGCCTCGTGCAGGTGCTGGCCGATCACCGCGACCGGGTTCGGGTTCCGGAACGGCGGCGCGCCGGTGAACAGGTGAAAGGCGGTCGCCGCCAACGCGTATTGGTCGGCCCGGCCGTCGATCTTGGCGCCCATCAACTGTTCGGGGGCGGCGTAGGCGACCGTGCCCACCGCGACATTCGTCTCGGTGATACCGCTGATGTCGCCCAGGTGACGCGCAACGCCGAAGTCCGCCAACAGGATCCGGCGTTCCCCGTCCTCGGGATGGGTGAGCAGGATGTTGGCGGGTTTGACGTCGCGGTGCAGCAGGCCCCGATCATGGGCGTAGTCCAGCGCGCCCGCGACGGCGCGCAGGATCGCGCACACCTCATCGACCGGCATCCCGCCCGGGTACCGCTCTTTGACCAGCCGGGCGGCGTCGGTGCCCTCCACGTAGTCCATCGAGATCCACAGCTGGCCGCCGAATTCGCCACGGTCGTGCACGCCGACGATGTGCGGGTGCCACAGTGTCGCGGCGAGATCGGCCTCCCGGTTGAATCTTTCGCGGAACTCCCGGTTGGCGGTGACCGCTTCGGCCAGAACCTTGATCACGTCACGGCGCGGCAGCCTGGGGTGCAGCGCCAGGTAGACCTCGGCCATGCCCCCGGCGCCCAACTGCCGCAGGATCGTGTAGCCGGCAAACGGCTCCCCGCTGTGGACGGGCCTGAGCGGGCCGCTGTCCTCGCCGGGTCGCCCGGCCGCCGGCGGCGGCGCCCCGGGAGTCGAGCCCGCCGGCGGGATCCGGCGGAACAGGTGCGCGACGGTCGCCGACGGCAGCGAGTGAAAACCCGCGCGCAGGGCCGCCCGGGCCTGCCGCGGCCCGCTCAGCATCCGTCGTCCGGCGTCAAGCCTGCGGGTCGTTCCCTCGTCCATCCACACCCTCCCCCTCATCGCACGGCGCCGCTCGCGGGCGCCGCCGCAGCCCCGAGGAATACCCGAGGAGCGCCCGGCGAATCCCCCGAGGAACCCCCCGAGGAACCCCTCGAGGAACCATTGTCCAGCACGGATCCTGCGACGCACCCATGCTCGCATCATGCCGAGTCTTGGTGGGCGATTCGTCGCAGCCGGCTATGAACCAGCTATGAGTGAACTGGCCGGAAACAAAGCGAAATCACAGACCCTTCCATCCGACCCACTCCCGCCGCGGACCGATACTTGAATGGTGAGTCGACCCGCCCCGCCCATCTTGACAGTTCGGTACGAGGGCTCCCGAGGTGGCTCCCAATTCACCTTCGCCGCGGGCCAGGAGGTGGTGGTCGGGCGCGACGCGCACGCCGACGTGCGCATTCCCGATCCGCGCATCTCGCGTGCACACCTGATCCTGCGGTTCGATCAGGGGCGCTGGCTGGCGATCGACAACGGTTCGCTGAACGGCACGTATGTCAACGGCTACCGGATGCCGGTGATCGACATCCACGACGGCCAGAGCATCCACGTCGGCAATCCGCAGGGGCCGAGGCTGACGTTCGCGGTCGGACCCCGACTGGGCCGCACGGACCGCCCCACCGGGCGAAGGTCGATGTGGGACTCGGGACCGCCGACCGTGGGCTGGTCGGTGGCCGAACACACCGGTCCCGTGCGGCTGCCCGGACAGCCCCGCGCCGCGCGGCCGCCCGGGCAACGGCGGCCGGCGCGGCCCACTGCCCCGCCACCCGGGCGGGCGCCGCGAACGCCGCCGCCGGAGGAGCTGACCGTGGTCGACACCGCGCCGGCGAACGGCCCGGCGGGCCGTCTCGGGACGACACCGCCCGGCGAGTTCACGGTGATCGACGCCAAGACCGCCGACGTCTCGAGCCTGGCGACCAGGATGGTGAAGATCTTCACCCCCCGCGGGCCAGGAGCCCGCGGGCCGCAGAACCGGGCCGGCACGATCACCGTCGGGCGTGCCGACGACAACGACATCGTCGTTGCCGACGTGCTGGCCTCCCGCCACCATGCGACGCTGACCCAGACGCCGCTGGGCACCGAGATCCGCGATCACAGCATCAACGGGACGTTCGTGAACGGGACCCGCGTCGGATCGGCGATCCTCACCGACGACGACGTCGTCACCATCGGCAACGCCGATCTGGTGTTCCGCGCCGGCACCCTGGTCACACGCGGCGCAGCCGGGACCCGCGGCGGCGGACTCGAGGTGCGGGGGGTCGGGTACACCGTCGCCGCCGGCAAACAGCTGCTCAACGACATCTCCCTGACCGCGCGCCCGGGCACGCTGACCGCCATCATCGGCGGCTCGGGCGCAGGCAAAAGCACCCTGGCACGGCTGATCGCCGGCTACATCCGGCCGAGCGCCGGCACAGTCACCTTCGCCGGCCACGACATCCACGCCGAGTACGCCTCGCTGCGCAGCAGGATCGGCATGGTGCCCCAAGACGACGTGGTGCACCGCCAACTCACCGTCAACCAGGCCCTGGGCTACGCCGCCGAACTGCGCCTGCCCCCCGACACCACCCACTCCGACCGCGCCGAAGTCGTCGCCCGGGTCCTGGAGGAACTCGATCTCACTGAACACGCCGACACCCGCGTCGACAAACTCTCCGGCGGCCAGCGCAAACGCGCCTCCGTAGCCCTCGAACTGCTCACCGGCCCCGCGCTGCTGATCCTCGACGAACCCACCTCCGGGCTCGACCCCGCCCTCGACCACCAGGTCATGACCATGCTGCGCCACCTCGCCGACGCCGGCCGCGTGGTCATCGTGGTCACCCACATGCTGTCCTACCTCGACCTCTGCGACCAGCTGCTGCTGGTGGCCCCCGGCGGCAAAATCGCCTACTGCGGCCCACCCGAGCAGATCGGCGACAGCATGGGAACCACCAACTGGGCCAAGATCTTCACCCAGGTCGGCGCCGACCCCGACGAAGCCAACCGCCGATTCGTGGCTCACCGGGACGCCGGCCGACGACCCCAACGACCCCTGCCCGACCGCGACGAACCCGGCGACCTGGGCGAACCGGTCCACACCAGCCTGCGTCGGCAGATCTCCACGATCGCGCGACGCCAGGTCCGGCTCGTCGTCGCCGACCGCGGCTACTTCGTCTTCCTGGCGCTGCTGCCGTTCATCCTCGGCGCGCTGTCGCTGACCGTCCCGGGCACCCACGGATTCCACGCGGCCGGCCCCGACACCGGCACGCCCGACGAGTCCGCCCAGATACTCAACCTGCTGCTGCTGGCCGCGGCGTTCATGGGCACCGCGCTCACCATCCGCGACCTGGTCGGCGAACGCGCCATCTTCCAGCGCGAACAGGCGGTCGGCCTGTCCACCACGGCCTACCTGCTCGCCAAGACCGCGGTGTTCTGCGCATTCGCCGTCCTGCAATCCGCGATCACCACGACCATCGTGGTCGCGGGCAAGGGAGCACCGACGCGAGGGCCGGTGCTGCTGGGTCACGGCACGGTCGGTGCGGTCGTCGAGTTATTCGCGACTGTCGCCGCGACCTGCGTCGCCTCGGCGATCCTCGGCCTGGCCATCTCGGCGCTGGTCCGGTCCAACGAACAGATCATGCCGCTGTTCGTGGTGTCGATCATGGCCCAACTGGTGCTCTGCGGCGGGATGGTTCCGGTCACCGGCCGGCTCGCCCTGGACCAGCTCTCCTTCGCGATGCCCGCCCGCTGGGGCTACGCGGCGGCAGCGGCGACCGTCGACCTGCGGCACCTGGTGCCGGCGTCACTGCTCACCCAGGACCGCTACTGGCAGCACACCAGGGGCACCTGGCTGCTCGACATGGGCATGCTGGCCGCGCTGTCGGTGTGTTACGGCGCCCTCGTGCGCTGGAAGATTCGGCTCCGCCGTTGGGGGAGCCGCTGACCGGTAGGGTGACAGCATCCACGCACCCAAGCACGAGACGTTCGACCTGCTCGCCCGCACCAACACCGACCCCAAGGGGGTGGCGCGGGCCGTCGACGACTACGCGGTACACCCGTGGGGCCTGTATGTCGCCCGGCCCACCCCGGGCCGGGCCCAGTTCCACTACCTCGAGTCGTGGCTGCTGCCGTCACTGGGGCTGCGCGCCACCGTGTTCCACTTCAATCCCGGCCACCAACGAGACCAGGACTACTACCTCGATGTGGGCGACTACGTCCCCGGCCCGCAGACGTGGCATGCCGAGGACCACTACCTCGACATCGAGGTCCGCACCGGGGTGCGGGCGGCGCTGCTCGACGTCGACGAACTGCTCGATGCGGTCCGCCACGGCCTGCTGACACCGGACGTCGCCGAGCGGGCGGTGCGGCACGCCGTGGACGCCATCGACGGGCTGGCCCGAAACGGCTACGACCTGGCCCGCTGGCTGGCCGGCAAAGACATCCACCTCACCTGGCGCGGGAGGTCACGATGACTTACCCGGCGTCGCGCCGTTGGCCCTACCGCCGCCCTCGTTGACCAGGCTCCGAATCTCCCGCTCCCACTGCGCGTCGTGGGCACGGTCGATGCACCAGCGCAGCACCGCCAGGACCGCACCCGAGAGCATCACCGTCACCACACCGATCGACACCGCGACCGTGAGCGCATCCAGGACCGGGCGCAGCGGCACGGAGTGGATGCGGTCGCCGTGGCTGTCGACCCAGATCTGGATGCGCTCACCCGGCCGCACCGCGCCGCTCCACTGGAACGTGTCGGTGTGCGCGCCGGTACCGGCATTCCAACGTGCCCGCACCACAGGCGTCTCCGAGCCGTCGAAATTTGCGACGGTACCGACTTCCAGGACCGTCGCGGTCACCGACTGGCGCGTCTGAGCCAGGATGGCGTCGGCGCGACGCTCGGAATCGTGAATCTCGGTGCCCACCGCACCGGCGACCGCGATCCCCGCGAGCGCAACCAGCACCACCGCGACCACCGCCAGCACTTCGATGCGGTCGCTGCGCCGCAGCAACGGATTGCCGGCGAACAGCCGGCCGATCCACCAACAGCGCGGATCCACGGTGAACGTCTGCACGACAGCTCCTACACCCACCACCGTTATGGCCCCATTCTGCCTCGCCCGGGGCGACGCGCGCAGGAGCCGAAAGACATCCATCCGCCGCCGTCCGGCGCGCGTTCCCGGGACCGTCCCCGGCCGGGGCGCCCGAAGCGGTTTCCGGATCCGCCCGGCGGGCACCGGACGTGTCGTTGCGCCTGCGCGGCGAGCACGCGGCGAGCACAATGAATCTTTGTCACCGAGCCAGGAATCGCTATGACCGAGCCAGCCCGTCTCCCCGGCCCAGTGCGCCGCAAGCTGCGCGACGAGGCGGTACCCCAGTGGCGGGCTCCCACCCTGGCGACCCTGACCGAGAAGCGGTTTCGTGACCCGCGCTGGATCTTCGAGCGCAAATTCGACGGGATGCGGTGTCTGGCGTTCCGTGACGGCGACCGGATCCGGCTGCTGTCGCGAAACCGCCAGCCGCTCAACGGAACCTACCCCGAGCTGGTGGACGCGCTGGGCGCCCAGCGCACCACCCCCTTCGTCGTCGACGGCGAGGTCGTGGCGTTCCAGGGGCGGCGGACCAGCTTCGCGCGGCTGCAGGGACGCCTGGGCATCACCGACCCCGACGCCGCCCGGGCATCACGAGTCCGGGTCTTCTATTACCTTTTCGACCTGCTGCACCTGGACGGCGAAGCCACGACGGAACTTCCGCTGCTCTGGCGCAAAAGGCTGCTGCGCAGCACAATCGATTTCCGCGGACCGCTGCGCTACACCCCGCACCGGGTCGGGGACGGAATTGCCGCCTATCGCGCGGCGTGCGAGCGCGGCGACGAGGGGGTGATCGCCAAGCTGGCCGACTCGCCGTATGACGGCCGGCGCTCGCCGCATTGGCTGAAGTTCAAGTGCGTTCGCGACCAGGAGTTCGTGGTAGGGGGCTACACCGGCCCCCGGGGCGGCCGGGTCGAGTTGGGGGCCCTGCTGCTCGGCTACTACGAGGGCCGGGACTTGCGCTATGCCGGCAAAGTGGGCACCGGCTTCGACGACGCCACCCTGCGCGGCCTGCACCAGCGGCTGTCGGCGATCGAGCGGGACACATCCCCATTCGCCGCCCCGGTGCGCGGGGCCGGCGTCCACTGGGTGCGCCCGGAACTGGTGGCCCAGGTCGGGTTCACCGAGTGGACGCGCGACGGCAGGCTGCGCCATCCGCGCTACCTGGGTCTGCGCACCGACAAGGATCCCGCCGATGTGGTCCGGGAGACACGCTGACCGTGCGCTCCCACGTCGAGATCACCCACCCGGACCGGGTGTTGTTCCCCGAAGACGGGATCACCAAACGCGGCCTGGCCGACTACTACGGCGAGGTCGCCGGCGCGATGCTGCCGCACCTGCGGGACCGCGCACTCACTGTGCAGCGGTTTCCCCGCGGCATCGGCGAACCGGGCTTCGTGCAACAGGATTTCGCCGGTTCGCTACCGGACTGGATGGGGCGCGTCGAGGTCGCCAAGGAGGGCGGCACCGTGGTCCATCCGCTGGCCGAGAGCCCGGACGCGCTGCGCTGGCTGGCCAATCAGAGCTGCGTCACGCTGCACGCGTGGCAGTCACGCCGGGGCCGGCTGGACAACCCCGACCGGCTGGTGTTCGACCTCGACCCGTCCGACCGCGACTTCGCGGTGGTGCGGGCAACGGCCCGCGCGGTGGCCGCGGTGCTCAACCGGGCCCCGCTCTTCTCCGGCCAGATCGAGGGCGTGGGACCGCGCTACTGCCCGTCCTTCGAGCTGAAGGTGGCGCGCTTTCCCGAGAAACTGCGCCATCACGTCTTCATCGAG
>CAYVQQ010000076.1:0-12345 GCA_964453085.1 uncultured Mycobacterium sp.
TTCACCGTCCGGGACCTGCCCGAACGGCTCGCCGGGCAACGCGATCCGTGGGCGGGCATGTCCCGGCATGCGCGTTCGCTGACCGGCCCGCGCGAACGCCTGGCGAAACTGCGGGCCTGAACTGCCCGGCATCGCGCCGCATTGGCCCGGCCAACGAGCACTGTGAGATCGACGTGGACCACCACGCCCCCGCCTGCCGGCGCCTCAAGGGCGCCAGCCGCAGCCGCCGGCCCACTCCCACGCCCGCCGGTAGGCGTCGAGGAACCAGGGGCCGTCGCCGTCGACGGAGCGCGCGACGTCCCCGCGCGCCGCGCCGCTCTGGGCCGCACGCTTGACCCCCAGGTACTCCTCGCGCGCCCGGGGGTCGGCCGCCAGCCAGTCGGCGAACAGCAGGGCGAACTGCTGCCCCGGCCAGCCGTCCACCCGAATGTGCACGTTGGTCGGCCGACCGGGATCGGCCGAGCCGTGCATCCGCTTCTGCCACAACGTCGGGTCGCCGCTGTGGTCGAAGCGGTCCACCGTGCTGCGGGCCCCGCCCTCGGCCCCGCAATTCCGGTCGGCAGTGACGTCCTCGATGCGCGGGTAGCCGGCCGACAGCAACGGCTCGGCGAGTTCGTCGGCCACCGCGAGCGACGCGACGGTGATCTGCATGTCGATGACGTCCTCGGCGTACCAGCCGGGATACCCGGAAAACGCCGTGGCCCCGACATGGTCGACCCGCGACGCCCGGTGGCCGCAGGCGACCTGCAGCCGGGCCTGGATCCGCCGCGCCTGCTCCGGCCACGTCGGGTCGGCCGGCACCAACCGCGCCGGGGCGCGCACGGCTCGGCGCGCCGTCAGGTTGCGGGCGAACGGCAGGATTCGCTCGGTCCAGATGTCGCGTCCGCGCCGCTTGAGGTCCGCCGGGCCGCCGGAGTTGTCCAGCCAGATATCGGCGACGGCTCGCCGCTGCTCGTCGTCGGCCTGCGCGGCGATGCGGGCGCGGGCGTCCTCCTCGGTCATGCCGCGCTGCTCCACCAGCCGCCGCACCCGCACCTCGACGTCGGCGTACACCACGACGACCAGCGGGAACAGCGGCGCCAGCCCGGATTCCACCAGCAGCGGGATGTCCTCGACGACGACGGCGTCCTCCGCCACCGCCGCGATGATCTCCGCGCGCCGCCTCCCGACCAGCGGATGCACGATCCCGTTGAGCGTCCGTCGGGCGTCGTCGTCACGGAAAGCCTTGGCGGCCAGAGCCGGACGATCCAGCGCCCCATCGGGCCGCAGGATGTCCGGGCCGAACGCATCGACGAGGGCGGCCAGGCCCTCGGTGCCGGGCTCGACCACCTCGCGCGCGATCACGTCCCCGTCGACGATGACCGCCCCGCACTCGGCGAACGTGGCGGACAACGCCGACTTACCGGCGCCGATGCCGCCGGTCAACCCGATGCGCAGCACCAGCGGGCGGCGTCAGGCGTTGCCGGCGAGCTTTTCCCGCAGGGCCGCCAACTGGGCGTCGCTGGCCAGCGACCCGCCCGCGGACTTCTCCGAGGGCGCGCCGTTGCCCGGCGACTGGTTGCCACCGGCATGTCCGGCCGCCTCGGCCGCGGCGAATTTCTCCATCTGCGCGGTGTGCATCTTGTGCTGGCGCTCGGCCTCGGCGTAGCGGGCCTCCCATTCGGCGCGCTGCTTCTCGAATCCCTCGAGCCACTCGTTGGTTTCGGCGTCGAAGCCCTCGGGGAAGATGTAGTTGCCCTGCTCGTCGTAACTGTCGGCCATGCCGTACTTGGCGGGGTCGAACTCCTCGGTGTAGTCCTCGTTGGCCTGCTTGAGTGACAGCGAGATCCTGCGGCGTTCCAGGTCGATGTCGATCACCTTGACCATCGCGTCGTCGCCGACGGCGACCACCTGGTCGGGCACCTCGACGTGCCGCTCGGCCAGCTCGGAGATGTGCACCAGACCTTCGATGCCCTCCTCGACGCGGACGAACGCGCCGAACGGGACCAGCTTGGTGACCTTGCCCGGCACGATCTGGCCGATGGCGTGGGTGCGGGCGAAGTGGCGCCACGGATCTTCTTGCGTCGCCTTGAGCGACAACGAAACCCGCTCGCGGTCCATGTCGACGTCGAGCACCTCGACGGTGACCTCGTCGCCGACCTGGACCACCTCCGACGGGTGGTCGATGTGCTTCCAGGACAGCTCGGAGACGTGCACCAGACCGTCGACACCGCCGAGGTCGACGAACGCGCCGAAGTTGACGATGGAGGAAACCACACCCTTGCGGATGGTGCCCTTCTGCAGCTGGTTGAGGAATTCGCTGCGCACCTCGGACTGGGTCTGCTCCAGCCACGCCCGCCGCGACAGCACCACGTTGTTGCGGTTCTTGTCCAGCTCGATGATCTTGGCCTCGATCTCCTTGCCGATGTAGGGCTGCAGATCGCGAACGCGGCGCATCTCGACCAGCGAGGCGGGCAGGAAGCCGCGCAGTCCGATATCGAGGATCAGGCCACCCTTGACGACCTCGATGACGGTGCCCTTGACGGCCTCGTCCTTCTCCTTGAGCGCCTCGATGGTGCCCCAGGCGCGCTCGTACTGGGCGCGCTTCTTGGACAGGATCAGCCGGCCCTCTTTGTCCTCCTTGGTGAGAACCAGGGCCTCGACCTCGTCGCCGACGGAAACGACCTCGTTGGGGTCGACGTCGTGCTTGATGGAGAGCTCGCGGGCGGGGATCACGCCCTCGGTCTCGTAGCCGATGTCGAGGAGGACCTCGTCCCGGTCAACTTTGACAATGGTGCCTTCGACGATGTCGCCATCGTTGAAGTATTTGATCGTTTTGTCGATGGCGGCGAGAAAATCCTCGCGCGAGCCAATGTCATTGACGGCTACTTGCGGCGAGGTGACGGCGGGACTCGGCATGTGGTGGGTTGCTCCGGACAGGTTGGGTCGCAGGGACATAATTCGAGATATGTTGAGGCTACTCGACAGTGTGCACGCCGGACAAACCCGGGCGGCGCGCCCGGCCTTTCGGGCACGTCGGCCAGGGTGGTGATTGAGCAGGATCCGGGGCGACCGTGGCGTTGCTCAGTGCGCGGCCGCATCCCATGAACGACCGTAACCCACCGACACCTCCAGCGGAACGTCCAGCGGGTAGGCACCGCCCATCTGCTCGCGCGCCAGCGCCTCGACCCGCTCACGCTCACCCGGGGCGATCTCGAACACCAACTCGTCGTGCACCTGGAGCAGCATCCGCGACGCCAGGCCGGCCTTCTTGAGCGCCGCGTCGACGCGGATCATCGCCACCTTGATGATGTCGGCGGCGCTGCCCTGGATGGGCGCGTTCAGCGCGGCCCGCTCGGCGGCCTCCCGCACCTGGCGGTTGCTGCTGTCCAGTTCGGGCAGGTAGCGGCGGCGGCCGAACACGGTGGAGGTATAGCCGTCCCTGCGGGCCTGCTCGACGACGGCGTGCAGGTAGTCGCGCACCCCGCCGAAGCGGGCGAAGTACTGATCCATCTGGACCTTCGCCTCCTCGGTGGAGATCTTGAGCTGGGTGGACAACCCGTAGGCGCTCAGCCCGTAGGCCAGCCCGTAGGACATGGCCTTGACCCGGCGCCGCAACTCGGAGGTGACCTCCTCGATCGGCACGCCGAACGCCCGCGAGGCCACGAACGAGTGCAGGTCCTCGCCCGTGTTGAACGCCTCGATCAGCCCCTCGTCGCCGGACAGGTGTGCCATGATCCGCATCTCGATCTGGCTGTAGTCGGCGGTCATCAACTCGGCGTAGCCCTTCCCGACGACGAACGCGTCGCGGATCTGCCGGCCCGCGTCGGTGCGAATCGGGATGTTCTGCAGGTTGGGTTCGGTCGACGACAGCCGGCCGGTGGCCGCGATCGTCTGGTTGAACGTGGTATGGATCCGGCCGTCCGCGGCCACCGCGTTCAGCAGCCCGTCGACCGTCACCTTCAGCCGGGTGACATCCCGGTGGGCGAGCAGGTGCTGCAGGAACGGGTGGCCGGTCTTTTCGAAAAGCGACTGCAGGGCGTCGGCGTCGGTGGTGTAGCCGGTCTTGGTCCGCTTGGTCTTGGGCATGTCCAGCTCGTCGAAGAGCACGACCTGCAGTTGCTTGGGAGAGCCGAGGTTGACCCGCTTGCCGATCACGGCGTAGGCGGCTTCGGCGGCATCGCGGATCTGGTCGCCGAACTGGCTCTGCAACTCACGCAGCAGGTCCAGGTCAGCGGCTATCCCGGCGCGTTCCATCTCCGCGAGCACCTGCTGCACCGGCAGCTCCATCTCGGCCAGCAGCGCGGTGGACTCGATGCGCTCCAGCTCGGCGTCCAGCGCGTCGGCCAGGTCCATCACCGCCCGGGCCCGCAGGATCAGGGTCTGCACGGCCTGATCGTCGGCGCGCTCGACGTCATCGAGCAGGGACAGCTGTGGCTGCTCAGCGGTTTCCGCGCGCAGTTCGCGCCGCAGGTAGCGCAGCGAGAGATCGTCCAGGGTGAAGCTGCGCTGCCCGGGCCGCACCAGGTAGGCGGCCAGCGCGGTGTCGGAGGTGACGCCACCCAGCGTCCATCCGCGGCCCGCGAGGTCGTGCAGGGCCAGTTTCGCCTCGTGCAGCGCCTTGGGCTTGGCGGGGTCGGCCAGCCAGGCCGCCAGCGCGGCGTCGTCGTCGGGCGTCACCGTCACGGCGTCGATGTAGGCGCACTCCCCGTCGGCTGCGGCGATGGCCAGCGCCGAGGCGTCCCCGCCGTGGGGCAGATGGGTGCCCGCCACGGCCAGGCCGCAGCGGCGTCCCTGCGCGGTGTGCTCGGCCAGCCACCGCCCGACCGTGCCGGGCGCCAGCGCACCGCCCTGCACCTCGAAGCCCTCGTCGACCTCGGGTTCGACCGCGGCCAGGGTGTCGAACAGCCGGTCCCGCAGCACGCGGAACTCCAGGTCGTCGAAGAGCCGGTGGATGTGGTCGCGGTCCCACGGCTGCAGCCGCAGCGTGTCCGGGGTTTGCGCGAGCGGCACGTCGCGGACCAGTTCGGTGAGCTCGCGGTTGCGCACCACGCTCGCCAGGTTGGCCCGCAGCGCGTCCCCCACCTTGCCGCGCACCGCATCGACGTTGTCGACCAGGCCCTGCAGGGAGCTGTACTCGGCGATCCACTTGGTGGCGGTCTTCTCCCCCACCCCGGGGATGCCGGGCAGGTTGTCACTGGGGTCGCCGCGCAGCGCGGCGAAGTCGGGGTACTGCGCGGGTGTGAGCCCGTACTTCTCGACCACGGCCTCGGGAGTGAACCGGGTGAGCTCGCTGACGCCCTTGCGTGGATACAGAACGGTCACATCGTCGGTGACCAGCTGCAGCGAGTCCCGGTCCCCGGTGACCACCAGCACCCGGTAGCCCTCGTTCGCGGCCTGGGTGGCCAGCGTCGCGATGACGTCGTCGGCCTCGAACCCGGGCTCGGCGAGGACCGTGATGCCCAGCGCCCCCAGCACCTCCTTGGTGATGTCGATCTGGCCCCGGAATTCGTCGGGCGTGGCCGACCGGTTGGCCTTGTATTCGGGGTAGCGCTCGGACCGGAACGTCTCCCGGGACACGTCGAACGCCGCGGCGACGTGCGTCGGCGCCTCGTCGCGCAGCAGGTTGATCAGCATGGCGGTGAAGCCGTACACCGCGTTGGTGGTCAGCCCGCCGCGGGTCTTGAAGTTCTCGGCGGGCAGCGCGTAGAACGCCCGGAACGCCAGCGAATTGCCGTCGAGCAACATCAGCGTCGGCCTGGTTTTGTCCTCGCCGGCGGTGCTGCCGGTGCTGGCGGTTCTCACGGCTCACACTCTAGGCATCCGGGGCGACGTGCCCCGCCCCGCCACAGAACGTGCGACACGCTCCAGTCTCCCGGCCGCGCGAGCGTCCGCGGCCGTACGCCGCGGACGGGGCTACTCCTCGGTGTCGAGGGTCTCCAGCACCACCTCGGCGACCCGCTTCATCGTGGTGCGCCGGTCCATGGCGGCACGCTGGATCCACTTGAACGCCTCGGGCTCGGTCATGCCCTGCTTGGTCTGCAGCAGGCCCTTGGCGCGCTCCACGAGCTTGCGGGTCTCCAACCGGTCGGACAGCGACGCCACTTCGGCTTCCAGCGCGGTGATCTCACTGAACCGGTTGACGGCCAGTTCGATCGCCGGGATCAGGTCGCTGCCGGTGAACGGCTTCACCAGGTAGGCCATCGCCCCCGCGTCACGGGCCCGCTCGACGAGGTCACGCTGGCTGAACGCGGTCAACACCACGACGGGCGCGATGCGCTTGCTGGCGATCTCCGACGCGGCGTCGATGCCGTCGCGACGCGGCATCTTGACGTCCATGATGACCAGATCGGGCTTGAACCGTTCGGCCAGTTCGACGGCCTCCTGGCCGTCGCCTGCCTCGCCGATGACCTCGTAGCCTTCCTCCCGGAGCATCTCGGCCAGATCCATCCGGATGAGCGCCTCGTCTTCCGCGATCAGCACGCGGCGCGGCGCGGCGGCGTCCTGGTCGGTTGTGCGGCCTGTCATGACGCATATTGTGTCGTGGCCGGCTGTGATCACCGACGTCGGGGCATCGCGCAACCCGGGACGGCGTCCCCTGCTTCGAGGGTGAGAGGCTCCTTATAAGGTAGGAGGCTGATCTTCGCCGACGACACGCCCTCGTATCCCAACTGGCAGAGGAAACGGACTCAAAACCCGTCCAGTGTGGGTTCGAATCCCACCGAGGGCACCACCGCGTTGGTCGCATCCCGAGCCTTCGGCGAGCGCCGAGTCGCTCGAGCCCGAAGATGTCCCCTGGTCACTTCGTGGTTGGTCACTCTGTCGCGTCGCCGCGGCCGGCGGCCTTCTTGCGCCGGGATCACACCCGGCGTGCGTGTGACTCGGAATGCGCTATCCTCCGGCCGGTTGTCTGTGTCACACTGCGGCCATGCAAACCACTCCTGGAACCACCCTCGTTCCGAGCTTGTTGCCGCACCTCTGGAAGTCGACGCTGCTGTCCGGACTGCTGTCGGTGGTCGTCGGCGGCCTGGTCCTGGCGTGGCCGGGCAGGTCGATACTTCTGGCCGCCGTCCTCTTCGGCATCTATCTGCTGGTCACCGGCATCGCCCAGGTGATCTTCGCGTTCAGCCTGCACGTGTCGGCCGGGAGCCGAATCCTGCTGTTCATCAGCGGGGCGGCGTCGCTGATCCTCGCGGTGCTGGCCTTCCGCCACTTCGGCAAGGACGATCTGACCGCGGTTCTGTTGCTGGCCATCTGGATTGGCGTCGGTTTCATCTTCCGCGGTGTCGCGACGACGATCTCGGCGATCAGCGACCCGGGCCTGCCCGGGCGGGCGTGGTCGATCTTCGTCGGTGTGATCAGCCTGCTGGCCGGGATCATCGTGCTGGCTTCGCCGTTCGCGTCGATCGTCACCCTCGCCATCGTGGTCGGTGTCTGGTTCGTGGTGATCGGCGTATTCGAGATCGTGTCGGCGTTCCGCATCCGCAAGGCGTCGGGCGGTCTTGGCGCTTGAGAGCCAAACCATGTGCCGCCGGCATCGGCACAACCGAGCTACTATGCTGCGTAGTAGCTCGGTTGCTCCGGTCCTCGTTCCCTCCGGGAGATGACGCATGAATGTCGTCGACATTTCGCGCTGGCAGTTCGGCATCACCACCGTCTACCACTTCATCTTCGTGCCGCTCACGATCGGACTGGCCCCGCTGATCGCCGTGATGCAGACGGTATGGGTGGCCACCGGTAACGCCGCGTGGTATCGCCTCACCAAATTCTTCGGCAAATTGTTCCTGATCAATTTCGCCATCGGCGTGGCGACCGGGATCGTCCAGGAATTCCAATTCGGCATGAACTGGTCGGAGTACTCGCGGTTCGTCGGCGACATCTTCGGCGCCCCGCTGGCGATGGAGGGCCTGTTCGCGTTCTTCTTCGAGTCCACCTTCATCGGGCTGTGGATCTTCGGCTGGAACCGCCTGCCCAAACTGATCCACCTGGCCTGCATCTGGATCGTCGCATTGGGCGTCAACGCGTCCGCGTTCTTCATCCTCGTGGCGAATTCCTTCATGCAGCATCCGGTCGGCGCGCACTACAATCCGGCGACCAAGCGCGCCGAGCTCGACAGCATCGGCGCACTGTTGTCCAACAACACTGCGAGCGCGGCATTTACGCATGTGCTCACCGGCTCACTGCTGACCGCCGGCGCGTTCGTCGCCGCCGTCAGCGCATGGTGGCTGATCCGTTCGCGCCGTAGTTCGTCCGCGGGCACAGACGGCACCGGAGCCGACCGCGCCGCCATGTTCCGCCCGGCGACGATCCTCGGCTGCTGGGTGGTGCTCGTCGCCGCTGTCGGCCTGTTCTTCACCGGGGACCGCCAGGGCAAGCTGATGTTCGTCCAGCAGCCGATGAAGATGGCGTCGGCGGAATCGTTGTGCGACACCGAAACCGATCCCGATTTCTCCGTCCTGACGGTCGGCAGGCGCAACAACTGCGACGGCATCAAGGGCGTGATCGAGTTGCCCTACGTACTGCCGATCCTGGCACAGGGCCGCACCGACGGTGTCACGCTGCAGGGGGTGCGTGACATCCAGCAGGACTACCAGCACAGGTTCGGGCCGAACGACTACCGGCCCAACATGTTCGTCACGTACTGGTCGTTCCGCGCGATGATCGGGCTGCTGGCCGTCCCGGTGCTGTTCGCGCTGGCGGTGCTGTGGTTCACCCGTGGTGGCCGCACGCCCGATCAGCGGTGGCTGTCGTGGCTGGCGCTGGTGACGATCCCCACCCCGTTCCTGGCCAACATCGCCGGGTGGGTGTTCACCGAGATGGGCCGCCAGCCCTGGATCGTCGCACCCAACCCGTCGGGGGATCAGCAGGTGCGGTTCACCGTCGGGCAGGCGGTCTCGCATCACGCCCCCGCCATGGTGGTCATCTCGTTGATGACGTTCACGCTGGTTTACGCGGTCCTCGCGGTGGGCTGGTTCTGGTTGCTGAAACGTTACGTCACCGAGGGGCCGCTGGAACACGACGCGGAACCGGCGCCGCCCCCGCCTCCCGGCGAGGACGAGGTGGCACCGCTGTCATTTGCTTACTGAGGCGCTTACCAGGTCCGTTTCGGAAGGAAGCTGAGCGGTGGGATTGCAAGAGTTGTGGTTCGGCGCCATCGCCGCATTGTTTCTCGGTTTCTTCGTCCTCGAAGGTTTCGACTTCGGCGTCGGCATGTTGATGGAGCCGTTCGCCCGCGTCGGCCTCGGCGATCCCGAACTGCACCGCCGCACGGCCCTGAACACCATCGGGCCGGTATGGGACGGCAACGAGGTGTGGGTGATCACGGCCGGCGCGGCGATGTTCGCCGCGTTTCCGGGGTGGTACGCCACCGTGTTCTCCACGCTGTACCTGCCGCTGCTGGCCATCCTGTTCGGCATGATCGTGCGCTCGGTCGCGATCGAGTGGCGGGGCAAGATCGACGACACGCGATGGCGGGTCTGGGCCGATCTCGGTATCGCGGCCGGTTCCTGGCTGCCCGCCGTGCTGTGGGGTGTGGCGTTCGCGGTCCTGGTACACGGGCTGCCGGTTGACGCCGCCGGCCGGGTGAACCTGTCGATCACCGATGTGCTCAACCCCTACACGCTGTCCGGTGGGCTGGCGACGGCCGGACTGTTCCTGTTCTACGGTGCGGTGTTCACCGCGTTGAAGACCTCCGGCGCGGTCCGCGAGGACGCCTACCGGTTCGCGGTGTGGCTGTCGCTTCCGGTGACCGCACTGGTCGGGGGTTTCGGGTTGTGGACCCAGCTCACCTACGGCAAGAACTGGACGTGGCTGGTGTTGGCGGTCGCGGTCGTCTTCCAACTGGCGGCAGTCGGCCTGGTGTGGCGCCGGGTGTCCGACGGCTGGGCGTTCGCGTGCGTCGCGGTGGTCGTCGCCGCCGTGGTCGTCCTGTTGTTCGGCGCGTTGTATCCGAACCTGGTGCCCTCGACACTGAACCAGCAGTGGAGTGTGACGATCCACAACGCATCGTCGACCCCCTACACCCTCACGGTCATGAGCTGGGTGACGGTGTTCATGCTGCCCCTGACGCTGATCTACCAGGCGTGGACGTATTGGGTGTTCCGGCAACGGATCTCAGCCGAGCGGATACCCGCGTCCATCGGCCTGGCGAGGCGAGGCTCCTGAGCGCGAGCGACGCGAAAACCTCCAGGGGGCCGCTGGACCCGCGGCTGTGGCGGGCATCGGGCGCGGTGCGCCGCTACCTGGTCGCCGCGGTGGGCTTCGGCGTGGTCATCTCCGGCTGCGCCCTCGGCTCGGCGATCGTGCTGGCGCACCTGGTCGCGCGCGCGGTGGCCCATCCCCCGGCGGCCCCGCGCGGCTGGGTGGGGCCGCTGTCGCTGCTGGCCGCGCTCTGGGCGGTGCGCGCGGTGACGCACTGGCTGCAGGCCCGGCAGGGGCAGCGCGGGGCCAGCGCGGTCATCGCCGACCTCACCGGCCAGCTGCTGGCGGCGGTCACCGCCCGCCAGCCGGCCGAACTCGCCGCGCAGCGGGACGCCGCCGCGGCGGTGGTCACCGGTGGCCTCGACCGCGTGCGCCCGTACTTCACCGGATACCTTCCCACCCTGGTGCTGGCCGCCATCCTGACCCCGGCGACGGTGGCCGTGATCGCCTGCTACGACCTGAAGTCGACGATCATCGTGGTGATCACCCTGCCGCTGATCCCGGTGTTCATGGTGCTGATCGGGCTGGCGACCGCGGACCGGTCGGCGGCGGCGCTGACGGCCATGACGACGCTGCAGGCGCGGCTGCTGGACCTGATCGCCGGCATCCCCACGCTACGGGCGCTGGGCCGCGCCTCCGGCCCCGAACACCGGATCGCAGAACTGGCGGCCGCGCACCGGCGTTCGACGATGGCGACGCTGCGCATCGCGTTCCTCTCGGCGCTGGTGCTCGAACTGCTGGCCACGCTGGGGGTCGCGCTGATCGCCGTCGGGATCGGCCTGCGTCTGGTCTTCGGTGAGATGTCGCTGGCGACCGGGCTGACGGTGCTGCTGCTCGCACCGGACGTCTACTGGCCGCTGCGCCGCATCGGCGTGGAATTCCATGCCGCCCAGGACGGCAGGGCCGCCGCCGACCGCGCGTTCGCGCTCATCGGCGAACCGTCCGGCGCGATGCCGCGAACCCGGACGGTGGCCGCGCGCGGCGCCGAGATCCGCCTGGAAAACCTGTGCGTGGCGGGCCGCGACGGCCGTGCGCCGTACAACCTGACCGGGGTGCTCGAGCCCGGCCGGGTGACGGTGCTGACGGGATGCAACGGGGCCGGCAAGAGCACCACGCTGCAGGCGATCGCCGGCCTGACACTGCCGTCGTCGGGCCGGGTCACCGTCGCCGGCGTCGACGTCACCGACCTCGAGCCGGGCGCATGGTGGCGGCAGTTGTCCTGGCTACCACAACGCCCGGTGCTGGTCCCGGGCACCGTCGCCGACAACCTGGCCCTGTTCGGCCCGCTGCGGGACCGCGAATCCGCCTGCGCCGCATCGGCGTTCGATGCCGTTCTGGAAGAGCTGCCCGACGGGATGGACACCGTTGTCGGGCGCGGGGGCGTCGGGCTGTCGGTCGGGCAGCGGCAGCGGCTGGGCCTGGCGCGGGCGCTCGGGTCGGCGGCGCCGGTGCTGCTGCTCGACGAGCCCACCGCGCACCTGGACACCGGCACCGAGGAGCGGGTGCTGCGGGCCGTCGTCGCGCGGGCGCGTGCCGGGGCGACCGTCGTGGTCGTCGGCCACCGAGAGCCCGTCGTGGCCATCGGGGACCGCATCCTGGAAGTGACCGCCGAGGCCGGACTCCGCTGTGCGGAAATCTGATCCGCTCCGCGTCGCGTGGGGTCTGCTGCGCCCGCGGCTGCCCCGCGTGCTGGCGGCGATCACGCTGGGCGTGCTGACGTTGGGCAGCGCGCTGGCCCTGGCCGGTGTTTCGGCGTGGCTGATCACCAGGGCCTGGCAGATGCCGCCGGTGCTGGACCTGTCGGTGGCGGTCGTGGCGGTCCGCACGTTCGCGATCTCGCGGGGCGTCCTGCACTACTGCGAGCGGCTGGCCACCCACGACACGGCGCTGCGCGCGGCGGGCACCGCGCGAACGCAGATCTATCACCGGCTGGCCCGCGGGCCTGCCGCGGCCGCCGCCCGGCTGCACAGCGGCGAACTGGTGGCGCGCGTCGGCGCCGATGTCGACGAACTGGCCGACGTACTGGTGCGGGCGCTGGTGCCGATCGGCGTCGCGGCGGTGCTGGCGGTGGCGGCGACCGCGGTGGTCGCGGCCATCTCCCCGGCGGCGGCGGCGGTGCTCGCGGCCTGCCTGTTGGTCGCGGGCGTGGTGGCGCCCCGGCTCGCC
>CAYVQQ010000077.1:0-12343 GCA_964453085.1 uncultured Mycobacterium sp.
ACCGCGACTACGACTACGGCCAGCAGCCCGACTACGGCCAGCAGGCCGGGTACGGCCAATACGGTGACTATGGCCAGCAGCCGGGCGGCTACGGCGGTTACGGCGGCTACGGGTCCGCCGAACCCGCGGTGATCCTGCAGCTCGACGACGGCAGTGGCCGGACCTACCAGCTGCGCGAAGGCTCCAACATCGTGGGTCGCGGTCAGGACGCCCAGTTCCGCCTGCCCGACACCGGCGTGTCACGGCGTCACCTGGAGATTCGCTGGGACGGGCAGGTCGCACTGCTCTCCGACCTCAATTCGACCAACGGCACCACCGTGAACAATGCGCCGGTGCAGGAATGGCAACTGGCCGACGGAGACGTGATCCGGCTAGGCCACTCAGAGATCATCGTTCGCATTCACTGACGCCACCGGACTCACCTCCGCCACGCTTCGCCCCGCCACGACGTCCAAGTATCGTGGCGGTGCCGGTGTGCTCGGTGTCACGGGTGCCGCGAGTACCAGGCGAGGACGGAAAGGACGCCAGATGCAGGGACTGCTGCTGCAGCTGACGCGTGCCGGATTCTTGATGTTGTTATGGGTATTCATCTGGTCCGTCCTGCGGATACTGCGGACCGACATCTACGCCCCGACCGGTGCCGTCATGGTACGCCGCGGCCTGGCGGTGCGGGGCACGCTGCTGTCGTCACGGCAACGCCGGCACGTCGCCCGCTACCTGGTGGTGACCGAAGGCGCGCTGCAGGGTACGCGGATCACGCTCGGCAGTCAGCCGGTATTGATCGGGCGCGCGGACGACTCGACCCTGGTGCTGACCGACGAGTATGCCTCGACACGGCATGCCCGGCTCTCCCAGCGCGGCACCGAATGGTACGTCGAGGATCTAGGATCGACAAACGGCACTTACCTTGACAGGGCGAAGGTGACGACTGCGGTACGAGTTCCCATAGGAACGCCGATCCGGATCGGCAAAACGGCGATCGAGCTGCGCCCGTGACGCTGGTTCTGCGATACGCCGCCCGCAGCGATCGCGGCCTGGTACGGGCGAACAACGAAGACTCCGTCTACGCCGGCGCGCGGCTCCTGGCCCTGGCCGACGGGATGGGCGGCCACGCCGCCGGGGAGGTCGCCTCCCAACTCGTGATCGCGGCGCTGGCCCATCTGGACGACGACGAACCGGGCGGCGATCTGCTCGCCAAGCTCGAGGCCGCGGTGCACGCCGGCAACGCCGCCATCGCCGCGCAGGTCGAGATGGAGCCCGAACTCGAGGGCATGGGCACTACGCTGACCGCAATCCTGTTCGACGGCAACCGCATCGGGCTGGCGCATATCGGCGACTCCCGCGGCTACCTCTTGCGTGACGGCGAGCTGACGCAGATCACCAAGGACGACACCTTCGTTCAAACCCTGGTCGACGAGGGCCGCATCACCCGCGAGGAGGCGCACAGCCACCCGCAGCGGTCGTTGATCATGCGGGCACTGACCGGGCACGAGGTCGAGCCGACGCTGACCATGCGCGAAGCGCGCGCCGGCGATCGCTACCTGCTCTGCTCGGACGGGTTGTCCGACCCGGTCAGCGACGAAACCATCCGGGAAGCACTCCAGATTCCCGACGTCGCCGAGGCCGCCTACCGCCTCATCGAGTTGGCGCTGCGCGGCGGCGGCCCCGACAACGTCACGGTCGTCGTCGCCGACGTCGTCGACTACGACTACGGCCAGACGCAACCGATCCTCGCCGGCGCGGTGTCCGGCGAAGACGAACAAGTGACACTGCCCAACACCTCCGCCGGCCGCGCCTCCGCCATCGGACCGCGCAAGCAACCCGCCAAACGGGTTGCGCCGCAAGCCGCCGCCCCGATCCCGCACCGTTGGTCGCGGCGACGGACGACGGTCGTCATCACGTTGGTGGTGCTCGTGGCGCTCGCGGGCCTGGCGATCGGCCGGGCGATCATCCGCAGCAACTATTACGTCGCCGAGTACAACGGCCTGGTGTCGATCATGCGCGGGATCCAGGGCTCGCTGTTGGGCATCTCGCTGCACGAGCCCCATCTGATCGGGTGCCTCAACGCCCGCAACGAGCTTGCGCTCGTCAGCGTCCGCCAAAGCCGCGGCACGCTCGACTGCCACCTCCTGCGACTACAGGATCTGCGCCTGCCCGAACGCACCCAGGTCCAGGCCGGACTTCCCTCCGGCACCCTCGACGACGCCATCGCACAGATGCGCGAACTGTCGTCCAACTTCCTGCTGCCACCCTGTCCGCCGGCCCGCGCCACTTCTCCGCCGACCCAGGCACCAAGTCGTGGGACGACCGCGCCCCCGACCACGTCGACCACCACCTCGCCCCGTCCCACGCGTTCCGGCCAGAGTCCCACGAGAACCACCCCGGCGTCCCCAGCGACCACCTCACCCCTGCCGCCGCCGGCGCAAACGCTGACCGCGCTCCCTCAACCCCCACCTCAGCCGGGCATCAATTGCCGGACGGTGGCATGACCACCCAGCTCCAGCCGCCCGTCGCGGTCACGCCTCCGCTGCCGACCCGGCGAAACGCCGAACTGCTGCTCCTGGTCTTCGCCGTGCTGATCGCAGTCGCCGCCCTGCTCATCGTGCAGGCCAACCAGGATCGCGGCGCGCGTTGGAATTTCGTCAGCTACGGGCTGGCCTTCCTGGCCGTGTTCGGCGGTGCGCACCTGGCCGTCCGGCGGTTCGCCCCGTACACCGATCCGCTGCTGCTACCCATCGTGGCGCTGCTCAACGGGCTCGGCCTGGTGATGATCCACCGGCTCGACCTCGCCGACAACGGCCTCAGCGGCCGCCACCACTCCAACGCGACCCAGCAGATGCTGTGGACCGTGGTCGGGGTGGCCACGTTCGCGCTGGTGGTCACCGTCCTCAAAGACCACCGTCAGCTCGCGCGCTACGGTTATCTCTGCGGGCTGACCGGGCTGATCTTCCTGGCGGTGCCCGCGTTGCTGCCGGCCTCGCTGTCCGAACAGAACGGCGCCAGGATTTGGATCCGCTTCCCGGGGTTCTCGGTCCAGCCGGCCGAGTTCTCGAAGATTCTGCTGCTGATCTTCTCCTCGGCCATCCTGATCGCCAAGCGGGGCCTTTTCTCCAGCGTGGGAAAACACGTCATGGGGATGATCCTGCCTCGCCCACGCGACCTCGCGCCGCTGCTGGCGGCCTGGGCGATCTCGATCGGGGTGATGGTCTTCGAGAAGGATCTGGGCACCTCACTGCTGCTCTATGCCTCGTTCCTGGTCGTGGTGTACCTGGCCACGCAGCGCTTCAGCTGGGTTGTCATCGGCCTGGTGCTGTTCGCTGCGGGCAGCGTGGCCGCCTACTTCCTCTTCGAGCACGTCCGGGTCCGCGTGCAGACCTGGTGGGGTCCGTTCACGGACCCCGAAGGCAGCGGCTACCAGATGGTGCAGTCACTGTTCGGCTTCGCCACCGGCGGGATCTTCGGAACCGGGCTGGGCAACGGTCAGCCCGACACCGTGCCCGCCGCGGCGACCGACTTCATCGTCGCCGCCTTCGGTGAAGAGCTCGGCCTGGTCGGACTGACGAGCATCCTGCTGCTCTACACCATCGTCATCGTCCGCGGCCTGCGTACCGCGATCGCCACCCGCGACAGCTTCGGTAAGCTGCTGGCCGCGGGCCTGGCGTCGACGCTGGCGATCCAGCTATTCATCGTGGTCGGCGGCGTGACGGAGCTGATCCCACTCACCGGCCTGACCACGCCGTGGATGTCCTACGGCGGGTCGTCGCTGTTGGCCAACTATGTGCTACTGGCCATCCTGGCGCGAATCTCCCACAGCGCCCGGCGACCCCTGCGTGCCCGCGCACGCCACACGTCGTCGATCGCGGCGACCGGCACCGAGGTGATACCGCGGGCATGAACACCTCCCTCCGCCGCATCTCGGTCACCGTGATGGCGTTGATGGTGTTGTTGTTGCTCAACGCCACGATCACGCAGGTCTTCGCCGCCGATGGGCTGCGATCCGACCCCCGCAACCAGCGGATCCTGCTCGACGAGTATTCGCGTCAACGGGGCCAGATCGTCGCCGGCGGCCAGTTGCTGGCCTATTCGGTGGCCACCGACAGCCGGTACCGGTTCCTGCGCGTGTATCCGAACCCCGGCGTATACGCACCGGTCACCGGTTTCTATTCGCTGCGTTATTCGAGTTCGGGCCTGGAACACGCCGAGGACCCGGTGTTGAACGGCTCGGACGCGCGCCTCTTCGGGCGCCGGCTGGCCGACTTCTTCACCGGCCGTGATCCGCGCGGCGGCAACGTCGACACCACGATCGTGCCGCGGGTCCAGCAGGCCGGGTGGGACGCTATGCAGCAGGGCTGCGGGGGGCCGCCGTGTAAGGGCGCCGTCGTCGCTCTGGAGCCGTCCACCGGCAAAATCCTGGCCATGGTGTCGTCGCCGTCCTACGATCCGAACCTGTTGTCATCGCACGATCCCCAACTGCAGGCGCGGGCCTGGCAGCAGCTGCGCGACGACCCCGCCAATCCGCTCAGCAACCGCGCCATCTCCGAGACCTACCCTCCGGGTTCCACGTTCAAGGTGATCACCACCGCGGCGGCGCTGGAGGCCGGAGCCGCGGTGACCGAGCAGTTGACCGCCGAACCCTCGATCCCGCTGCCCGGCAGCAGCGCCACCCTGGAAAACTACGGCGGGACACCTTGCGGGCCCGAACCGACGGTGTCGCTGGCCGAGGCATTCGCCGAGTCGTGCAACACCGCGTTCGTCCAGTTGGGGCTCATGACCGGCGCGGAGTCGCTGCGCGGCATGGCGCGGGCGTTCGGACTGGACAGCGCTCCGGCCGTCATCCCGCTGCAGGTCGCCGAGTCCACCGTCGGCGTGATCTCCGACGCCGCCGCCCTCGGGATGTCGAGTATCGGCCAGAAGGACGTCGCGATCACCCCATTGCAGAATGCCGAAATCGCGGCGACGATCGCCAACGACGGTGTGACGATGCAGCCCTACCTGGTTGAGACCCTCAAGGGACCGGACCTGTCCAACATCAGCACCGCGGTGCCCTACCAACAGCGCCGCGCGGTGTCACCGCAGGTCGCAGCTAAGCTGACAGAGCTGATGGTCAGCGCCGAGAAGGCCGCGCAGCAGAAAGGGGCCATTCCCGGCGTGCAGATCGCATCGAAAACTGGTACCGCAGAACATGGCACCGATCCGCGGAACACCCCGCCACACGCCTGGTACATCGCGTTCGCGCCCGCGCAAACACCGAAGGTCGCCGTGGCGGTCGTGGTGGAGAACGGCGGCGACCGCCTGTCCGCGACCGGGGGTGCACTCGCCGCGCCGATCGGACGGGCCGTGATCGAGGCCGCGCTACAGGGAGGACCATGAGCCCGCGAGTAGGCGTGACGCTGTCCGGCCGGTACCGCCTGCAGCGCCTGATCGCCACCGGCGGGATGGGCCAGGTCTGGGAGGCTGTCGACAGCAGGCTGGGTCGGCGTGTGGCGGTCAAGGTGCTCAAACAGGAGTTCTCCCAGGACCCCGAGTTCATCGAGCGCTTCCGCGCCGAGGCGCGCACCACCGCAATGCTGAACCACCCGGGGATCGCCGCCGTCCACGACTACGGCGAAAGCCAGTTGGACGGGGAGGGGCGCACCGCCTACCTGGTCATGGAGCTGGTCAACGGCGAACCGCTGAATTCGGTGCTCAAGCGCACCGGCAGACTGTCGCTGCGGCACGCGCTGGACATGCTCGAGCAGACCGGCCGCGCTCTGCAGGTCGCCCACGCCGCCGGGCTGGTGCATCGCGACGTCAAACCGGGCAACATCCTGATCACCCCCACCGGCCAGGTCAAGATCACCGACTTCGGTATCGCCAAGGCCGTCGACGCTGCGCCGGTGACGCAGACCGGGATGGTGATGGGAACCGCGCAGTACATCGCACCCGAACAGGCCTTGGGCCACGACGCGACGCCCGCGAGTGACGTCTACTCCCTCGGCGTGGTCGGCTACGAAGTCCTCTCGGGCAAGCGGCCGTTCACCGGCGACGGTGCCCTGACCGTGGCGATGAAACACATCAAGGAGCCCCCGCCGCCGCTGCCCGCCGAGTTACCGCCCAATGTCCGCGAACTGATCGAGATCACCCTGGTCAAGAACCCGGCGATGCGCTATCGCAGCGGAGGCCCGTTCGCCGACGCGGTCGCCGCCGTGCGTGCGGGCCGACGCCCGCCACGGCCCAGCCAGTCCCCGCCACCGGGACGCGCCTCGCCGGCTACCATCCCGTCGGCCGGCGCGCCGACCCGGGTGGCGGGAGCCACGAGCGGCCGCGGTCCGGCGGCGCGACGGTCCCGGCCGACCACCGCCGGGCATCGACCGCCCCCGTCGCGGAGCACATTCTCGTCGGGCCAGCGCGCGTTGCTGTGGGCGGCAGGCGTGCTGGGGGCGTTGGCGATCATCATCGCGGTGCTGATCGTCATCAACTCCCGCACGGAAACCGAACAACAGCCGACGCCACCACCGACGGTCACCGACACCGGCGGCCCGCCCTCTTCGAGTTCCGCGACACCGCCACCGCCGAGCAAAACCCCCAGCGGCCTCGCGCCCCCGCGGGTCACGCTTCCGGCCGGGCCGCTGCCGTCGACCCCTGTCGCATTACCGGCCGAACACGAGACTCCATGATGACGACCCCCCGACACCTGTCCGATCGCTACGAGCTGGGGGAAATCCTCGGCTTCGGGGGCATGTCGGAAGTGCACCTGGCGCGGGACGTCAGGTTGCACCGCGACGTTGCGGTCAAGGTGCTGCGCGCCGACCTGGCCCGTGACCCCAGCTTCTACCTGCGCTTCCGGCGCGAGGCACAGAATGCTGCGGCGCTGAACCACCCATCCATCGTCGCGGTGTACGACACCGGCGAGGCGGAGACGGCCGCCGGCCCGCTGCCCTACATCGTCATGGAGTACGTCGATGGCGTCACCCTGCGCGACATCGTCCACACCGACGGGCCGCTGCCTCCGCGGCGCGCCATCGAGATCATCGCCGACGCCTGCCAGGCGCTGAACTTCAGCCACCAGAACGGCATCATTCACCGCGACGTCAAGCCGGCGAATATCATGATCAGCACGACCAACGCCGTCAAGGTGATGGACTTCGGCATAGCGCGGGCGCTGGCCGACATCGGCAACAGCGTCACCCAGACCGCGGCCGTGATCGGGACGGCCCAATATCTCTCGCCCGAACAGGCCCGCGGCAATGCCGTCGACGCGCGATCCGACGTCTATTCGCTCGGCTGCGTCCTCTACGAGATCCTCACCGGCGAGCCGCCGTTCACCGGTGACTCGCCGGTCGCGGTGGCCTATCAGCATGTGAAGGAAGATCCGATTCCCCCGTCGCATCGGCATGCGGGGATCTCACCCGATCTCGACGCCGTCGTCCTCAAGGCGCTGGCGAAGAACCCGGAGAACCGCTACCAGACCGCCGCGGAGATGCGCGCCGACCTGGTTCGGGTGCACAACGGTGAGCCGCCGGAGGCGCCCAAGGTCCTCACCGACGCCGAACGCACGTCGCTGCTGTCGTCCTCGGGCGGGCGCGGCGGATACGGTGGGCATCCGCGCACCGACCCGCTGCCGAGCCATCCGCTCGGCGGCATCGACGCCGACAACGAGCGGCTCGGGGGTTCGGTCGCCCGCTGGGTGGTGGCGGTGGCCGTGCTCGCGGTGTTGACGATCGTCGTCGTCATCGCCTTCAACACTTTCGGCGGCGGCACTCGCGACGTCCAGGTGCCCGACGTGCGCGGCCAGGCTTCCGCCGACGCCGTCGCGGTGCTACAGAACCGCGGGTTCAAAACGCGCACCCTGCAGAAGCCCGATTCGACGATCCCACCCGACCACGTCATCAACACCAACCCCGACGCCAACGCGTCGGTGAGTGCGGGCGACGAGGTCACCATCAACGTCTCCACCGGGCCCGAGCAACGCGAGGTTCCCGACGTGTCATCGTTGAGTTACGGCGACGCGGTCAAGAAGCTCAAGGCTGCCGGGTTCACCAAGTTCAAGCAGGCGAATTCGCCGTCGTCCCCGGATCTGACGGGCAAGGCCATCGGGACCAATCCGCCGGCCAACCAGACCTCGGCGATCACCAATGTCATCACCGTCATCATCGGCTCCGGCCCGGAAACAATGCAGGTTCCCGACGTCGCGGGTCAGCCCGTCGATGTCGCGCAGAAGAACCTCAATGTGTACGGCTTCACCAAGTTCAGTCGGGCCGAGGTGGACAGCACCAAGCCGGCCGGCGAAGTGGTCGGCACCAATCCGCCCAAAGGCGCCACAGTCCCGGTCGACTCGGTCGTCGAGTTGCAGGTGTCCAAGGGCAACCAGTTCGTAATGCCCGACGTCACCAACATGTTCTGGACCGACGCCGAACCGCGGTTACGCGCGTTGGGCTGGACCGGGGCGCTGGACAAGGGACCCGACGTCGACGCCGGCGGCTCCATGCACAACAAGGTCGTGTATCAGAACCCGCCCGCCGGGTCTGGCGTCAACCGCGACGGCATCATCACGCTGAAGTTCGGTCAGTAGCCGCCGGGTCCGGAAGATGCGGCCGGACCGCGGCGCGGACCTCGATTTCCAGCCGCCGGACCAGGGTGTCGTCACGCGCCCATCCGCAGTAGGCCAGCCAGTTCCCCAGCATCCGATGCCCGCCCTCGGTCAGGATCGACTCCGGATGGAACTGAACGCCGTGGATCGGCAGCTCGGTGTGGCGCACGCCCATGATGACACCGCTTCGGGTGCGGGCCGTCACCTCGAGCACCGAGGGCAGCGATTCCGGCAGAATCGTCAGCGAGTGGTACCGCGTGGCCGTGAACGGATCCGGAAGGCCTTGCAGCACACCCACGTTCTTGTGAAAGACGCTGCTGGTCTTACCGTGCAGCAACTCAGGCGCACGGTCCACCTGTGCGCCGAATGCGACGCCGATGGCCTGGTGGCCCAGGCACACCCCCAGCAACGGGGTCCGTGCCGCCGCGCAGGCCCGCACCAACCTGATCGAGGCGCCCGCACGTTCGGGAGTACCCGGACCCGGGCTGAGCAGCACACCGGCGAACTGCGCGGTGATGGCCGGCTCGTCGCCGAGCCGGGCATCGTCGTTGCGCCACACCTCGGCCTGGACGCCGAGCTGTCCCAAGTACTGGACGAGGTTGAACACGAAGCTGTCGTAGTTGTCGACAACCAGGATCCGCATCGTGCCAGGCTACCGCCCGTGCGGTGCGGGAGCGGCGACCGGCGGCGCCATGGGCTGCGCGAAGTGCATCCGGAGCGGCCCGGTGTGACCGACGACGTGCGCGTCGGGTTCGGTCTGCTCACGGTAGCCCAGGCCGAACCGAACGACGTACTGCTTGTAGAGGATCACCAGGGGAGCGGCGGCCAGGGCGGCCTGCATGGCGGTGGGGTCACCGACCGCGGTGATGGTGTAGGGCGGGCTGTAGGTGCGCCCGTTGAGCAGGAGGGTGTTGCCGACGCAGCGCGGCACCGACGTCGCGATGATCCGCTGGTCCTGCATCTGGATCGCCTCGGCGCCCGCGCTCCACAGCGCGTTCAGGACGGCTTCGATGTCCTGCTGATGCACCACCAGATCGTCGGGGGAAGCGTCGCGCGGGAAGCGACCGTTGGCGTCACGCTGGGCGTCGTCGAGGGTCACCACCAGGCCGGGACCGTGCACGGGATCCATTCCCGCGTCGCGGGCCAGCCGGGCGGACTGCCGCAGCAGGTCCGCCAGCCCAGTATCCGAGGACCGGTCGCGGGCCGCATCGACGGCGCTGGAAAGCTGGTCCCGCCGGGCGGTGAGGGTGTCCACCGACGCCTGGGCCTCGCGGACGAGGTCGACCATGCGCGGCGCGTCGCTGCGCCGGATCTCGGCGCCACCGGAGACTCCGTGGGTTGCCGCCAGGAGCACACCGGCCAGCAGGCAGACCAGGGGCACGCCGAACCGCCAGGGCGAGCGGCCCGCGTCGTCACGCATCGGTTCTCCGTTCCCGGTGGCTCTGCCAGGTGCGTTAGTCTCGTACCCAGGCCGGTCGTGCACCTATCTTCGTCATCGTTGCACCCGTCGCGCTCAGCGTGTCGTCCAGGTAACCCCACATATCCGCGAGGTACCCATGCCCAAGTCCAAGGTCCGCAAGAAGAATGACTTCGCCGTCGGCGCGGTGAGCCGCACACCCGTGAAGGTCAAGGTCGGGCCGTCGAGTGTGTGGTATGTCGCGCTGTTCGTCGGCCTCATGCTGGTCGGGCTCGTCTGGCTGATGGTGTTCCAGTTGGCCGCGGTCGGCAGCCAGGCGCCGACGGCACTCAACTGGATGGCGCAACTGGGCCCCTGGAACTACGCCATCGCGTTCGCTTTCATGATCACCGGGTTGCTGCTGACAATGCGCTGGCACTGAACGGGCTGTGCCTCGCGTCAGCAGCGTCGTGACCCCCAATGACACGCGTGTGATTCATCCCCACTGTTGATAAATCCTGTGGATAACTGCATCAGCCGCGGTGAGAGAGGTTGAGGACCGCATGGCGCAAACAAGTTGGGCGCCGCGCTCCGCGGGAATCTTGGGTTGTGGCCTCGCCGGTGTTGTCATGGCAATCGCCAGCGCGACGCTGGCCACCGACGTGCCGGGGCGCATTCTCGCGGGGATTGCCGCAGCGGGTCTGCTGTTGTTCGCGGCGCTGACGTGGCGTGCACGCCCGAAGTTGGCGATCACCCCGGACGGCCTGGCGCTGCGGGGCTGGTTCCGCAGCCAGGTATTGCAGCGCTCCGCGATCAAGATCATCCGGATCACCGAGTTCCGCCGCTACGCGCGCACGGTCCGGATGCTCGAGATCGAGACGGTTGACGGCGGGATGGTGTTCCTCTCGCGATGGGACCTGGGAACCAACCCCCTGAACGTGCTCGACGCGTTGACGGCAGCCGGTTATGCCGGCCACAACCGGCGCTGAGCGCGGCGCAGCTAGGCGATCGTGATCGACTCGATGACGACAGCCTCGGTGGGACGATCGTTGCCGTCCGTGGCCGTCGTCGCTATCGCGTCCACGACCTTCTGGGATTCGGGGTCGGTGACTTCGCCGAAGATCGTGTGCCGCCGGTTGAGGTGCGGCGTCCGGTCCACGGTGATGAAGAACTGCGAACCATTGGTTCCGGGGCCGGAGTTCGCCATCGCCAGCAGGTAGGGGCGGTCGAATTGCAGTTCGGGGTGGAACTCGTCGGCGAACTTGTAGCCCGGGCCGCCGCGTCCCGTGCCGGTCGGGTCGCCACCCTGGATCATGAACCCGCGGATCACCCGGTGGAACACCGTGCCGTCGTAGAACGGTCCCGAAGAGCCCCCCGACGCGTTCTGGCTCGAGTACTCCTTGGTGCCCTGCGCGAGACCGACGAAGTTGGCGACGGTCTTGGGCGCGTGGTTCCCGAACAGGGCGACTTTGATGTTGCCGCGGTTGGTGTGCAGCGTGGCAGTGGCAGTCTGAATGGGGCTCGTGGTCACGACTCGCAAGTCTGCCATCACCCCCGAGCCAGCTCGCAGCCGGTGCCACCGAAGCCGGACCGTGCGGCATGACAAGACGCGCGGGCAGTTCGCTTCGGTAGATCCGCACCGTCGGCTCTTTGGTGGCAGTCTGTGGAGATGCCGGCGAGCCCTGGGCTAGTTTTCACAGCAGGTTCGATCACCGCTCGACCGGCGCAGAAAGGTGGCACATGAACGGCAAGGCAGGATCCCGGCTGACCCCCCGGGAGCGACTGGCCCGGGGCCTGACCTACTCGGCGGTGGGACCCGTGTACGTCACCCGAGGGGTGGTGGGGCTTGGCGTCGACGCGGCGCGAGCCTCCGCGGCCGGACTGCGCCGTTACCGGGAGGGCCGACTGGCCCGGGAAGTGGCGGCCGCCCAGGAGACCATCGGCCAGGAACTCGCCGCGGTGCAGGAAGTCGTCGCCAACGTGCCCCAGGCGTTGCGGCACGCGCGGCGGGCACAGCGTCGCCGCAGTCGACGCCCGTTGGTGATCGCGGGCGCCACCGTCGCCGTGCTGGCCGGTGGGGCGGTGGCGTTCATCGTCGTGCGGCGCTCGGCGTGCCAGCGGCGCGAGGAACCGTCCCCGCGACCGCCCAGTGTCGATGTGCAGCCACGCCCGTAGCGAGCCGGCCGCCAGCGCCGACTAGGAACTAGGCGGGTGGACGTGGCTCATGTGGCGATCGCGGATTTGCTCAAGAACCGCTGTCCGTGAATTTCTCGCAGCTGGCGACCCACTCACCAAGGCCCGCCGGCGAGGCATCGTCGTCTGGGCGCACGACGATCCCACGGGAGCCGCGGACACGTTCCGAACGCCCGATAAGGCGG
>CAYVQQ010000078.1:0-1434 GCA_964453085.1 uncultured Mycobacterium sp.
GACGCCCGAGAAGGACGGTGCCGAACACTCAACAGAGTTGTTCGACACGCTTTAGGCACTGGAGCTCAACAGCCCGCCGAGGTGAGCCCCTTCATACGACCGGCACCGTTCGGGCGGTGGGCTCCTGGCGTCCGTTGCCACCGTCATCAGGATCCTTGCCCCGCAACGGCTCCGCTAGCCGCGTGGCCAGCCATACGGCCCCGCGGCTCAGGGCCCCGATCACCTGGCCCGTCGTGGTCGCGGCCACCCCCACGGCGGCCATCGCGGCATCGAGCACGCTGGGAACGGGGAAGCGCTCCCAGCTCTCCACCTGCTGATGGCGGGCCTTGGCGAAACTGTCGAACTCCTTGAGCAGCGCGCACCGCTGCGCGGCCAGCGCGCGCACCGACGAGAAGCGGAAGCCGTCGATGGCCGACAGCTTCCCGAACCGGTCCAGCACGTCCCTGGCGTCCCGATAGATGCGCAGGTCCTCGTCCAGATGATGGTCGACGAGCTCGCGGGCTTCGTCGATGGCCCGCAGCAGTTGCGCGGGTTGGGTCGACTCGATGCGCGCCAGATTCAGGCGCTGCCAGTTGTGCAGCGACTCCTCGGCGACCACCAGCAGGCTCAATGCTTCGCCAATACGGTTGTCGTCGATCGCGTTTCGCAACCGTTCGGCGCGCTGATGCACAGGTATCGTGTGATCGAACGATGCCAGGACGCGGGTGACGTGGTTGCGCAGTTGCTCGACGGTGACGTTGAGGGCCGGCCCGAGCGCGGCGACCGAATCCCAATACGCGTCGGGCAACGACCCGTACCTCTCCAGCGAGTCGACCATCCGCGTCACCATGAGGTTGTTGCCCAGGACGTCACCGGCGCGGTGCGCCCGGGCAACCTCGAGCACCGCCCCGACCTTGTCCTCCACGCGACGGACGGCGTCCTGGACCTCGGCCACCGCGGACTTCAGCGCCATCTGCACGGCGAGCAGCTGCGCCGACATCATCGCCTCGGGCCCGATCCCCGCCGGACGCCACTGCAGCGGCGCCAGGAACTCTCCGTCGGCGGCGAGCGCCGCCAGGCGGAACAAGCCGTCGCCGCCGGGGAGCAGTGCGCCGTTCTTCAGCGCGTCGAGGCTGTCACGGTGCACCTGCACGTACTTTCCGCCGTCGGCCAGCAGCGACGCCAGCCCGGCCAGCCCGTTCACCGCGTTCGCCACCGAGCCACCGCCGATGCCGGTGACCCGCACGGCGTGCCCGGCACACGCGCGCAGCCGCGCCAGGTAGGACTCGACCGCGGCGGGATCACCGCCCAGCAGCAGGGTCTTGTCGTGGACGGCCACCACCACCTCGTCGGTCCCGACGTCGGTCACGGTCGACACTTCGGAAACTTCGGATGTGCTCATGGCACCCTTAACGATCCGTCGGCATGCGATCGGGCAGGCCAAGAGTTGGCAAC
>CAYVQQ010000078.1:1534-12330 GCA_964453085.1 uncultured Mycobacterium sp.
AGTTGGCAACAGGACTTTGTCGGCTGGCGAACCCGGACGTTACACCCCATGCCCTGGCTGAACGCCCCAGTTCGCCGCCTGTTCGGTAGGAATTCACCAGAACGGCTGCCGGTCCGCCTGCGGGATTGGCATCCCGCCGCGATTCGCCACCATCCTCGGCGGAAGCCCGGCGGTTTGCGGTCGAGAGGACGCCGATCCCGTTGTTGGGGCGTCGTAGCCGGCCGCCTTGGTCGGCACGGTTGCGCGCCGGCGCCGATTCTGCTCGCAGCGATACGCGCCGACTACCGCTGATCGACGGCGTTTAGAGTCGAGGACATGCAGTCGTGGAGTTCGCCCGGGGTTCCGGAGTTGCCGGGACGCGGCCCGGAGTTGAGGCTCTATGACACCTCCGACCGTCAGGTCCGCCCGGTCGCGGTCGGGACCTGCCCGGGCGCGACCGCCGGCATGTACGTCTGCGGGATCACTCCCTACGACGCGACCCATCTGGGCCACGCGGCCACCTACCTGGCGTTCGACCTGGTGTATCGGCACTGGCTGGACGCCGGTCACGACGTCCGCTACGTGCAGAACGTCACCGACGTCGACGATCCCCTGTTCGAGCGCGCCAATCGCGATGGTGTCGACTGGCGTGAGCTCGGCGACCGCCAGATCGCCCTGTTCCGCGAGGACATGGCCGCGCTGCGGGTACTGCCGCCGCACGACTACGTCGGGGCCACCGAGGCGATCGCCGAGGTCGTCGAGCTCATCGAGAAGATGGTCGCAGCAGGCGCGGCGTATACCGTCGACGACGAATACCCCGATGTGTACTACCGGGCGGATGCCACGCTGCAGTTCGGCTACGAGTCCGGCTACGACCGCGAGACTATGCTCCGTCTGTTCGCCGAGCGGGGTGGCGATCCGGAGCGGCCCGGGAAGTCAGACGCGCTCGACGCCGTGCTTTGGCGCGCCGCGCGGCCCGGGGAGCCCAGTTGGCCGTCGCCGTTCGGCGCCGGCCGGCCCGGATGGCACGTGGAATGCGCCGCGATCGCACTCAGCCGTCTCGGTGGCGGACCGGACATCCAGGGAGGCGGCAGTGACCTGGTCTTCCCGCACCACGAGTTCACCGCTGCCCACGCCGAATGCGTTGGCGGGGAGCGGCGTTTCGCCCGCCACTACGTGCACACCGGGATGATCGGCTGGGACGGGCACAAGATGTCCAAGAGTCGCGGCAACCTGGTTCTGGTCTCGACGTTGCGCGCCCGGGGCGTCGAACCGGCCGCCATCCGGCTCGGCCTGCTCGCCGGGCACTACCGCACCGACCGCTTCTGGAGCGAGCAGGTGCTCGGCGAGGCGACAGCGCGGCTGCAGCGCTGGCGCGCCGCCGCGGCGCTGCCGGCCGGTCCGGACGCCGCCGACGTCGTCGCCCGGGTTCGGTGCTACCTGGCCGACGACCTCGATACTCCGAAAGCCCTTGCCGCCCTTGATGGCTGGGCTACCGACGCGCTCGAATACGGCGGTCACGACGCCGCGGCGCCTCGGCTGGTCGGGACTGCGGTCGATGCGCTGCTCGGGGTGGTTCTGTAAGCGTCGCGGCGGTATCTTGTCGGCCATGACGTCGCTGCGGGGCAAAGTCGTCTTCATCACCGGCGGCGCCCGGGGGATCGGTGCGGAGATCGCCCGCCGCTTGCGCCGCAAGGGCGCCAAACTCGTGCTGACGGACCTTGACGGGGCCGGACTCGACAGGCTGGCCGCCGAGTTCGGCGAGGACGAGGTGCTGACCGCGGTCGCCGACGTGCGCGATCTGTCGGCCGTGCAGGCGGTGGCCGCCGCGACCGTCGAACGCTTCGGCGGCATCGACATCGTCGTGGCCAACGCCGGCATCATCAGTTACGGGTCCGTCCTGCAGGTGGATCCGGAGGCCTTCAGGCGGGTGCTGGACGTCAATGTGTTGGGGGCGTTCCACACCGTACGGGCCACGTTGCCGTCGGTGATCGACCGCCGGGGCTACGTGCTGGTGGTCTCGTCGCTGGCCGCATTCGCCGCGGCCCCGGGACTGGCGCCTTACAACGCGTCGAAGGCGGGTGCGGAACTACTCGCCGACGCGCTGCGGTTGGAGCTGGCCCACCGGGGCGTCGGGGTGGGTTCGTCCCACATGTCCTGGGTCGAAACCGCGCTGATCCACGACACCAGGACCGATCTGCCCTCTTTCAGTGAGCTGATCGACCAGCTGCCGTGGCCGCTGAACAAGACGACCACCGTCGACAAGTGTGCCGACGCCCTGGTGAAGGGCATCGAGGGCCGTCGGGACCACGTCTACTGCCCGCGCTGGGTCGGCGCGTTCCGCTGGCTCAAGCCGGTGCTTTCCACCCCGATCGGGGCATTCCCCATTCGCAAGACCACCGCCGAATGCTTGCCGCGGATGGATTCCGAGGTCGCCGCGCTCGGCCGCTCCATGAGCGCCTACAACGAGGATCTGCGGAAGCCCGGGGCCTGATCCTCTCGCGGCATCTCCAGCCGCGAGAGGACAGGTCAGGACAGGTCGCGAAAGACGAGTGCGAAGCCGACGACGGCGATGAGCGCGGCGGCGCCATACCCGATGGCCGACCACCAGCCCGCGTGCAGGTGCGCGGTCACCGCGACGACGGCGATGGCCAGGAAGACCATGGCCATCCCGTACAGCGGTGGTGTGGCGGCATAGCGGTTGCGAATGGTTGGTTCACTCCTGCCGGCGAGGTCCGGTGACGGGCATCAGTCTCGCGGGTGCATGGGCGGGTTGGCAATCGGCGGATGCGGTCGCGCGCGCTGATCCGCGACGGCCATGACGCGGTGGCGCACCATGTACCATCCCGCGACCAAGGCCGGGACGATCACCGCAAGCGATGCGATTGTCCAGGTGCCGATCGGTGCATCGAAGCCCATCAACACCAGGATGGCGACCAGGAACGCCAGGGTTGCGTACCCGCTGTACGGCGTCAGTGGCGTGCGGAATCGCGGACGCTGCAGCAGCCCCGCGCGGGCCGCTCGGTAGAGCCGAAGTTGGCACAGCACGATCGTGGCCCACGACGCGATGATGCCCAGCGCGGCGACGTTGAGCACGATCTCGAACGCCTCACCGGGATTGAAGGCGTTCAGCGCGATACCGAAGAGGCAGATGACGGCCGTCATCGCGATGCCGCCGTAGGGCACGCCGCCACGGGACATCCGCTTCGCGAACTTCGGCCCGCTGCCGCTCATCGCGATCGAGCGCATGACGCGGCCGGTCGAATACAGGCCCGCGTTCAGGCTCGACAGCGCCGCAGTGAGGACCACCACGTTCATCAGGTCGCCGGCACCGTAGAAGCCGACCTTGGAGAAGAACGTGACGAACGGGCTCTCCCCGGCCTTGTAGGCGGTGTAGGGCAGCAGCAGCGCCAGCAGTGCGACCGACCCGACGTAGAAGACCGCGATGCGCGCGATCACCGAGTTGATGGCCCGCGGCATGATCTTCTCCGGTTCGGCGGTCTCCCCGGCCGCGGTCCCCACCAGCTCGACCGCGGCATAAGCGAACACGACACCTGAGGCGACCACCAGCAGGGGCGCCAGGCCGGCCGGGAAGAAGCCGCCGTGGTCCGTCCACAAGCTCAGTCCGGTGCTGCGTCCGTCGATGGAGTAGCGCCCCGCGAGAAAGACGGTCCCCACGACCAGGAAGGCCATCAGCGCGAACACCTTGACCAGCGCGGCCCAGAACTCCAGCTCACCGAACCATTCCACCGAGATCAGGTTCATGCCCAGGACGGCCGCCAGCGCGATCAAGGCCAGAAGCCATTGGGGGGCGACGGCGAAGAAGCGCCACCGGTGCAGGTAAGTGGCGATCGCGGTGGTGTCCACGATCGAGGTCATCGCCCAGTTCAGGAAGTACATCCACCCGACCGCGTACGCGGCCTTCTCGCCGAAGAATTCACGCGCGTAGGACACGAAGGAACCCGACGACGGGCGGTAGAGCACCAACTCGCCGAGCGCTCGCAAGATCAAGAAGACGAAGACTCCGCACAGCGCGTAGACGAGGAACAGCGCCGGGCCCGCCTTGGCGAGCCGACCGCCGGCACCGAGGAAAAGACCGGTGCCGATCGCGCCCCCGATGCCGATCATCTGCAGTTGCCGGGGCGAGAGCCCCTTGTGGTAGCCGGCCTCTTCGTCGAGGCGGTCCCGGACCGGATCGGCCTGATCGGCGGTCGATTCGGCATCGTCGGGATCAGGCCACGCGGCCATGCGGGTCCTATCGTCGTCGCTCGCGCTGTCCGGCTGCGCTTGCCCCCGAATCACCAATCTTTTCGCATCGCCGCCGACAACGGCAAATTGTGGCGGTCTGGTCGGCGGCCGGATTCAGCGTCCGTATCCGGGCCGCCGGCGACGCAAGTAGCGTTCGAAATCGGCGGCCAGCGCGTCGCCGTCGATCTTGCCCAGGGCTTCGCTCATGTCGACCTCGGCGTCGCGCTGCTCCAGCGATTCCACGTATTCGGCCAGGTCCTCGTCCTCGGCGGCCACCTCGCTGATCGCCCGCTCCCACTCCTCGGCCAGCGCCGGCAGGTCGCCCAGCGGCACCTCGATGTCGAGGACTTCCTCGACGCGCCGCAGCAGCGCCACCGTCGCCTTCGGGTTGGGCGGACTCGACACGTAGTGCGGAACCGCGGCCCAGAACGTCACGGCGGGAATCCCGGCGGCCACGCAGGCTTCCTGGAAGACCCCGGCAATCCCGGTCGGCCCCTCATAGCGGGTTTCCTCCAGGCCGAACAGCTTCGCCGACTCCGGTGAGTAGGCCGCACCGGAAACTGGTACCGGTCGCGTATGCGGGGTGTCGGCCAGCAGAGCACCGAGAATGACGACGGTGTCGACGTTGAGCTTGTCGGCGATCGCCACCAGTTCGGCGCAGAAGGTGCGCCAACGCATATTGGGCTCCACCCCGTGCATGAGCACCACGTCGCGGTCGCTGCCCGGCGGTCGGCAGTGCGAGATGCGCATCGCGGGCCACACCAACTCGCGGGTGACCCCGTCGATCTGGCGGATGACGGGACGATTCACCTGGTAGTCGTAGTATGCCTCGTCGTCGATCTCGATGATCGGTTCCGCTTCCCAGATTGCCTCGAGATGTTCGAGCGCGTCGCTGGCCGCGTCGCCCGCGTCGTTCCAACCCTCGAACGCCGCCACGACGACGCTGTTGTGGAGTTCGGGCAGCGCGGCGCTGCCGTCCGGCCCGCCATCCCTCGAAGTCACAACGTCAGAGTACGGCCCAACCCGCCGACGATGCGGGCCGCCGGGGCGGCCTGCGGAGGAGGGGGCATTGCCTACAGGGTCCGCAAGCCGGCGATCGAGGACCCCGCGATGGACGCGCGGGTCGGGTCGGGCTGGGTGTCCCGGTGTCGCGTGACGACGTAGACTTTCCCGGTCGAGAGGCGTTGCAACGGTTCCGGTTCCTGCCGGTATCCGCCACGCTCGGCAGAGTCAAGGACGCCTTCCGCACGGAAGGAGCGCACGTGAACGCCGTCGAGGCGAACACCTTCGAGCCGAACATCCGACCTGACTGCACCGAGGAACTCACGGCGGCGCTGCGCCGCCGGATCATGGTGATCGACGGCGCGATGGGCACGGCGATCCAGCGCGACCGGCCGGACGAGGCCAGCTACCGCGGCGACCGGTTCACCGAGTGGCCGACCGCTCTCCAGGGCAACAACGACCTGCTCAACCTGACGCAGCCGCAGATCATCGCCGCGATTCACCGTGAATACCTCGAGGCGGGCGCCGACATCCTCGAGACCAACACGTTCAACGCGAACGCAATTTCGCTCTCCGACTACGGCATGCAGGACCTGAGCTATGAGCTGAATTTCGCGGGCGCTGCGCTGGCCCGCAAGGCCGCCGACGCGTTCAGCACTCCGGGCAAGCCCCGCTACGTGGCCGGCGCAATCGGGCCGACGACGCGGACCGCGTCGATCTCGCCGGACGTCAACGACCCCGGGGCCCGCAACGTCTCCTACGATCAGCTGGTCGCCGCCTACCTCGAATCCGCCAACGGCCTGGTCGACGGGGGCGCTGACCTCCTCATCATTGAGACGATCTTCGACTCCCTGAACGCCAAGGCGGCGGTGTTCGCCGTCGAGACGCTGTTCGAGGACCGCGGACGCCGTTGGCCGGTCATCATCTCGGGCACCATCACCGACGCGTCCGGGCGGACGTTGTCCGGTCAGGTCACCGAAGCGTTCTGGAACTCGATCAGGCACGCGAAGCCGATCGCGGTGGGCCTCAACTGTGCCCTGGGCGCGCCGGAGATGAGGCCCTATATCGCCGAGGTGTCGCGGGTCGCCGACACCTTCGTCTCCTGCTACCCCAACGCCGGCCTGCCCAACGCCTTCGGCGAATATGACGAGTCCCCCGAACGCCAGGCCACCTACATCGCCGAATTCGCCGAGGCCGGCCTGGTGAATCTCGTCGGTGGTTGCTGCGGGACGGCGCCGCCGCACATCGCTGAGATCGCCAAGGTCATCGAGGGCAAGCCGCCGCGCGAGGTGCCGGGGATCGGAGTGGCCACCCGGCTCTCCGGGCTGGAGCCGCTCAACATCACCAAAGATTCCCTGTTCGTCAACATCGGTGAGCGCACCAACATCACCGGCTCCGCCCGGTTCCGCAACCTGATCAAGGCCGAGGACTACGACACCGCGCTGTCGGTTGCCTTGCAGCAGGTCGAGGCTGGTGCGCAGGTCATAGACATCAACATGGACGAGGGCATGATCGACGGCGTAGCCGCGATGGACCGGTTCACCAAGCTGATCGCGGCCGAGCCGGATATCAGCCGCGTCCCAGTGATGATCGACTCCTCCAAATGGGACGTCATCGAGGCCGGCCTGAAGAACGTGCAGGGCAAGCCGATCGTCAACTCGATCTCCCTGAAGGAGGGCGAGGAGAAGTTCGTCCGCGAGGCACGGCTGTGCCGCAAGTACGGCGCCGCCGCCGTGGTGATGGCCTTCGACGAGCAGGGGCAGGCCGACAACCTGGAGCGCCGCAAACAGATCTGCGGGCGCGCCTACCGGATCTTGACCGAAAAGGTCGGCTTCCCTGCCGAGGACATCATCTTCGACCCGAACTGCTTCGCGCTGGCGACCGGTATCGAGGAGCACGCGACCTACGGGATCGACTTCATCGAGGCTTGCGCCTGGATCAAGGAGAACCTTCCCGGAGCCCTCATCTCCGGCGGTATCTCGAACGTGTCGTTCTCGTTCCGGGGCAACAACCCCGTCCGCGAGGCAATCCACTCGGTGTTCCTGTTCCATGCCATCAAGGCCGGCCTGGACATGGGCATCGTCAACGCCGGCGCGCTGGTGCCCTACGACTCGATCGACCCCGAGCTGCGGGACCGCATCGAGGACGTCGTCCTGAACCGTCGCGTGGACGCGGCCGAGAGGCTCCTGGAGATCGCGGAACGGTTCGGCAGCGAGCACCAGTCCGGGAGGAGGGACGCTCCGGTCGCGGCCGAGTGGCGCAGCCTGCCGGTCCGCGAACGGATCACCCGAGCCCTGGTCAAGGGCATCGACGCCCACGTCGAAGCCGACACTGAGGAATTGCGGGCCGAGATAGCCGCCGCCGGTGGTCGCCCGATCGAGGTGATCGAGGGCCCCCTGATGGACGGCATGAACGTCGTCGGCGACCTGTTCGGCTCGGGCAAGATGTTCCTGCCCCAGGTCGTCAAGTCGGCCCGGGTCATGAAGAAGGCCGTCGCGTACCTGCTGCCGTTCATCGAGGCGGAGAACGAAGAGTCCGGCGCTGCGTCTGGTGGGGACACCAACGGCACGATCGTGATTGCGACCGTCAAGGGCGACGTCCACGACATCGGCAAGAACATCGTCGGGGTCGTCCTGCAGTGCAACAACTACAACGTGATCGACCTCGGGGTGATGGTGCCGGCGAGCAAGATCCTGGATGCGGCGAAGGAGCACAACGCCGACATCATCGGGCTGTCCGGCCTCATCACGCCGTCCCTGGACGAGATGGTCGACTTCGCCGCCGAGATGGAACGCGAGGGGCTGGACATCCCGCTGCTGATCGGTGGCGCGACCACTTCGCGCGCCCACACGGCCGTGAAGGTGGCGCCGCGCCGTAGCGGCCCGGTCGTCTGGGTCAAGGATGCGTCCCGCTCGGTGCCGGTTGCCGCCGCGCTCCTCGATGACAAGCAGCGTCCAGCCCTGCTGGAGGCCACCGAGAAGGATTACGCGTCCCTTCGCGACCGGCACGCCCAGAAGAACGAGCGGCCGATGCTGACGCTGGACAAGGCCCGCGCCAACCGGACGCCGATCGACTGGGACGGCTACACACCGCCGGTGCCCGCCCAGGGCCTCGGCGTGCGCGATTTTCACCACTACGACCTCGCTGAACTGCGCGAATACATCGACTGGCAGCCGTTCTTCAACGCCTGGGAAATGAAGGGCCGCTTTCCCGACATCCTCAACAACCCGGCAGCAGGTGAGGCTGCCCGTAAGTTGTACGACGAAGCCCAGGAGATGCTCGACACCCTGATCAAGGAGAAATGGCTGACCGCCAACGGGGTGATCGGGATTTTCCCGGCGAACGCGGTCGGCGTCGGTTGTGAAGACATCGAGGTCTACACCGACGACACCCGCACCGAGGTGCTGACCACGTTGCACAATCTGCGCCAGCAGGGCGAGCATCGGGACGGTGTCCCGAACCGGTCGCTGGGCGACTACGTCGCGCCCAAGGACACCGGTCTGGCCGACTATGTCGGCGCCTTCGCCGTCACCGCAGGGCTCGGCGGCGGTGACAAGATCGCGGAGTTCAAGGCGGCCAGCGACGACTTCAGCGCGATCCTGCTGGAGTCGATCGCCGACCGCCTCGCCGAGGCTTTCGCCGAGCGGATGCATCAGCGGGTCCGCAAGGAATTCTGGGGATTCCAGCCCGACGAGCAGCTGGACAATGAGGCGCTCATCGATGAGAAATACGTGGGAATCCGCCCTGCCCCCGGCTACCCGGCCTGCCCGGACCACACCGAGAAGGTGACGCTCTGGACGTTGATGAACGTCCGGGAACGGACCGGTATCGAGCTGACCGAGTCGATGGCGATGTGGCCCGGCGCTGCCGTCAGCGGCTGGTATTTCTCGCACCCACAGTCGCAGTACTTCGTGGTGGGTCGGATCGCCCAGGACCAGGTCGCCGACTACGCCAAGCGCAAAGGCTGGACGCAACGGGAAGCCGAGCGATGGCTCGGCCCCAACCTCGGCTACAACCCGGAGGACTGATCGTTGGTGCCGCGAGGGTGCGCGTCTGTGCAGCATGACAGAATCGCTGGGCGTGAAGACCTTCGAGGATCTGTTCGCCGAACTCGGCGACCGCGCCCGCACCCGGCCGGCCGGCAGCAACACGGTTGCCGCGCTGGACGGCGGTGTGCATGGGGTGGGCAAGAAGATCCTCGAGGAGGCGGGCGAGGTGTGGCTGGCCGCCGAGTACGAAACCGACGAGGCCCTGGCCGAGGAGATCAGCCAATTGCTCTACTGGACGCAGGTGCTGATGATCGCCCGCGGACTGTCTCTCGACGACGTCTACCGGAAGCTGTGAGCATGCTGCGGGTCGCCGTTCCCAACAAAGGTTCGCTGAGCGAGCCGGCCGCCGAAATTCTCGCCGAAGCCGGCTACCGTCGCCGTACCGATTCCAAGGACCTGACGGTGCTGGACCCCGTCAACCAAGTGGAGTTCTTCTTCCTGCGGCCCAAAGACATAGCGATCTACGTCGGTTCGGGAGAACTCGATTTCGGGATCACCGGACGCGACCTGGTGTGCGATTCCGGCGCGGCGGTGCGCGAGTGCCTGGCGCTGGGGTTCGGGTCGTCCACCTTCCGATACGCCGGCCCTGCCGGAAGCAAGTGGACGACGGCCGACCTGGCCGGCAAACGCATCGCGACCGCCTACCCGAACCTGGTGCGGAAAGACTTGGCAGAGCGGGGGATCGAGGCCACCGTCATCGGGCTCGACGGCGCGGTGGAGATCTCGGTGCAACTCGGGGTCGCCGACGCCGTCGCTGACGTGGTGGGATCCGGACGGACGCTGAGTCTGCATCACCTCGTCGCCTTCGGTGAACCGCTGTGCGATTCGGAGGCGGTGCTGATCGAGAGCATGGAGTGCGACACCCGGCGGGACCGGGCTGCGCGCGACCAACTGGTGGCCCGGATCCAGGGCGTGGTGTTCGGCCAGCAGTACCTGATGCTCGACTACGACTGTCCGCGCGCGGCGCTAGACCAGGCCACCTCGATCACGCCGGGGCTGGAGTCACCCACGATCGCCCCGCTCGCCGATCCGGACTGGGTAGCTGTCCGCGCCCTGGTACCCCGCCGGGGGGTCAACGAGGTCATGGACGAGCTCGCCACGATCGGCGCCAAGGCGATCCTCGCCTCGGACATCAGGTTTTGCCGGTTCTGACAGCGGTGCGACGCGTGCGTGTTAGCGTCCGCGCAGCTGAGCCGCCACCCGCGTCGCGTTCGTCCCCGGGAGGGCCCCGTGTTGCACCTGCTCGTTTTGTTGATGGCCTTGTTGATCGGCGTCGTCGCCGGGCTACGTTCCCTGACGGCTCCCGCAGTCGTCGCGTGGGCCGCCATGCTCGGATGGATCGACCTGCAGTCCACCTGGGCCGTCTGGATGGGCAGTCCGATCACGGTCGCGATCGTCACTGTGCTGGCGATCGCCGAACTCGTCACCGACAAACTCCCGAAGACGCCGCCGCGCACCGCGCCACCATCTTTCGCCGCGCGGATCACGATGGGAGCTTTCGCCGGCGCGGTGATCGGC
>CAYVQQ010000079.1:0-12283 GCA_964453085.1 uncultured Mycobacterium sp.
ACAGAAGGTGCAGATCGTCTCGGCCCTGCAGGCGTGCGGGCAGGTCACCGCGATGGTCGGTGACGGCGCCAACGACGCCGCCGCCATCCGGATGGCCGATGTGGGCATCGGGGTGAGCGGACGGGGGTCCTCGGCGGCCCGCGGGGCCGCCGACATCGTGCTGACCGAAAGCGACCTGGGCGTGTTGCTCGACGCGCTGGTCGAGGGGCGAGGCATGTGGGGCGGCGTCCGGGACGCGGTGAGCATCTTGGTCGGCGGCAACGTGGGCGAGGTTCTGTTCACCATCATCGGCACGGCGCTGGGCACCGGGCGGGCGCCGGTGGGCACCCGGCAGCTGTTGCTGGTGAACCTGCTCACCGACATGTTCCCCGCGCTCGCGGTGGCCGTCACCCCGCGATACCCCCAGCCCGATGAGGCGGACGAGATGACCGGCAACGGGGCCGACCACGACGCCGACGAACTGCATCGTGCATTCCTGCGGGCCGCCCTGGCGGGCCCGGCGCCGTCCCTCGACGCGCCGCTGCTGCGCCAGATCGTCACCCGCGGCGCCGTCACCGCCGCCGGTGCGACCGCCGCCTGGGGCATCGGGCGCTACACTTTCGGGACCGAAAGACGCACGGCAACAATGGGTTTGACCGCGCTGGTGACGACGCAGCTGGCACAGACCCTGTTGACACGCCGCCACAGTCCCCTGGTGCTGGGCACGGCGCTGGGCAGCGCCGGCGTCCTGGTGGCCATCGTGCAGACCCCGGGCGTCAGCCACTTCTTCGGTTGCACCCCGCTGGGGCCGGTGGCCTGGAGCGGCGTCATCGCCGCCACGGCGGGCGCCACCGCCGTCTCGGTGCTGGCACCGAACTGGCTGGCCAGGCGCGTCGCGGCGCTCGAACCCAAGGCCACCGAGATCGCCGCGCAGATCCCGGGCGTCTGGAACGGCGGCCCAACACCCGGATAGGCGGCATCGTCACGGCGGGTCGGCGTCGAGGAAGGCCAGCGTCGCCTTCGCGTCGGCCTCGTCGATCTCGTACATCGCCAGACCGAGGTGGATGAGCACCCAGGCGCCCGGCGCCAACGTGCCCGGCTCCAACAGGCCGATGTTGACGGCCCGCCGAGACCCGTTGACGTCGACCTCCGCCAGCTCGGGGAGGTCCGGGTTCAGCGCGACGATCCGGCCGGGAACCCCCAGACACATGGTGCACCCCCGATCGGAACGGCCTCGATCGTACGAGCCCGCCGCACGCGGTGGGATAGGGCCGAAGGTCCCCCGACTGCGGGCATTGTGGCTCGGGACAAGGCAATTCGTCGCGTGTGAAAATTCCCGCAGCTCGCCTCAGGGGCACTTCGGCGGGACCGGAGCGGCGGCGGCCGGGCGAGGTACCCGTCTCACGGCGAGACGCCTGACGTAGAGGTGTGACATGTCAACAGATCGGCGCAGGTTGTTCGCCTCCCTGCTGAGCCAGACGCCGTCGCCCTCCGACAGCGTCGACAGGACCTTGCTGCGCCGGTGCGAGCGGCGCCTCGCCGAGCTGGAGAGCAAGCCGCCGTTGGGCGGCCTGGACCTGAAGGCGCTGCTGGCCGCCAACGGGGTCAGCCGCCGCGCGTTCCTCGGCTGGACCTCGGCGACGACGGCGTTTCTGATGTTGCATCCCTGGTTCGAGCCGCTGGTCGCGAGGGCGGCCGAGGCGGTGAACCGGGTCCCGGTGATCTGGCTCGAGGGGCAGGACTGCGCCGGCAACTCGGAGGCGTTCCTGCACGCCAACGGCCCCGGCATCGACGAGCTGCTGTTCAACGTGATCTCGCTGGAGTACCACGAGACGCTGATGGCCGCCGCGGGCTTCCAGGCCGAGGAGCGTCTGCAGCAGGCCGCCAAGGACAACCACGGCAACTACCTGCTGGTCGTCGAGGGCTCCATCCCGCGCGGGCTGGGCGGTGCCTACGCGACGATCGGCCCGAACGCCACGCCCTTCATCGATACGGTCACCGAACTCGCCAAGGGCGCGGCGGCCGTGATCGCGGTCGGCAACTGCGCCAACTACGGCGGGCTGCCCGCGGCCGATCCCAACCCTACGCAGGCCGTCGGCGTCTCGGACGTGGTCAAGGGCAAGCCGATCGTCAACGTCGGCGCCTGTCCCATCAACCCGGTGAACTTCAACGGGACGTTGCTGCACTACACCCTCACCGGCCAGCTCCCCGCGCTCGATTCGCTGCTACGGCCGAAGTTCGCGTTCGGCTACCGGATCCACGACAACTGCGAGCGCCGCGCCCATTTCGATGCGGGCGAGTACGTCGGGCAGTGGGGCGACGAGGGGGCGCGCAACAACTTCTGCCTGTACAAGATGGGCTGCAAGGGGCCGATGGCTTTCAACAACTGCTCGATCGTCCGCTACAACGAGGGCACCAACTGGCCGATCGGCGCCGGACACGGCTGCATCGCCTGCGCCGCACCGAATTTCTGGGACGACTACGCCACCGAGCGGCCGATCGCCCAGGCCAACATCCGGGCGCCCGGGCTGTTCGGCGGCGGCGTGGAGAGCGGCATCGACAAGTTCGGCGTCGGCCTGCTCGGCCTGGCCGGCGCCGGCATCGCCGTCCACGCCGCGCTGACCGCCGCGGCGTGGCGCCGCGACAAACGCGCCGCGACCGCGAAGACGCCCACGGCCCCCGGGCCCGAACCCGCCGAGGAGACCTGACGTCATGGCGCGGCACATCGTCGTCGACCCGATCACCCGCATCGAGGGCCACCTGCGGATCGAGGCCGTCCTGGACGACGACAACGTCATCACCGACGCCTACTCGGCCGGAACGATGTTCCGCGGTGTCGAGCTGATCCTGAAGGGCCGCGACCCGCGCGACGCCGGCCTGCTCACGCAGCGGATCTGCGGCGTGTGCACCGGGGTGCACTATCAGGCCAGCATCCGTGCCGTGGAGAACGCGTTCGGGGTGACCGTACCGAAAAACGCGCGCCTGGTGCGTAATCTGCTGCAGGGCAGCATACTTCTGCGCGACCATGTCGTGCACTTCTACCAGCTGCACGCTCTTGACTGGGTCGACCTGTTGTCCGCGCTCAACGCGGACCCGAAGAAGGCGGCCGCGGTGGCCAGGGAGTATTCCGACGACCCGTGGAACTCCGGCGAGTCGCAGTATCGGGCGGTCCAGGCCAAGCTCGGCAACTTCGCCAAGACGGGCAGCCTGGGCATCTTCGGCAACGCGTACTGGGGCAACCCGGCCTACCGGCTCTCACCGGAAGAGAACCTGGTCGCCGTCTCCCATTACCTGGATGCGCTCACCGTGCAACGCAACACGGGGAAGATGGCGGCGATCTTCGGCGCGAAAGACCCGCACTCGCAGTCAACCGTGGTCGGCGGGGTCACCTGCGTCCAGGACATCGAGAACCCGGAGCGCCTCGGGCTGTTCGGCTCGCTGCTGGACGAGACCTCGCGGTTCGTCGAGACGGCCTACCGCCCGGACGTGCTGATGGTGGGGAAGGCGTACGCACAGGAGGCGCTGGCGGGGATCGGCGCCGGACTGCGCTCGTATCTCGTCTACGGCGGCTACGAACTGGACGACACCCCGCCCTACGGTGCGAAGACGCTGTTCCCCAAAGGCATCGTGCTCGGCGGCGATCTGTCCTCGGTGCATCCGTTCGATCAGGCCAAGGTCGCCGAGGACGTCACCCACTCCTGGTATGAGGGCAACGCGACGCTGCACCCGTACCAGGGCGTCACCGAGCCCCACTACACCGGCCTGAACCGGGACAACGGCGTCGCCTACCTGAAGACGACCGAGAAGTACAGCTGGTTGAAGTCCCCCGTCTACGACGACAACCGGGTGGAGGTGGGACCGCTGGCCCGGATGATCGTCGGGTACGCATCCGGCGACACGGACATCCGCCGCCACGCGGACGACGTGCTGACCGCGGCCGGTTTGCCGATCGACGCGCTCTTCTCCACCGTGGGCCGAACGGCGGCCCGGATGATCGAGACCCGCGTCGTCGCCGAGGCGATGAAGGGCTGGCTCGCCGAACTCCGGCAGAACGTCGCCGGCGGCGACCTCCAGACGTGGACCCCGTTCGACTTCCGGCAGGTCTCCGGCGACGCCCACGGCTACGGGTTGTGGGAAGCAAACCGCGGATCGCTGGGCCATTGGGTCCGGATCAAGGACGGCAAGATCGTCAACTACCAGGCGGTGGTGCCGACCACCTGGAACGCGTCGCCGCGCGACGGCAAGGGCCGGGCGGGTGCCTACGAATCGGCCCTCAAGGGGGTCCGGCTCGCCAAGCCGGACCAGCCGCTGGAGATCCTGCGGACCGTGCACAGCTTCGATCCGTGCCTGGCCTGCGCGGTGCACGTGGTCGACGCGCGCGGTCGGGAGATCGGCACCTACCAGCTACAGCCCTCCGGAGGAGGCCGGTGATGTCCGTGGTCTCTGCTCCCCGCCCGCCGGCGCCCGCGCGGGTGTACCGGATGGGCGTGTGGCGGCGGACCCTCCACTGGGCCAACGCGGCGTCCGTCGTGGCGGCCACGGTGACGGGGCTCTACATCGCCGACCCCTGCTACGCCGCGGGCTTCCCCTACGTCATGGCGTGGAACCGCACCGTCCACTTGACCGCCGCGACGGTGCTCGACGTCAGCGTGATCGTCATCGCCTACCTGTACCTGTTCAGCCGGGAAGACCCCGTGGTGCGCCGGGAACTGTGCCCCACCCGGTCCAACCTGCTGCGCCTGCAGGAGGCGTTCCTCAACGTCGTCACCCTGAACCGGCGCAAGCGTTTCGACTCCAGCCTGCCCGACCCGTTCAACGCGCTGCTGTTCACCGTGCTGCACCTGCTGGTCGTCTTCCAGATGCTGACCGGCCTGCAGCTCTACGTCGCCGGGCTGGAAAGCGGCATCAGTTCGGTCGGCGCCTGGTGGCCCTGGCTCATGCACGTCTCCACCGACTGGACCCTGGCCGTGTTCGGCGGGCTGGGCGGTGTCCGGGTGGCCCATCACATCATGATGTATCCGATCCTGGCCTGGGCGATGCTGCACATCTACTACGAGGTGTGGCGCACGGTGACGTGGAAGGAAAGCGACATCGCCATCGCGTTCGGGGGGTACAAGGACGCCGACGCCGCCCATGCCGAAACCCAGTGACATCGCCGTCCTGGGGATGGGCAACATCCTCTACCGCGACGAGGGCGTCGGCGTCTACGCCGTCCACCATCTGCGGGCTGCTTACCGGTTCGATCCGGCGATCGAGTTGGTGGACGGCGCGATGCTCGGTTTCGCGCTGACCGACCACTTCCGCGCCGGTGCAAGGCTTCTGGTGCTGGATGCCCTGCTGGCCGACAATCGGCCCGGCACCGTCTACCGGCTGCCGGCCGAGGAGCTGCTGCGGCTGGGGCCGGACACGCAGCCCATGGCCCACGAAGTGGATCCGGTGCAGCAACTCAAGGTCGCCACGGCGCTCGGCGACCCGCTCGACCTGACCCTGCTGGGCATCGTGCCCGCCGACACCGGCGGATTCGACGTGGGGCTCACCCCGCCGCTGCGCGCGGCGTTTCCCGCGTTCGTCGGCGCGGTGCTCGCCGAGTTGCGGCGGCACGGCGTCCACGCCGACCCCGTACGTCCGGTCCCGCTGGATGAGGTCATCTCCGGGCTGGTGGAGGGCGCACGGTGAGCGCACCCAGCCCCCAGCCGAACCGGGACCGCGAGATCGCCGACGTCCTCGAGCGCCACGGCAGGGCCGGCGCGTCCGCCGCGGTGGCCCACCTCTCGGTGCTGGGCACCGGCAGCGTATTGGGCCTGCGCGACCCGGACGGCCGTCTCACCCCGGCCGTGGAGTTCCTCCCGCTGCCGATGCGCGGCGCCGACCTGCTCGACGAAATCGGGCGCATCGACGACAACGCACCCCGGCTGGTGGCCAACTACCGAAAGTCGTTCCCGGATGCGACCGAGCGGCTGACCGCGTTCGGCGCCGAGCTGGACGACCTCGAGACCCCCGCGCTCGGGTGGCTGTTGCTCGCCTGCGGTCTCGTCCTGTCCCTCGACGATGCCGGCCTCGCCGCGGCCGGCCGCACCACCGGCGGGGTCAAGGTGGACACCGTCGTGATCGACCGGGACGGCCACAACCTGTTCGATGGGCGACGCCTGCTGCGCAGCCTGATGAGCTACCGGATCGCCGATGCGCCCGCGCCCGTGCTCGCCAACTCGGTCTTCGAATCGTTCGGGGACTTCGTCGCCGACGCGATCGTACGCCTGCTCCGAGCCCGGCCCGCTGAGGTCGTCGTATGCGCCGGCGACCTGCTGGCCGAAAACCCGGTGCTGCGGGGCCGCATCCGACGCGGGCTGGCGCGGCTGGGTCTACCGGTGTTGTTCGCCGAGCCGTCGGCGTCGGCCGCGATCAGGTGAAGACGATCTGTCCGCCCGCGGCCAGTTGGTAGAAGTCACCGACGGTGATGATCTGGTCCTTCACCGGGTCGACGAAATCGTCCGGGCCGAGACCGAAGAGGTCCACCGACGCCTTGCAGGCGTACAGGCCGGCCCCGGTGTCGCTGATCATCTCGACGAATTCGGGCACCAACGGGATGTCGAGTTTGGCCATGCGCGCTTCCATGTAGCGCGTCATCAACCCGGATACGCCGGGCAAGCCGCCGATCCAGGTGGGTAGATGCAGGCCCGGATTACCGACGGAGGCGACCTTGATGCGCTTCTGCCGGTTCTTGCGAATGGCGTCCAGCCCGAAGAACGTGAAGAACAGATTGGCCTCCATGCCCTCGGCGCGGGCGCCGTTCGCCATGATCAGGCCGGGGTAGATGCCCTCCAGTGATCCCTGGGAAATGACGATGGAGACCTTCTCGATCGCGCCGTCCATGTGATGCACCATCCCTTTCAGATACAGCCAATCGGCTTGGGGATGCCGGCGATTCGCGCGGCCACCTTCGCGGGCCCCTTCGGGAACAGCTGGTAGAGGTCCTTGACGCTGACGCCGGAGCTTTTGCTCAGCGCGCGCACCGACGGTCCGCTGCCGGTCTGCTCGTATTCGTGGCGCATTTGTTTGACGACCTGCCAATGCTGGTCGGTCAGGGTGGGAACGCCCCATTCCTGGGCGATTTCGGGGGCCATGTCAGCGTTCCACTGCTTGGGGTCGGCGAAGAAACCCTCGTCGTTCACGACCACCTCGGTGCCCGCATAGACCTTTGTCGTCATGTCACCTACTTCTCTTGTTGTGCAACGGTGTCGAATCGTTTACCGGATCGCGGCATCCGACTGGCGATGCCGGGAATGTCACGGCCGCGCAGCAACATGTTCCAGTACAGCCAGCGGAAGGCGAGCTTGCCCAGGTGGTTGAGCCGGGATTCGCGCAGCAACGGCATCCCCACCGGCAATGGGAAGTGCCCGGGCAGCGGCTGCGTCTCGTAGTCGAAGTCGATGAGTAGCGCCTTGTGGTCTCCGCTCTCGATGAAGCAGTTCGTGTGCCCGTCGAAGTGCGCGTCAAGTGGCCGGCCGGCGAGGAACTGGGCGATGTTGTGCGTCAGTATGTCACCCTCGAAATGGGCGACCGAACCCGCCTTGGACGTGGGCACGTTGGTCGCGTCGCCGATCGCGAAGATGTTCGGCCGCACCTTCGACTGCAGGGTGTGCTGGTCGGTCAGGACGAAGTTCAGTTCGTCGCCCAGGCCGGCGGAGCGGCCGACGAACTCGGCCCCGCCGTGCACCGGGATCATGACGGCGAGATCGAAATCGACCGTTCGGCCGTCGTAGGAGATCAGCCGGCCCGCGTCGCCGTCGACCTCTCCGGTATTGAACTCGGTGACCAGCTCGACGCCCTTGCGCTGCAGCAGATTACCCAGTTCGCGGGCGGCCACCGGCTTGGTGAACGCGCCGTCGAGCGGCGTCACGTAGACCAGTTCGACCCGGTCCCGGACGCCCCGGCGGCGGAAGTACCAGTCGGCGAGGAAGCAGAATTCCAGCGGCGCAACCGGGCACTTGATCGGCATGTCCACGACGTTCACCGCGATCCGGCCATGGTCGAACGCGGCCAGCGCGTCATGCAGCGCCGATGCGCCTTCGAGGTTGTAGAACGCAAAGACGTTCCGCATCCAGCCGGGCCCGGTCATGCCCTCGGTTTCCTCGGGCAACAACACGGCACCGGTCGCGATGACGAGCACGTCGTAGTCCAGCACGGCGCCGTCGCTGAGGTGGACCCGGTCACCGTCGACGTCGACGCGGTCGATGCCGCACTGAACGTACTGAATCCCGGAGCGCAGTTGGCGGGCCCGGGACTTGATGAGCTTGTCGGAGCCGATCAACCCGAACGGCACGAACAGCAGCCCGGGCTGATAGACGTGCGCGTCGTCACGATCCACGACGGTGATGTCGGCGTCGGCGAGCATGCGCCGCAGCCGGTTGGCTGTCAGCGTTCCACCCGTCCCGCCGCCGAGAATGACGATCCGCTTGTTCACGCCTTAGAGACTCCCAAGCCACCGGTAGGTATTGCAAGGCCTTTGGTCCCCGATGCGGCGGCTCAAGGTCCTCGCTCCGCGGCGCCGGCACACCCGTTCAGTCGCCGATGAAGCCCTTGTTGCGCATCAGGACGTCCGCCAGGAAGCCGTCGTGCGGGATCCCGGGCGCCCGGTGGAAGGTCGGGTGGCCGCCGCGGTAGACGTTGCCGACGGTCGGTTCGGCGAGCAGGGCGTCGATCAGCGCGTCGTCGCCGGTGATCGCGGTGACGACCAGTGAATGCCGCAGCGGCGCCACGCCGGCGCCGCGTGACCACGGCGACACCCACACGCACGGAAACGGGAGTTCGGTGTTGAGCGTGTCGGTGAGCCGGCCCGAGCCGGGCCCCGCCAGCAGGTGCACGGCCGGGCGCAGCGCGGCGCACCCGTCACCCAGCTCGGCCACCACCTGGTCGGCGCCGAGCAGCGGGGTGGCCCCAGCGGCCTTGGCCGCCAGGTGGCCCGCCAGCGCCCGCGCCCTCGCGGTCGGCTGGATGGGCAGGACGGCCCGCTCGTCGGTGCCGGGCAGGGGCTCGATCGTGGCCAGGCGCTCGGCGATCGCCGCGGCCAGCGGCGCGGGATCGCCTTCGTAGAGCACCGCGGTGGTGTTGACGCAGGCCATGCCGCCCAGGTTGGCGATCGAATCGACGACGACGTCGAGGTGGTCACGCCAGTCGCGGTCGGCGGTGATCAGGATCTTGGCCCTCCCCGGCCCGTTCACGACCACCCTGGGATCGGCGGTGTACTTGTCCACGACGTCTTGGCCGCCGTAGACCATCGCGAAGTCGGCCACGCCCACCAGCGCGTCCGCCCCGCCGTGATCGGTCGGCAGATACGCGGCGTCCTCGTTCCGGAAACCCGACCCGCGCAACGCGGTCACCAGGCGGTGTGCGGTCAGCGGCTCACGTCGCGACGGGCGCACCGCCACCCGGTAGCCCAGCGCGAGCGCCTGCGGCCACAGACCGTGCACGCCGGGGCCGTTGCCGGCGGCGAGCACGCCGAACACCTCCCCGCGCCGAACCCACACCGCGCCGCCGCGCCGGGCCCGTTCCTCACGCCAGTCCGTCGCCGCGCCGACGGGCCGGGCCGGTGCCACCGCGGCGAACGCCCCGCCGATCGCATCGGCCACGCCGCGCGCCCCGGCCCGGGTGACCGCGATCGGCAGCCCCGAAATCCGGCTCGCCGCAGCGACATAGGCCTCGAAGTCCAATCCCGCGATGGTCGCGGTCGCGAAGACGCCGGCCGCCGCGGCCAGGGCGGCTTCCCGTTGCACGGCCGGGAGCGGCCGGGCCTTGCGCTGCGCGTCGACCGTCCGCGACACATACAACGGCGGAACGATGCTCAGCTCAGCCACCGCGTCACCGGCGGTGCTCAGGACGATGTCGCGGCCGCGGGTGCGGTACTCGCCCTGGGGGCCGAGCGCATCGACGTGGAGGACATCGCCTTTCAATACACGCCTTCGATGACGGCTTCACCCTCGAAGGTGCCCACCGGCCGCACCGCGCTGACCGAATCGCCGATCTGACCCGCCGGCCCCGGCACGCGGACGGCCAGGTCACGTTCCAGGTTGTTCGGGATCAGCATCCCCTTGCTGATGTGGTTCATCACGATGCGGCCGAGTTGGCCGTGCGGGACTTCCTCGCCGGTGTCCGGGTCGACGACGTGGAACACGACGTAGGGGCTCCGCGGATCGAAGACGAACGTCCCGTCGTCGACGATGCGGGTGACCGCCTGGGACAGCACCATGGTGCTGCCGAAGGCCATCGTGATCGTCGTGGCCGGGAAGATGCCGCGCAGCAGATCGAGGGTGTCGGCGCTCACGTGCGCGCCGCTGAGCAACAGGTAGCGGATCTTCTCGTTCACCAGGTCAACCACGCGGTCGTCGCGGGCCATCGCCTCCACCAGGGGCGGCGTGGCGTGCAGGTTCGCGACGTCCTGCGTCTGCAGCACGAAGACCGCCTGTTCGATGACGTGCTCGACGTACGCCGTCACCTCGGCGGCGGCGTTTCGGGCGGCGAGCTTCTTGACCCAGCGCGGGTCGATGTCGATCGCGTGGAACACCGAACCCAACCGCTCGGAGACCAGGCGCGAGAAATACCCCACCCCGTGCGGCCCGCTGGGCATCAGACACAAAAAACCCCGGCCCGGCAGAAAGCCGCCGGCGGCGAAGTCCTCGGTCTGCCATTCGACGACCTGGGCACACCAATCCGGCAGCTGGGCGGTGCGTTTCGGGGCGCCGGTGGTGCCGCCGGACTCGAACACCCGGGGCAGCGGCGCCGGGGATCCCCCGGCCCGGTAGCCGCGGGGGACCAGATCCTCGACCGGCGCGCCGCGCAAGTCGTTGACCAGGTTCGGGAACCGCCGTAGGTCGGCGAAGGTGGTGACGTCGGTCAGGGGGTCGAAGTCCAGCGTCTCGGCGGTGCGCAGCCAGAACGCCGAACCGGTGTCACGGCCGAAGTGCCAGGCGATCGCTGCGCGCAGGTAGGCCTCGGGATCCTCGATCGGCGCCGACCTCGGGACATCCAGCAGCGAGAAGTCGATGTCGGCCATGTCACCGATCCTGTCGCATGCCCGTCGGGCCAGGCAATCGGGCGGCCGTCCGCCGGGCATACAGTAGCTGAATGTTCGCCCACGTTGCGGCGAATTCCGTGTCCGGTACTCAGCGGTCAGGGCCGAACACGTGAGGCCGTTTACTCGGTTTGCGCCGGAGCGCCGTCGGCATCACCCACCGTCGCCGGGGTTGTCTCAGTCTGCGCCTTCTCGGCAAGGTATTCACCGATCCGGATCAACCGCTGCCCCGCGGCGCCGACCGCCTCGAGTGCCGAGTCCGCGACCGCGTCGATCACAGCTTCCGCGGCGTCCAGGACGCTGGGAGTGGTGACGACCGACCATTCTGTGACCTGATGCCGACGGGCCTCGGCGAAACGGTCGAGTTCGTCGCCCAAAGTCGAACGATGCTTTGCCAGGTCTCTGACAGAGAAGATCCGAAACCCTTCGAGGGGGTCCGGTTTCGCGAACTCGTCCAGCCGGTTCTTTGCGTCGCGGTACAACTTGCCGTCCTCGACGACTTGGTGCTCGATGAGTTCGTTCGCATTGTCGATCACGCGCCGCAGATGCTCTGGTTCCTTGCTCTCGACGCGGGCCAGCCTGAGCTGCTGCCACCGGTACAGCGAGTCCTCGGCGACCACCAGAAGACTCAGGGTCTCGCCGAACTGCTTCCCGTACACCGCCGCGGCCAACTTGGCCGCTCGCTTCTGCACTGGAAGATTGGGCTCGAACGAATCGAGAATCCGGTTGACGTGGTTGCGAAGTTGTTCCACGGTCACGTTCAATGCCGGGCCCAAGCCCGCCAGCGCATCCCAGTCCGTATCGGGAAGCACGCCGTGCTGATCCAGGAATTCGGTAGCCCGACGAATCGACAGATACGTGCCGAGGACGTCGCCTGCCCGCGAGGCTTGAGCGAGTTCCAAGATGGACTCCACCTTGCCCTCAACCCTACGCACGGCTTTCTCGACGAGGGCTATCGCCGACTTGAGAGCCATCTGTACCGCGACCAGCTCAATCGCAAGCATCTGTGGACCCGCGATCTGCGCCGGTGCCCACTGCAGCTGTTGCAGGAATCGCCCGTCGCCGCCGCGCGTCATCATTCTGTAATAGCCGTCGGTTCCCGGTATTTTGTTGCCCACCCGCAGCGCGTGGAGGCTGTCCGGGTGTAGCTGCACATACTTTCCGGAATCCGCGAGAATGCCTGCCATACCGGCCAACAGGGCGGCAGCGTTGCCGATCGAGGACTTGTTGACACCGGTG
>CAYVQQ010000080.1:0-6108 GCA_964453085.1 uncultured Mycobacterium sp.
GGGTGCACGGGAACTTCGCCGAACAGGTGATCGCCGCCCAGGAATCCGAGCGCCTGCGACTGGCCGGCGACATTCACGACGGCATCTCCCAACGGCTGGTCAGTCTGAGCTACCGGCTCGACGCTGCAGCCCGCGCGGTGGAGATCGACGATTCCGCCGACGCCACCGAACAACTCGAGAAGGCTCGCGACCTGGTGGATCTCACGCTGGCCGAGGCCCGATTGGCGATCAGCGGGCTGCGTCCGCCCGTCCTCGACGACCTTGGTCTGGCGGGTGCGTTGGCAAGCTTGGCGTCGATGATCTCCGAGGTGGACATCGACCTGGAGCTGGCCGACCAGCGGCTCTCCGAGCATGTCGAGTTGGCCCTGTACCGCATCGCACAGGAATGTCTGCAGAACGTCGTCAAGCATTCCCGCGCGCTGACGGCGACCGTGCGTTTTGTGGTCGACGCCGAAGTCGCCCAGCTGGAAGTTGCCGACGACGGAATCGGGATCAATGGATTCGATCCCCTATCGGACCGGGCACCGACCAGCTACGGCATGCTGTCGATGACAGAGCGCGCGGAGCTGGTGGGCGGCCGGTTGGACGTGCGGTCCACCCCGGGGTCGGGAACCACGGTCACGGTGACCGTCCCCTTGGGCGACACGGGTATCGCAGATCAGGCCGGCTGAAGCTCGGATCGCAGTCGCACGGCGGCGGCATTGGCGGCCACATGGCGCAACAGCGCCTCCTGCGCCGCTTCGATCCGCGTTTCGTCGCCATGCCACGCCTCCAGCGCGGGCGCCACCAGGGCCCTGCCGAAGGAGAACGTCAACGGCCATGGTGTGCGGTGGGACTGCAGGGCCGTCAGGTTGGCCGTGGCACGTGCCGGCGACTGCCCGCCGGACAGAAACGCGACGCCGGCCAGTTGGGCCGGCCATGCCCGCAGCACCGCAACCGTGGCCTCGGCGACCTCTTCCGCCGAAGCCCGGGTCGGATTGTCTTCGCCTTCGATCACCATGTTGGGTTTGAGCACGATGCCGGCCAGGTCCACGTGCAACAGACCGAGTTGCTGGCGCACGGCGGCGTGCACGGCGGCGGTGACCTCGGCGCAGCGGGAGATGCCGTGTTCGCCGGTCCTCAGCACTTCGGGTTCGACGATCGGTACCATGCCCGTTTCCTGGCAGGCCGCCGCATAGCGGGCCATCGCGTTGGCGTTGCACGTTATCGCAGCCCAACTGGGCGCGGTGTCGGTGATGGTGAACACCGCGCGCCACTTGGCGAACACCGCGCCCATTTCCGCGTATCGGGCCAGCCTGCCCGGTAGCCCGTCCAGTCCCTCGGTCACCGTCTCGCCGGGCAGTCCGGGGCAGGGTTTGGCGCCGGTGTCGACCTTGATTCCGGGCAGCAGGCCCAGCTCACGGAGCGCCTGCGGAAACGGCCGCCCGTCACTGAACACCTGACCCAGTGTTTCCTCGCAGAAGATGATTCCGGAGACGCCGTCGGCCAGGCCCGGCGTCGCAGCCAGGATCTCCCGGTAGGTACGCCGGCTGTCCGCGGTCGGGGTGACGCCCGCCTGCTCCAGTCGGGCGGACATCGTCGCGATGCTTTCATCGGCGGCGAGGATTCCCTTTCCGGGCGCGGTCATGGCCGCGGCGATCTCTCTGCATGTGCTCATCGGTCTCGGGTCCTCTCGGCTTTCCGGTAGGGCAGGAGGTGCACACAGGGTACGACCGGCTGAAATGCCCGGGCCTCACCCACAAAGTGGAACGGCCGGGGGTGGGCAGAGACTGCAGAGACTTAAGTCTTTGATTCACGGTTAGCGGCCTATCGTCGATGGACAGGTTCATCATCGGGCTGGCATGATTCGGACCATGACAAACAGATGGAACGCAGGAGTGATCCCGTACGCCGAGATGGGTTACTGGCAGCCGGACTACGTGCCCAAGGATTCCGACATCTTGTGCGCATTCCGGATCACCCCCCAGGAAGGGGTGCCGCCGGAGGAGGCCGGCGCGGCGGTCGCCGGCGAATCGAGCACCGCGACCTGGACGGTGGTGTGGACCGATCGGCTCACCACCTACGAGCACTACCAGGCCAAGTGCTACCGCGTCGACGCGGTGCCGAATGCGCCCGGACAGTGGATCGCCTGGATCGCTTACGACCTCGACCTGTTCGAGGAGGGCTCGATCGCCAACCTGACCAGCTCGATCATCGGCAATGTGTTCGGCTTCAAGCCGCTCAAGGCGCTGCGCCTGGAGGACATGCGAATCCCGACCCATTACGTCAAGACGTTCCAGGGTCCGCCGCACGGCATCGTCATGGAGCGCGAACACCTCAACAAGTACGGTCGTCCGCTGCTGGGCGCCACCGTCAAGCCCAAGCTGGGGCTCTCGGCCCGCAACTATGGCCGGGTGGTGTACGAAGCGCTGCGCGGCGGCTTGGACTTCACCAAGGACGACGAGAACGTCAACTCCCAGCCGTTCCTGCGGTGGCGGGACCGCTTCCTGTTCGGCATGGAAGCGGTGAACCGGGCTCAGGCTGCGACCGGCGAGATCAAGGGCCACTACCTCAACGTCACCGCCGGAACCATGGAGGAGATGTACGAGCGGGCGAACTTCGCCGCCGAGTTGGGCTCGGTGGTCGTCATGATCGATCTGACGATCGGATACACCGCAATCCAGTCGATGGCCAAGTGGGCCCGCGACAACAGCGTCCTCCTGCACCTGCACCGCGCGGGGCACGGCACCTACACCCGGCAGAAGACCCACGGCGTCAGCTTCCGGGTCATCTCGAAGTGGATGCGGTTGGCCGGAGTCGACCACATCCACGCCGGAACGGTGGTCGGCAAACTCGAGGGCGACCCCAACACGATCGCCGGTTTCTACGACACGCTGCGCCTCAACAGCGTGGCGGCCGACCCGGTCAAGGGCCTCTACTTCGACCAGGAGTGGGCGTCCATGCCCGGGGTCATGCCGGTCGCCTCCGGAGGCATCCACGCCGGTCAGATGCACCAGCTCATCCACTATTTGGGTGAGGATGTGGTGCTGCAGTTCGGTGGCGGCACCATCGGTCACCCGATGGGGGTCGCGGCCGGAGCCGAAGCCAACCGCGTCGCGTTGGAGGCGATGATCAAGGCCCGCAACGAGGGTCGCGACTACCTCAAGGAAGGCCCCGAAATCCTCAAGAAGGCGGCGTCACGCAACCGCGCGCTCGACACCGCGCTGGCTACGTGGGGCGACATCACCTTCAACTACGAATCCACCGACACCCCCGACGTCATCGCGACACCGACGCGGGCCTGACAGGAGCACCGATGCGAATCACTCAAGGCACTTTCTCGTACCTGCCCGATTTCACCGACGAGGAAATCACCGCCCAGATCAACTACGCGCTCGGGAACGGCTGGCCGCTGTCGGTGGAGTTCACCGACGACCCGCACCCACGCAACAGCTACTGGGAGATGTGGGGGCTGCCGATGTTCGACCTCGCGGACGCGGCGGGGGTGCTGATGGAGGTCAATGCCTGCCGGGCCGCCAAACCGAACAGCTACATCCGCCTCAGCGCCTACGACGCCAGCCTCGGCCGCCAGACGACGGCGCTGTCGTTCATCGTGAACCGGCCGGCCGAGGAGCCGGGTTTCCGGCTGGAGCGGGCTGAACGAGCCAATCGCCAGATCGGCTACACCACCTACGCGTACGCCACGGACCGGCCGAGCGGGCAGAGGTACGAATTGCCATGACCGCGTTCGGCTTCCGGCCCGGCGCCGACGCCGAGGAATCCGAGCCGGAGCCGCTTCCCGCGGACGCCGTCGTCGATCTGGCGGCGGCCCGGGCAACCTCGGGCGTCGACGAGGTGCTGTCCGGTTTGGATCGGGAACTCGTCGGCTTGGAACCGGTGAAAACCCGGATCGCGGAGATCGCGGCGCTTCTGCTGGTCGACCGGATGCGGGAACGCTTCGGTGTGCGGGCCCAGCAACCTACGCTGCACATGTGTTTCACCGGTAACCCGGGCACCGGCAAAACCACCGTCGCGATGCGCATGGCCGACCTGCTGCACCGGCTCGGCTACCTGCGTCGTGGTCATCTGGTCAGCGTGACGCGCGACGACCTTGTCGGCGAGTACGTCGGCCATACGGCGCCCAAGACCAAGGACGTGATCAAGCGGGCGATGGGGGGTGTGCTCTTCATCGACGAGGCGTATTACCTGTACAAGGTCGAGAACGAACGTGACTACGGCGGTGAAGCCATCGAGATCCTGCTACAGGTGATGGAGAACAACCGCGACGACCTGGTGGTGATCCTGGCCGGCTACGCCGACAAGATGAGCCAGTTCTTCTCGGCCAACCCCGGAATGCAGAGCCGCATCGCCCACCACATCACATTCCCAGATTACACGGTCGGCGAACTCGAGGCCATCGCGGGCCTCATGCTGACCGACCTGGGCTACCGGTTCTCCGACGAGGCCCGCGGCGTGCTGCACCAGTACCTGCACCGGCGCCGCGAACAGCCGTGGTTCGCCAACGCGCGCAGCGTGCGCAACGCGCTGGAGCGTGCCCGGCTGCGGCACGCCCGCCGGCTGCTGGAGCAGGTCGACACGCCGGTCGGGTTGCACGAACTCACCACGATCGAGGCGGTGGACCTGTTGGGGAGCAGGGTGTTCGACACCCGGGAGACGGCATGACGACAAATGCGCGGCTGCGGGCGCTGGTCGAGTTGGCCGACACCGGTTCCGTGCGAGGTGCCGCCGAGCGCTTGGTGGTCACCGAGTCCTCGATCTCGTCCGCGCTGCGGGCGCTGAGCAGCGACATCGGGATCGCCCTGGTTGACCGGCACGGCCGGGGTGTGCGCCTGACCCCGGCGGGGCTGCGCTATGTCGAGTACGCGCGGCGGATTCTCGGCCTGCACGACGAGGCCATCCTGGCCGCGCGCGGCGAGGCGGACCCGGAAAACGGTTCGATCCGCCTGGCCGCGGTGACGTCGGCGGGGGAGTTGCTGATCCCAGCGGCGCTGGCCTCGTTCCGCAAGAACCATCCCGGGGTGGTGTTGCACGTCGAGGTGGCAGCACGCAGCGTCGTGTGGCCGATGCTGTCCCGGCACGAGGTCGACCTGGTGTTCGCGGGCCGGCCGCCGGAGGACCTGCGCGGGAAGGTCCGGGTGCGAGCGGTCAGCCCGAACACACTGATCGTGGTCGGACGGCCCGAACTCGCCGCCGAGTTCGCTCCGGCGACGGCGACGTGGCTGCAGCGCGGGCGGGGTTCGGGAACCCGCTCGACACTGATGACGCTGCTCGAGGATTTGGATGTCGCCCCACCGCAGTTGGTGCTCGGTTCGCACGGAGCGGTGGTGTCGGCGGCGGTCGCGGGCCTGGGTGTGACGCTGGTGTCGCGGCAAGCTGTGCGACGTGAACTTGAGACCGGCGCGCTGGTCGAGCTGCCCGTGCCCGGTACACCGATCAAGCGGCCCTGGCATGTGGTCAGCCAGCCGACGCCGCCCATGGCAACCGAGCTGCTCATCCAGCATCTGGTTTCCCATCTCGAGCTCGGCTGGCATGAGGTCAGCGGGGTACGCCAGGCCTCCTAGGCTTGACGACGCGGCGCGTCCGGCGGCGTGTCGCCGGCGAGCGTCTGCGCGTCGTGACGGCCACGGAGCGTTCGACAGTGTCGACCAACCGCGAACCGACCAATTTCGATCCGGCTCGGCTCCGCTATGGCTTCACTCGTTGGCGGGCGGGCGCCCGTAGCAGGCCCAGCACCGTGTGGCCCAACGTGATCGGGTCGATGGGGTGTGGCACCGCGGCCTCGGCGCGTGACCACTTGGTCAGCCAGGCGTCGTCGGGACGCCCGGTGAGCACGACGATCGGCGGGCACGTGGCGAGTTCGTCCTTGAGCTGTTTGGCGATTCCGATGCCGCCGGTCGGCGTCGCCTCCCCGTCGAGGACGGCGAGATCGATCCCGCCTTGGTCCATCCGCTGGATGACCATGGGGCCGGTCGCGACCTCGACGTAGTGCAGTTCGGGCAGGTCTGGGTGCAGGTGTCGACCCAGCGCCTGCATCACTTCCCGGCGGGTGTCGGCGTTGTCGCTGTAGACGAGGACGCGCAGGGCGACGGCGGAGTCGGGGTTAGAGAT
>CAYVQQ010000080.1:6118-7854 GCA_964453085.1 uncultured Mycobacterium sp.
AGCAGATGGTACGCGGCGGCGGCGGGCCGGCCGGGAAAGCCGAACGTGACACGGCCGCGACCGCCGCCGTCGCCCACCCCGATCACGACGCGCACCCACATCGACGATGGCCCCGGCGGTGGAACCGGGCGCGACCGCCGTAACCTCCGCCGCGCCCGTTGGCGGTCCGGCCAGATCTGCTACTGCGCTCTATTCCAGTTGGCTGTCCGGCTGGTCGTATCCGGGGTGCGCGACCGCGAGCCGGTGCCTCACCAGGGTGCGCAGGCAGGCGGTGACCTCCTCGGCTCGCCCGTCCAGCTTGCCGGCCCGGATCGCGGTGGCGAGCTCGTCTTCGTCGGCGTAGCCCAGACGGGCCAGCGCCGCCTTGCTGTCCGCCTCGCTCTCGTCGCGCAGTTCCCGCTCGACGATGCGCAACGCCTTGGCCGCCACCCGGGCGTGGAAGTTGACTTGTCCGGTCGTGGCCTCCTGGACTTCGGATTCGAGGAACTCGGCCACCGCGGCGACGAGTTCGGCCGCCAGCGGACGGCCGTAGATGCCGATCACAAGCCCACCTCCGACTGTGGGCCCTCGAGCAGGTCCAGCAGGTCCCATTCGGTCTCGCAGACACGGCGGCCGATCGTCGCCAACTCCACCGACCGGGACCGCCCGCTCAGATGCCGCTCCGCCTGGCAGCGGCAGGTGACACCCCAGCGCAACGTCGCCAGCACGCGCCACCAGTGGAACGTCACCCGGTCGAGGCTGGTCTTGCCGGCCTCCTCATAGGCTCGCAGGAAGCTCTCGATGCTGCCCAGGCCCCCCGCGCCCAGGCTGGCCGGGGCGCCGAACCGCCAGGCCCGGATGCAGAACCACGCAAGGTCTTCGTAGACCTGCCCGGCGTGCACCGATTCCCAGTCGAGGACCGCGGCGAGGTCGGAGCCGTCGACGACGAGGTTTCCCATCCGGAAGTCGCCGTGCACCAGGACCGGCGCCGACGGTGGGGGCCGGCGGGCGGCCAGCCACCGGAATGCCCATTCGAAGGTGGCGGTGGTATCGCCCGTCGCGTCGAGGCGCTCGCGCCACTGAGCGAGTTGGTCCTGCTGGGCCAGCCCGGGCAGGTCGCGATCGGCCCGGTGGATGGCGGCCAGCGCCCGCGCGCACTGGTGGAGCAGTCCGGTGCGGGCCTCGTACCCGTGGCCGCCGGTGTCGAGCTGCCGAAGGATGCGCCGGACGGCCGTATCGCCCTTGATCTCGTCGCAGATGAGAAACGGATTGCCCAGGGCGGTAGCCGAATCTTCGGCGATCAGGACGTGGGGGACCGGTGCGCCGGCCGCCGCCGCCGCGGCCTGCGCGCGGGCAGCGAGCTCCATGCCGACGTGCGTGTCGTCGGTGGGACCGATGCGCAAGATCAGCGCTCTGCGCTCGCCGCCGGTCACGGCGTCGAACGCCCAGGTGGTGCGGCCGGCACGGCCGGTCAGCGCGCGCAGATTCTCGACAGCGGCGCCGGCGCCGAGAACCCGCGTCAGCACCCCCGTCAGCCTGGGGAGCAGCTCCGATGCCGTCACTGCTCGCCGAACGTCAACCGCCACTGCGCCACCCGACAGACCCGGATTGCCGCGGCGCCTTCGGTTTTCCGGTGGCCGGAGACGTATGTGAAGGGTTCGCGCCGGCTGTGGCCGAGGCCGCCGAAACCCCGCATGACGCGGTCGGCGGCATCGCGGACCGGCCGGTTGGCCCGGTAGTTGGCCCGGTAGTTGGCC
>CAYVQQ010000080.1:7954-12253 GCA_964453085.1 uncultured Mycobacterium sp.
GTCGGCGGCATCGCGGACCGGCCGGTTGGCCCGGTAGTTGGCCCGGTAGTTGGCCATCGACATGTTGTGGGAGACCTCCAGATGGTGGTCGCGGTCCAGATGCCAGGCAGCGTACTGGACCGGCACGCGCACCGGGCGAAACATTCGATGGGGACCTCGCTGTGGTCACACGCTCGGCGCGACGCGGTGCCGCGTCGCTACCTGAGCTCCGCCGACGACAGGCCCAACAGGCGGCGGGCGACCACCAGCTGCTGGATCTGCTGGGTGCCTTCGAAGATGTCGAGGATCTTGGAGTCGCGCGCCCACTTCTCCAGCAACGTTTGCTCCGAATAGCCCATGGTGCCGGCCAATTCGACGGTCTTGCAGGTGATGTCGGTGGCGACCCGGCCGGCCTTGGCCTTGCTCATCGAGGCCTCTTTGGAGTTGGGGATGTTGTTGTCGGCCTGCCACGCCGCGCGCAGCGACAGCAGGTAGCTGGCCTCCCAGTCGGCCTCCATGCGCAGAAACTCCGCCGCCGCCGCGCTCTGGACGTGCGAGGGCCGGTCGTAGGAGATCTCCACCCCGGCCTCGGTGAGGATCTTGCGGATCTCCTCGAGCGCCGCGCGGGCAACCCCGACGGCCATCGCGGCCACGATCGGGCGGGTGTTGTCGAAGGTCTCCATGACCCCGGAAAACCCTTTGCCCACCTCGATTTCCGGGTTGCCGAGCAGGTTTTCCTTCGGGATCCGGACATTGTCGAAACGGATCGCGGCGGTGTCGGAGCCCTTGATGCCGAGCTTGCGCTCGAGCCGCTCGACCGTGACCCCGGGATGTTCGCGCGGAACCACGAACGACTTGATCGCCGCGCGGCCCTGCGCCTTGTCCAGGGTGGCCCACACCACGATGTGGGTGGCACGCGAACCCGCTGTGACGTAGATCTTTTCACCGTTGATGACGTACTCGTCGCCGTCGCGCCTGGCGGTGGTGGACACGGCCGCCGAATCCGACCCGAAGTCCGGTTCGGTGATCGCCATCGCAGCCCACACTTTGCCCAGGCGTTCCAGCTGCTCGTCGGTGGCGACCGCGGAGATGGCCGCGTTGCCCAGCCCCTGATAGGGGACCGACAGCATCATCGCCAGATCGCCCCAGCTGGCCTCCAGGGTCTGCAGCAGCGCGGCCATGTTGGCGCCGTTGTGGTTGGTGACCCGCCGTTCCTCCTCGTCGCGCAGCGCGTCCGCTCCGGCGAACGCCATCGCCGATGAGGCACCTTCGAACAGGGTGAAGAGTGTGTCGAGTTCGACGGGGTAGGCGTGTTCGTTCAGGTCGTATTTGCGCGCGATCGGCCGCATCAGCTCGGCGGCGCCCCGGTGCGTCATGTCCATCACCGCTTGTAGTTTGCGGGGGATTTCCAAATTGATTGCCATGGTGGCACTTTCGGTTCGTGGCAGACGACGGTTCAGATGACGACGACACCCTCGGCGACACCGATGGCCCGCAGGTCGCGGTACCAACGTTCGACCGGATGCTCCTTGGTGTAGCCGTGGCCGCCGAGCAGCTGCACGCCGTCGAGGCCAATCTGCATGCCTTTGTCGGCGCCGAGTCGCTTGGCCAGCGCCGCCTCGCGGGTGAAGGTGAGGCCCTGTTCGGCCCGCGCGGCGCCGCGCCAAGTGATCAACCGCAGGCCATCAAGCTCGATGGCGATGTCGGCGCACATGAACGCGACGGCCTGACGGTGGGCGATCGGCTCGCCGAAGGCGCGGCGTTCCTTGACGTAGGGCACCACGTAGTCGAGGACCGCGTGGGCGGTACCGACCGCCAGCGCCGCCCAGCCCAGCCGCGACAGTGCCAGCGCGTCGGAGTAGTCCTCGTCGCACGCTTCGTCCTCGCCGAGCCGGGCGCTGCGCGGCAACGAAACGCCGGAGAATCCGACCTGGCCGAGCGCCGCCGCGCGAATCCCCATGCTCGGATCCGCTTTCACGGTCACCCCCGCGCAGGACGATTCGACGATGAACAAGGCGGGTTTGCCGTTCAGTTGCGCGCCCACGACGAACAACTCGGCGTCGGCCGCGGCGGGGACCAATGACTTCACGCCGTCGAGCCGGTAGCCGCCCGGTGTGCGCACCGCCGTCGTGCGCAGCCGGGTGGGGTCGAACAGCGGGTGGGGTTCGGCGATGGCGACGCAGGCCTGTGGGACGTTCTCGCCGGCGAACTCCGGCAGGTAGGTGGCCTGCTGGTCGGCGCTGCCCCAGTGGGTCAGTGCGGACGCTACGCCGCTCGGGGCCAGAATGGGCAGCGCCAACCCCATATCGCCGTAGGCGAGGGCCTCGGCCACCAGCACGTTGGTCACGCTCGAGCGGTGCGCGGCGATGCCGTCGAAGTCCTCGGGAATGTTGATCGCGCTGATCCCCAGTTCCGTGGCCTTGGCGATCAGGCCGGGCGGGTAGGCGACGGCCTCGTCGGCGTCACGCGCCGCCGGCCGCAGCATCTCCTCGGCGAATTTCTCGACCGTTTGCACGATCAGCTGCTGGTCCTCGTCGGGCGTGAGGTCGAAATAGTCCTTGCCGCTGGACTTCAGCCGGGTCGGTCCGCTGCGCAAGTTCCGCACCCGGGTGAACTGGCGGGACGCGGCGGCGCCGGTGGAGAAGATCGCCTTGGTGCCGTAGCCGAGGCCGCGGTTGAGCGGGCCGCGCAGGCGGTACTTGTCCAGGAATGCCTGCCCGACGAGTGGGGTGATCGCCGCGATGGCGACGTCGATGGCGGTCCGCTTGTGCGGTTGGACACCCACGCCGGTGATGCCGCCGCGCCGTTTGGGCTTGCGCGAGGAAGTGGAGGTCGAACCGGAACGGGTTGCGGTCATGTCGGCAGCCTCTGTCGTCGGGGCAGTGCGAATAAATCTTACTCTCGAGTAAGATAGGCCGCGCCCGCCTGTTGCCTACTTCACCGCGATCCGGCCCAGCACCTGCTGGTGCAACAAGCCGTTAGTGGCCACGGCGCTGCCGCGGTGGGGTCCCGGCACCCCGTCCAGTCCGGTGAACGCCCCACCCGCTTCGCGCACCAGGATGTCGAGCGCCGCCAGGTCCCACACCGACACCTCCGGCTCGGCGGCGACGTCGACGGCTCCCTCCGCGACGAGGCAGTAGGAGAAAAAGTCGCCGTACGCGCGGACCCGCCAGACGGCATCGGTCAACTCGAGGAAGCGGTCGCGCAGCCCGCGCTGCGCCCACCCCGACAGGCTCGAGAATGACAGGCTGGCCGAATCTAGCTGTGCCACTGCCGAAACCGAGAGTCGGCGCGGAGGGGCGCCGTCGACGCCGACGAAGGCGCCATGGCCGCGGGCCGCCCACCACCGGCGCCGCAACGCCGGTGCGCTCACCACCCCGACCGTCGGGACACCGTCGTGCAGCAATGCGATCAAGCTGGCCCACACCGGCACCCCACGGACGAAATTCTTTGTCCCGTCGATCGGGTCGATGACCCACTGCCGCCCGCGGAAAGTCGTTGTTCCGCCGAACTCCTCGCCGAGGACGCTGTCGTCCGGCCGATCCCGCCCGAGCAGTTCACGCAGTTCGGTTTCGACGGCACGATCGGCGTCGGTCACCGGGGTCAGATCCGGCTTGGTCTCGACGCGCAGGTCCAGCGCACCGAACCGGGCACGGGTCACGTCGTCCGCGCGGTCGGCCAGCGCCAGCGCCAGCGCCAGATCGCCGGGGCTCATCTGCGCAGCTCCTCTGCGTCTCGTTTTGCCTCATCGTCGCCGCGGGTCACGACAGCAGTCCTACCATGTCCGCGTGTGGGAATTCGGTGTGCTGCTCGTTCTGGCGGCTGTGCTGGGAGTGTTCCTTGCCCGGCGATTCGTTTCGCGCGGGCCGCGCGGAGAGTCGCTCGGCGGCACGCTGCTGGTCACCGGGGTCAGTCCGCGGCCGGACGCCACCGGCAGGCAGTACGTCACCATTGCCGGCGTCATCAACGGGCCCACCCTCGCTGAGCACGCCGTATACCAACGCATGGAAGTCGACGTCGACCAATGGCCGACGATGGGCCAGCTGCTGCCGGTGGTGTACTCGCCGAAGAACCCCGACAATTGGAGGCTCGCAGCGCCCGAGCCGCCTCCGCCGCTCGGACCCCCACCCGGAAGTAGCGGCTAGCGCCGAGCGGCAGGAGCACCAAGCGCGTCGGCCAACGTGCGAGTAGATGCGGCTTCGCTTCGCCCGGTTCCGTCGGCCTGCCCACTCGCCTTGACTGCTTTCCCGTCAAACCCTCCACACCCGCGAATAGGGACCAATGACACCCTTTTGTGCATCCAATGCCCCTGCACCGCTG
>CAYVQQ010000081.1:0-12211 GCA_964453085.1 uncultured Mycobacterium sp.
CACACCGTGCCGGGAGGGCACCTTCTGGCTGGACCAGATCTACGAACGGCTGGAAACCGGCTCGAAAACCAACCCGGCCACTCCCGAGGACATCGACAAGCTGCTCGACATCTCCGATTCCATCCTGGGGAAGGCGTTCTGCGCGTTGGGTGACGGCGCCACCAGTCCGGTGACGTCGTCGATCAAACTGTTCCGCGACGAGTACATGGCCCACGTCGAGGGTGGCGGGTGCCCGTTCGACCCCAGAGCCGCCATGTTGACGGCCAACGGAAAGGTATGACGCGCTCGTGACCCGCGCCAGCGACAATGCAGAGCGAAGCGATGAGGAGGACCGGCGCTCGTGACCCAAGCAGCCGACACCGAAAACCGCGCGGTCACATCGGAAATGGTGACGCTGACCATCGACGGCAACAAGATCACCGTTCCCAAGGGCACGTTGGTGATCCGGGCCGCCGAGCTGATGGGCATCCAGATCCCGCGCTTCTGCGACCACCCGTTGCTGGACCCGGTCGGCGCGTGCCGGCAGTGCCTGGTCGAGGTTGAGGGGCAGCGCAAGCCGATGGCATCGTGCACCACGGTGGCCACCGACGACATGGTCGTGCATACGCAGTTGACCTCCGAGGCCGCCGACAGGGCCCAGCACGGCGTGATGGAACTGCTGCTGATCAACCATCCGCTGGACTGCCCGATGTGCGACAAGGGCGGCGAGTGCCCGCTGCAGAACCAGGCGATGTCCAACGGCCGCACCGACTCTCGCTTCACCGATGTCAAGCGCACGTACGCCAAGCCGATCAACATCTCCTCGGAGGTGTTGCTGGACCGGGAACGCTGCATCCTGTGCGCGCGCTGCACCCGGTTCTCCGAGCAGATCGCCGGTGACCCCTTCATCGACATGCAGGAGCGGGGCGCGCTGCAACAGGTCGGTATCTACGCCGACGAGCCGTTCGATTCGTATTTTTCGGGCAACACCGTGCAGATCTGCCCGGTCGGCGCGCTGACCGGGATGGCCTACCGGTTCCGGGCCCGCCCGTTCGACCTGGTCTCCAGCCCCAGCGTCTGCGAGCACTGCGCCTCGGGTTGCGCGCAGCGCACCGATCACCGCCGCGGCAAGGTGCTGCGCCGCCTGGCCGGCGACGACCCCGAGGTCAACGAGGAGTGGAACTGCGACAAGGGCCGGTGGGCGTTCACCTATACGACCGCACCGGACGTGATCACCACCCCGCTGATCCGCGGCGAAGACGGCGCCCTGACACCCGCGTCGTGGTCGCACGCAATCGCCGTGGCGACCCGGGGCCTCGGCGCGGCCCGCGGGCGCGCCGGTGTGCTGGTCGGCGGCCGGGCCACCTTGGAAGATGCCTATGCGTACTCCAAGTTCGCCCGAATCGTGTTGGACAGCAACGATATCGACTTCCGTGCCCGGCCGCACTCGGCTGAGGAGGCCGCCTTCCTGGCGGCGCGGATCGCCGGCCGGCGCGACGTCGGCTACGCGGACCTGGAATCGGCGCCGGTGGTGCTGCTCGTCGGGTTCGAGCCGGAAGAAGAGTCGCCGATCGTGTTCCTGCGGCTCCGCAAGGCGGCCCGCAAGCACGGCGTCCCGGTGTACGCGGTCGCGCCGTTCGCGACCAGCGCGCTGCCCAAGATGGCGGGCCGGCTGCTGCCGACCGCTCCCGGCGCCGAAGCGGCCGCACTGGACGGCCTGGCCACCGGCGAGGTGGGTGCCCTGCTGTCCACTCCAGGAGCGGTCATCATGGTCGGCGAACGCCTGGCCGCGGTGCCCGGCGGGCTGTCGGCCGCCGCGCGGCTGGCCGACGGCACCGGAGCCCGGCTGGCATGGGTGCCACGGCGGGCAGGCGAGCGCGGTGCGCTGGAGGCGGGGGCGCTGCCCGGCCTGCTGCCCGGTGGTCGGCCGGCGGACGACGAGACGGCCCGCGCGCAGATCGCCGCAGCGTGGCACGTTTCCGACCTGCCTTCCGCCGGTGGGCGTGACGTGACCGGAATCCTGGCCGCCGCCGTGGACGGGACGCTCGGCGCCTTGCTGGTCGGCGGCGTGGAACCCGACGACTTCGCCGACCCCGACGCGGTGCTGGCCGCGCTGGACGCCGCGGGATTCGTGGTCAGCCTCGAGTTGCGGCACAGCGCCGTGACCGAACGCGCCGACGTGGTGTTCCCGGTCGCGCCGACGACGCAGAAGGCAGGGGCGTTCGTCAACTGGGAGGGCCGGTACCGCCCGTTCGGCCCGGCGCTGCACGGCAGCACCGGGCACGCCGCCCAGTCCGACCACCAGGTGCTGGACACGCTGGCCGACGAGATGGGCCTCCGCCTGGGGCTGCCGACCGCCGACGCGGCTCGCGCGGAACTGACCGGGCTGGGCACTTGGGACGGTCGCTGGGCCGCCACGCCCGACGTCGCGACTCCACGGCCGGCCGAGTCCCGTAACGGTCCGGACCGAGGTCAGGCGGTGCTGGCGAGTTGGCGGATGCTGCTGGACCGCGGGCGGATGCAGGACGGCGAGCCATACCTGGCCGGAACCGCGCGCACGCCGGTGGCGCGGCTGTCGGCCGGCACGGCGGCCGAGATCGGCGCCGCCGACGGCGACGCGCTCACCGTCAGTACGCCGCGCGGATCGATCAGCTTGCCGCTGCGCATCACCGACATGCCCGACCGGGTGGTCTGGGTCCCGCTGAACTCGCCGGGTTCTGCGGTGCACCGCGAACTGGGCGTCACGGCGGGCAGCATCGTGGGGATTGGAGTGACCCGATGACCTTGAGCGCGTTCGGACACGACACCTGGTGGCTGGTGCTGGGCAAGGCGCTGGCCGTCTTCGTGTTCCTCATGCTCAACGTGCTGCTCGCGATCCTGTTGGAGCGCAAGATCCTCGGCTGGATGCAGCGGCGGCCCGGCCCCAACCGGGTGGGGCCGTGGGGCGTCCTGCAGAGCCTGGTCGACGGGGTCAAGCTTGCGCTCAAGGAGAGCATCACGCCCAAGGGCGTCGACTGGTTCGTGTATATGGCGGCGCCATGCATCTCGGTGATCCCGGCGTTCACCGCCTTCGCGTTCATCCCGTTCGGCCCGGTGGTGTCGGTGTTCGGCCACCGCACGCCGCTGCAGCTGACCGACCTTCCGGTCGCGGTGCTGTTCATCCTGGGGCTCTCGGCGATCGGGGTGTACGGGATCGTGCTGGGCGGGTGGGCCTCCGGGTCCACGTATCCGCTGCTGGGCGGGGTGCGTTCCACCGCCCAGGTCATTTCCTACGAGGTGGCTATGGGGCTGTCGTTCGCGGCGGTATTCCTCTACGCCGGCTCGATGTCGACCTCGCAGATCGTCGCCTCCCAGCACCGTGTCTGGTACGTGTTCCTGCTGCTGCCGTCGTTCATCATCTACCTGATCTCGATGGTCGGCGAAACCAACCGTGCGCCTTTCGACCTGCCCGAGGCTGAGGGCGAGCTGGTCGCGGGGTTCCACACCGAGTACTCGTCGCTGAAGTTCGCGATGTTCATGCTGGCCGAATACGTCAACATGATGACCGTCTCCTCGCTCGCCACGGCCCTGTTCTTCGGTGGCTGGCACGCTCCGTGGCCGCTGAACATGTGGGCTGGTGCCAACTCGGGATGGTGGCCGGTGCTGTGGTTCACCGCCAAGATGTGGACCTTCCTGTTCATCTACATGTGGCTGCGCGCCAGCCTGCCCCGGCTGCGCTACGACCAGTTCATGGCGCTGGGCTGGAAGCTGCTGATCCCGGCCTCGCTGGTGTGGGTGTTGATCGCGGCAGTCATCCGCACCCTGCGCAACCAGGGCTACCCATACTGGACGCCGGTGTTGGTGGTCAGCAGCGTCGCGGTGGCCGCGGTACTGGTGCTGCTGTTGCGCAAGCCGTTCACCAGTCCGGGCGTCCGTGCGATGGAACGGGAGTTGCGCCGCCGCGAGAAGGGGCGCGGCGGCGCGGCCCTCGAGCCGGCGTTCCCGGTGCCGCCGCTGCCGATGAAGGCCCTGACGACCCCGATCGGTGCGACCAAGGAGAATGCACGTGGCTATGTTCCCGGGCGCCAGATTCTTTGACGCCGTAGCCGGATTCGGCGTGACGTTCGCCGCGATGTTCAAAAGGCGGGTGACCGAGGAGTATCCGGAGAAGCCGGGCCCGGTGGCGCCCCGCTATCACGGCCGCCACCAGCTCAACCGCTACGCGGACGGCCTGGAGAAGTGCATCGGCTGCGAACTGTGCGCGTGGGCCTGCCCGGCGGACGCCATCTACGTCGAAGGCGCGGACAACACCGAGGAGCAACGGTTCTCCCCCGGTGAGCGCTACGGCCGGGTGTACCAGATCAACTATCTGCGCTGCATCGGCTGCGGCCTGTGCATCGAGGCCTGCCCGACCCGGGCGCTGACGATGACGAACGACTACGAGTTGGCCGACGACAATCGCGCCGACCTCATCTACGAGAAGGACCGGCTGCTGGCCCCGCTGCTGCCCGGCATGACCGCCCCGCCGCACCCGCGGACCCCGGGCGCCACCGACAAGGACTACTACCAGGGCAACGTGACCGCGCAGGGGTTGCGCGCACACCAGACCGTCGGGGATGCCCGGTGACTGCGTCGATCATCCACGTGGCGTCCGAGACGCTCGTCCGCACGTCCACCGGCGAAGCGCTGACGTTCTGGGTGCTGGGCACGCTGGCGCTGATCGGCGCGCTCGGGGTGGTGCTGGCTGTCAACGCCGTCTACTCGGCGATGTTCCTGGCGACGACGATGATCATCCTGGCGGTGTTCTACATGGCCCAGGACGCCCTGTTCCTCGGCGTCGTCCAGGTCGTGGTCTATACAGGCGCGGTGATGATGCTGTTCCTGTTCGTGCTGATGCTGATCGGAGTGGACACCGCCGAGTCCCTGAAGGAGACACTGCGCGGGCAGCGCATCGCGACCGCGGTGACCGGGGTCGGATTCGGCATCCTGCTGGTCTCCGCCATCGGCAACGTGGCGGCGGGCGGATTTGCCGGGCTGGGTGGCGCCAACGGCAACGGCAATGTGGAAGGCCTCGCGGCGCTGATCTTCTCGCGTTACCTGTGGGCCTTCGAGCTGACCAGCGCACTGCTGATCACCGCCGCCGTCGGGGCGATGGTGCTGGCGCACCGGGAGCGGTTCGAGCGCCGCAAAACGCAGCGGGAGCTCTCCGAGGAGCGCTTCCGGGCCGGCGGGCATCCCACACCGCTACCCAACCCCGGGGTGTTCGCGCGCCGCAACGCGGTCGATACGGCCGCGTTGCTGCCCGACGGCTCGTATTCGGCGATGTCGGTGTCGCCGATCCTGCACAGCCACACCGGCGACGGCACAGAACTTCCCGCCCCGGAATCGAGCCCCCGGGAAACGAGCAGGAGCCTGCCGCAGGGGGGTGCGTCGTGAATCCGGCCAACTACCTGTACCTTTCGGCCCTGCTGTTCACCATCGGGGCCTCGGGTGTGCTGCTGCGCCGCAACGCCATCGTGATGTTCATGTGCGTCGAGCTGATGCTCAACGCCGTCAACCTGGCTTTCGTCACCTTCGCCCGGATGCACGGCCACCTGGACGGTCAGGTGATCGCGTTCTTCACGATGGTGGTGGCGGCATCCGAGGTCGTGATCGGCCTGGCCATCATCATGACGATTTTCCGTGCCCGCAAATCGGCGTCAGTCGACGACGCGAACCTACTCAAAGGCTGAGAACGCCACCGTGACAAATCTTCTGGGGACTCATTACACCTGGCTGCTGGTGGCCCTGCCGCTGGCGGGTGCCGCGATCCTCCTGTTCGGCGGTCGACGAACCGATGCGTGGGGCCACTGGCTGGGCTGCGCGGCGGCCCTCGCGTCGTTCGGGGTGGGCGCGACCCTGCTGGCCGACATGCTGTCCCGCGGTGCGCACGACCGCACCCTCCACCAGAAGCTGTTCACCTGGATCCCGGTCAACCAGCTACAGGTCGACCTCGGGATCCAGATAGACCAGCTGTCCATGTGTTTCGTCCTGCTGATCAGCGGGGTCGGCTCACTGATCCACATCTACTCGGTCGCCTACATGGCCGAGGACCCGGATCGGCGCCGCTTTTTCGGTTACCTCAACCTGTTCCTGGCCTCGATGCTGCTGCTGGTGGTCGCCGACGACTACGTCGTGCTTTATGTCGGCTGGGAGGGTGTCGGCCTGGCGTCCTACCTGTTGATCGGCTTCTGGTACCACAAGCCGACGGCTGCCACGGCGGCCAAGAAGGCGTTCGTGATGAACCGGGTCGGCGACGCCGGCCTCGCGCTGGGAATCTTCTTGATGTTCGCCACTTTCGGGACCCTCTCCTATGCGGGCGTGTTCGCCGCCGCGCCGGCCGTCGGCACCGGAGTGCTCAACGCGATCGGGTTGCTTTTGCTGCTGGGCGCGTGCGCCAAGTCCGCGCAGGTCCCGCTGCAGGCCTGGTTGGGCGACGCAATGGAGGGTCCCACCCCGGTGTCGGCGCTGATCCACGCCGCCACCATGGTGACCGCCGGGGTGTACCTGATCGTGCGGTCCAACCCGCTGTACAACCTGGCGCCCGGCGCGCAGCTCGCTGTGGTCATCGTCGGCGCCGTCACGTTGCTGCTGGGTGCGATCATCGGCTGCGCCAAGGACGACATCAAGCGCGCCCTGGCCGCCTCGACGATGAGCCAGATCGGCTACATGGTGCTGGCCGCCGGCTTGGGTCCGGCCGGCTACGCGTTCGCGATCATGCACCTGCTCACCCATGGGTTCTTCAAGGCCGGGCTGTTCCTCGGCTCCGGCGCGGTCATCCACGGGATGCACGAGGAGCAGGACATGCGCCGCTACGGTGGGCTGCGCACCGCCCTGCCGATCACGTTCGTCACGTTCGGGCTGGCCTACCTGGCGATCATCGGTGTGCCGCCGTTCGCGGGCTTCTTCTCCAAGGACGCGATCGTCGAGGCGGCGCTGTCGTCTGGCGGGGTCCGCGGCTACGTGCTGGGCGGGACCGCGCTGCTGGGCGCGGGCATCACCGCGTTCTACATGACGCGGGTGATGCTGATGACCTTCTTCGGCGAAAAGCGCTGGGCGCCGGGCGTCCATCCGCACGAGGCGCCGCCGCTGATGACGTGGCCGATGATCGTGCTCGCCTTCGGTTCGGTGTTCTCCGGTGGCCTGCTGGCCGTCGGCGGCACGCTGGCGCGTTGGCTCGAACCGGTCGTCGGCGCGCACGAAGCTGTGGCCCGCACCCTGCCGGCCTGGGTCACCACCGTGCTGGCGCTGACGGTCGTCGCCGCCGGCATCGCGGTCGCCTACGCCAAGTACGGCCGGGTGCCCATCCCGCGGGTGGCCCCGCTGTCGGTCTCTCCGGCGACGACGGCCGCGCGCGCCGACCTCTACGGCGATGCCTTCAACGAGGAGGTGTTCATGCGCCCCGGCGCCCAACTGACGCACGCGCTGACCGAATTCGACGACGCGGGCGTCGACGGCTCGGTCAACGCCCTTGCGGCGCTGGTACGTTCGACGTCCAACCGGCTGCGCAGCTTGCAGACCGGGTTCGCGCGCAGCTACGCGCTGTCGATGATGGCGGGCGCGACGCTGGTGGTCGCACTGATCCTGGCGGTGAGGTTCTGGTGAACGGGGCGCTGATGAATGGATTCCCCTGGCTGAGCGCGCTGTGGCTGGTGCCGCTGGCGGGCGCCGTGCTGGTCATCCTGCTGCCGCCCGGGCTGCGGCAGCTCGCCAAGTGGGTGGGCCTGGCGTTCGGCCTGCTGACACTGGCGGTGGCGGCGGCGGTCACCGCAGGCTTCGATGCCGGCGGCCCCACCTATCAGTTCGTCGAAAGCCATTCATGGATCCCGTCCTTCGGCGCCGGCTACACCCTCGGCGTGGACGGCATCGCCGTCGTGCTGGTGCTGCTCACCGTGGTGCTGATCCCGGTGCTGCAGGTGGCCGGCTGGAACGACGCCGGCGAACGCGCTCACAGCGATGGTGACGACCCGCCGCGCTCGGCTTCGCCGAGCTTGCGGTCCTCACGCGGAGTCCACGCCTACGTGGCGCTGACGCTGGCGGTCGAGTCGATGGTGCTGGTCTCGGTGATCGCCCTGGACGTGCTGCTGTTCTACGTGTTCTTCGAGGCCATGCTCGTCCCGATGTACTTCCTGATCGGCGGTTTCGGTCAGGGTTCGGGCCGGTCACGCGCCGCGGTGAAGTTCCTGCTGTACAACCTGTTCGGCGGGCTGATCATGTTGGCCGCCGTGATCGGGCTGTACGTGGTGACCGCGCAGCACGGTGCCGGCACCTTCGACTTCCGGACGATCGTCGACGCGGTGCGAGACGGGCGCCTGGGTGTCGACCCCGCGGTGCTCAAGGCGCTGTTCGGAGGCTTCATGTTCGCGTTCGCGATCAAGGCGCCGCTATGGCCGTTCCATCGGTGGCTGCCCGACGCCTGCGTCGAGTCCACGCCCGCGACCGCGGTGTTGATCACGGCGGTGATGGACAAGGTCGGCACCTTCGGCATGCTGCGCTACTGCCTGAAGCTGTTCCCGGAGGCGTCGACGTACTTCCGGCCGCTGATCGTGACGCTGGCCATCGTCGGCGTCATCTACGGTGCCGTCGTGGCGATCGGCCAGCAAGACATGATCCGCCTGATCGCCTACACCTCGATCTCGCACTTCGGGTTCATCATCGCGGGCATCTTCGCGATGACCAGCCAGGGCCAGAGCGGGTCGACGCTGTTCATGCTCAACCACGGCATCTCCACCGCGGCGGTGTTCCTGATCGCCGGGTTCCTGGTGACGCGGCGTGGCAGCCGGTTGATCGCCGACTTCGGTGGTGTGCAGAAGGTGGCGCCTGTGCTGGCGGGAACCTTCCTGGTGGCCGGGATGGCCACTCTGTCGCTGCCCGGGCTGGCGCCGTTCGTCAGCGAATTCCTGATCTTGCTGGGCACCTTCAACCGGTATTGGCTGGCCGGCGCGTTCGGGGTCACCGCAGTGGTCCTGGCGGCCATCTACATGCTGTGGCTCTACCAGCGCGTGATGACCGGACCGGTGGCCGCGGGCAACGAGAAGTTCACCGACCTCAAGGCGCGCGAACTGCTCGTCGTCGCACCGCTGATCGCGCTGCTGATCGGTCTCGGGGTCTACCCCAAGCCGGTCCTGGAGCTGATCAACCCGGCCGTCGCCAACACGATGACCTCCGTCGGCCAACACGATCCCCCGCCGAGCGCGCCCCCGGGCACCGGCCTTCCCCGCACCGCCGAAGGACCACACCGATGATCCTGCTCCCCTCCCCCAGCATCGAGTACTTCCTGCTGAGCCCGATGCTGATCGTGTTCGGCGTCGCGGTGGCCGGGGTGCTGGCCGAGGCGTTCGTGCCGCGCAGGTTCCGCTACGGCACCCAGGTGACGCTCGCCCTCGGCGGTTTGGTGGCGGCGTTCGTCGCGGTCGTGGTGGTGAGCCGCTCGGTCTGCGCCTCCGGGCGCACCGCGGTGCTGGGTGCGATGGCCGTCGACCGTACGGCCCTGTACCTGCAGGGCACCGTGCTGCTGGTGGCCGTGCTCGCGGTCATCTTCATGGCCGAACGCACGCAGGCCAAGGCGGAAAGCAGGGTGGCCGTGGGTGCTGCACGGGCGGCCGGCCTGGATGCCTTCGCCCCGCAGGCGTCCGCGGTGCCCGGCAGCGACGCCGAGATCGAGGCGGAACGGGCGGGAGCCGCGCAGACCGAACTCTTCCCGCTGACGATGCTGTCGGTCGGCGGCATGATGGTGTTCCCCGCGTCCAACGATCTGCTGACCATGTTCGTCGCGCTGGAAGTGCTGTCGCTGCCCCTGTACCTGATGTGCGGGCTGGCCCGTCATCGCCGCCTGCTGTCGCAGGAGTCGGCGATGAAGTACTTCCTCCTGGGTGCGTTCTCGTCGGCGTTCTTTCTCTACGGGGTGGCGCTGATCTACGGCGCGACCGGCACGCTGTTGCTGCCCGGCATCCGCAAAGCCCTCGCCGCCGAAGGTGATACGTCCATGGCGCTGGTCGGCGTCGCCCTCCTGTCGGTCGGCCTGCTGTTCAAGGTCGGCGCGGTCCCCTTCCACTCCTGGATACCCGACGTCTACCAGGGCGCCCCCACCCCGGTCACCGGGTTCATGGCGGCGGCTACCAAGGTCGCGGCGTTCGGCGCGTTGCTGCGGGTGGTGTACGTGGCGCTCCCGCCGTTGCACGACCAGTGGCGGCCGGTGTTGTGGACGATCTCCATCCTGACCATGGCGGTGGGCACGATCACCGCGGTGAACCAGACCGACGTCAAACGGTTGCTGGCCTACTCGTCGGTCGCCCACGTCGGTTTCATCCTCACCGGCGTGATCGCCGACAACCATGCGGGCTTGTCGGCCACGCTGTTCTATCTGGTCGCCTACAGCTTCAGCACGGTCGGGGCGTTCGCCATCCTGGCCCTGATCCGCGACGCGGACGGCGTCGAGGATGCCACCGTGTCCCACTGGTCCGGGCTGGGGCGGCGCTCACCGCTCACGGGCGTGACGTTCTCGATGTTCCTGCTGGCTTTCGCCGGCATCCCGCTCACGAGCGGATTCGTCAGCAAGCTCGCCGTGTTCCGAGCCGCCGCCCAGGGCGGGGCGGTGCCTCTGGTGGTCGTCGGTGTCGTCGCCAGCGGGGTGGCCGCGTACTTCTATGTGCGCGTGATCGTTTCGATGTTCTTCACCGAGGCGACCGACGAGACACCCCACGTGGTTGCGCCCGGCGTCCTGAGCAAGACCGCGATCACCGTCTGCGCCGTGGTCACCCTGGCGCTGGGAGTCTTCCCGCAGTCGCTGCTCGACCTGGCCGACCGGGCCGCCCACCTGTTGCTGCACTGATCCGGTCGCGAGGACCTCGGGCCCTGGTTGAAGCAGCCCGCGCTGTCCTCCCGGCACTCTCGACTACCCGGCCCGCCCCTCGACGAGCCGCCCGTCATCGCCGTATGCCGTGCAGGACGACGGCGGTGGTCTGGTCCACCCACATCTCGTCGAGTTCGTCCTCCGGACGCAGCAGCATCCGCGCCATCGCCGCTCCTCCGATCAGCTCGATCAACCGGTCCGGGTCGGCGTGGGCCTCACCGCGTTTGACGGCCTCCCCCAGCCGCAGCCGCACCGGGGCAAACAGGTCGAGGAAGCGCGATCTGACCCGCGCGTTGAGGGCGGGGTCGGCGGTCATGTCGGCCACCAGGCCAGGCAGCGCGGCACGCACCACCGGGGTGGTGAACACGTCGCGGGTCGCCACGATCAGCATCCGGACGTCGGCGGTGATGTCGCCGGCCGGCGCCTCCAGCGCGGCGGGGGCCGTCGAGAAAACCGCCTCGTGCACCAGCGCAGCCTTGCTCGACCACCGCCGGTACAGGGCGGATTTCGTGGTCCCCGCACGCTCGGCGACCGCGGCCAGGCTCAGGTTCGCATAGCCGATCTGCACGAGCAGTTCCGCGGTTGCCGCCAAGATGGCCGAATCGATGCGCGGATCCCTCGGTCGACCGGCGCCGGATGCCCTGTCCAGGACGGGCGTATCTGCTCTCATGGCGCTACGTCTCTCATAGCGCTACGTAATGTAGCGCAATCGCCGTGAACGGCCGCCCGGAAGTGCTCAAAGACTGCAGGCAGCCCGACGACGTCCCGGTCCGTGCATCCAGTCCTCGGCCTCGGTGCACGGGTCAGGGCTGACGACGTTCGCCCCGCCGCGCGGCCCCAGCGGCCTTCGCTGCGTTGCGCAAGCTGCGGTTGGTTGACCGCAGATCGGTGTTGTCCGCGGACAGTGCAGCGTTGTCGTCCTCGAGCGACAGGATGCGGGCGATGCCGGCGAGGTTGACGCCATCAGCGACCAGGGCGCTGATGCGTTGCAGCCGCGCCAGGTCGTCGGCGCTGTAGCGCCGCGTGCCCCCCTCGCTCCGGGCCGGCGTCAGCAGCCCGTGGCGCTCGTAGAGCCGCAGTGACTGTACCGGGACGCCGGAGAGTTCGGCCGCCACCGAAATCCCGTACACGCCGTGATCGGGCGCCGGCACGCCGGTGTCGCCAGGCTGGTCGGGCATCGGGACATCTCCTCACTAGCAAGTACAGATAATTTGTGTAGCACAGTTGCGATTACATGTCGACGGTGATATATAAAATCTATGTCGTATGACCTAGACATTACCAACCTCGCAGATGGTTAGGAGTGAAGGGTGACCGCCATGCTGATGCGCACCGACCCGTTCCGTGAACTGGACCGCTTCA
>CAYVQQ010000082.1:0-2867 GCA_964453085.1 uncultured Mycobacterium sp.
GACGCGGTCGCCAGGCTGGTGAAAGCCACCCGAACAGTCCAGTGCGCTCCCGACGAGCGCCGGCGACGGAAATCACGGCGGCCCCGGCCCGCTGCGGCGACGCGCGCTACTTCAGCAGTGCGACGATCTTTTCCTCCAGCGAAACCGGCGGGGCGCCGCGGTCCATCCGATCCGTTCTGGGCAGGCGCACATCCGGGTCGGCGAAGTCGCGGTAGGCCTTGTCACCGCCGAGCATGCAGAGCAGGTACCCGGTCAACAGCGCACGGACCGAGCGCTGCGTGCGCCGGTGCGAGCCGACGAGCCCGAACGCTTTGGCCAAGCGCCGGCCCTCGGCCAGCCCGCCGGATTCGGCCTTGCGGACGGTGCGCAGCGTCGACGCCGGCCATGCGTGCGACAGGGCGAGCGCGTTGGAGTTCAGCGACGCGGGGTCTCGGGGCGCGGCCAGGATCAGGCCGGGAACCTTCAGCGTCGCGGCCGGCTCTTCGGCCCGGGGGGCGGTCGCCGTCGGGAAGATCGCCGCCACCGCCCCGGCCGACTCGCCGGCCATCCCGGCGGCGGCGAACACGGCGGCCGACGCGCCGAACCCGTGGCCCGCCAGGCCGAGTTTGGCCGGATGAACGCTGATCTTGCCCGGCCCGAGGCGGACCCCCGCCATGATGTCGAGTGTGGTAGCGAGATCGAACGCCAGGTTCAGCACCGAAGGCGCCACGCCACGCTCGGTGTCGGGAGCCCCGGCCACGATGCCCCACGACGCCAGGTGCTCCAGAAGACCGCGATAGCGGGCGACGCCGGTGAGCCAGTCGTGGCCTATGGCCACGGCGGGAAGGTTCAGCCCCGCCTCGGGGGTGTAGACAACCCCCGGCAGCCCCGCGAAAGCCAGGTCACCTCGCAAAACCCGGTGCGGACCGGGGCGGCTGAGGGTCTCGACGAGATTGCGGATACGGGCCACCCGTCGACGTTAGCGCACCGCGGCGGTGCGCCGGGCGTCTCGGCGGACGTTCGTTACGTCAGCACCTCGAGAACCCCTACCCGCCACAGCGCAGCGTAGAGCTGGCGCAGCGGAACGCTCAACACGTGGGAGGCGGCATCCACCAGCGGGTCGCCGCCGATCGGCGAGCGCCGCCGTGGACGTCGCGGGACCAGGTCGGGGGCCGGGTCGGCGTCCAGGGCTTCGTCGCAGAGCACAGCTTTCATGGTTCTCTCCGTGAGCCTTGAGAGCATGGATCGGCGGCCATTGCGGTGCGATCCGCTGCGAATTCTCTGTTCGCATCCAGCGGCGACGACCATCGGCCGTGGGCGTGTTGCAGAACATTTCCTGAACACAACCGGCGCCGAAAGTCGGGCGATGGATCACAGCGTTGTCGGGTCGTGGACGGCGAGGCCCCGCGATAATCGCGACAGTCAAGCAGAACCGTGTTCGTGACCCCCGGGGCCCGGCCGTCCGCGTGTGTCACCGCCCCGGCGTTGGCGCTGCACTACCCTGGTACGGATGTGCGGAATCGTCGGCTACATCGGGCAGCGTCCCGCCCACGAGGTCGTCATGGACGCGCTGCGCCGGATGGAGTACCGCGGCTATGACTCGTCGGGGATCGCGCTGGTCGGCGCGGACCACCGGCTCACCGTGCGGCGCCGCGCAGGCCGGCTGGCCAACCTGGAGCAGGCGGTCGCCGAGATGGCCGGGTCGTCGGAGGCCTCGCTGACCGGCACCACCGGCCTGGGTCACACGCGGTGGGCCACCCACGGCCGCCCCACCGATCGCAACGCCCACCCGCACTGCGACGCCGCCGGGCGGATCGCCGTCGTCCACAACGGCATCATCGAGAACTTCGCGGCCCTGCGCCAGGAGCTGGAGAGCGCCGGGGTGGAATTCGCCAGCGACACCGACACCGAGGTCGCGGTGCACCTGGTGGCGCGGGCATACCGCCACGGCGCCACGGCCGGCGACTTTCCCGCGTCGGTGCTTGCCGTGCTGCGCCGGCTCGAAGGCCATTTTGCGCTGGTGTTCGCCAACGCCGACGCGCCCGGCACCATCGTCGCCGCCCGCCGGTCCACACCGCTGGTGCTGGGCATCGGCGACGGTGAGATGTTCGTCGGCTCCGACGTGGCGGCGTTCATCCCGCACACCCGCCAGGCCGTCGAACTGGGCCAGGACCAGGCCGTGGTGCTGACCGCGGACGGCTACCGCATCACCGATTTCGACGGCAACGACGACGCCGCCAACGCGCGCGAATTCCACATCGACTGGGACCTGGCCGCCGCCGAGAAGGGCGGCTACGAGTACTTCATGCTCAAGGAGATCGCCGAGCAGCCCACCGCGGTGGCCGACACACTGCTCGGGCATTTCGCCGACGGCCGCATCGTGCTGGACGAGCAGCGGCTGAGCGACCAGGAGCTCCGCGACGTCGACAAGGTGTTCGTGGTCGCCTGCGGCACCGCCTACCACTCCGGGCTGCTGGCCAAGTACGCGATCGAGCACTGGACCCGGTTGCCGGTGGAGGTGGAGCTGGCCAGCGAATTCCGCTACCGGGACCCGGTGCTGGACCGCAGCACGCTGGTGGTCGCCATCTCGCAATCCGGCGAGACCGCCGACACCCTGGAAGCGGTGCGCCACGCCAAGGAGCAGAAGGCCAAGGTGCTGGCCATCTGCAACACCAACGGTTCGCAGATCCCCCGCGAATGCGATGCGGTGCTTTACACCCGCGCGGGACCGGAGATCGGCGTCGCCTCCACCAAGACCTTCCTGGCCCAGATCACCGCGAACTGCCTGGTCGGGCTGGCGCTGGCCCAGGCCCGCGGCACCAAGTATCCCGACGAGGTCGAGCGCGAATACCGCGAGCTGGAAGCGATGCCCGACATGGTGGCCCGGA
>CAYVQQ010000082.1:2877-11949 GCA_964453085.1 uncultured Mycobacterium sp.
GCTTACCGGTTCGCCCAGTCCTCGACGGTGCTGTTCCTGGGCCGCCACGTCGGATACCCGGTGGCGCTGGAAGGCGCGCTCAAACTCAAGGAACTGGCCTACATGCACGCCGAGGGTTTCGCCGCCGGTGAGCTCAAACACGGCCCGATCGCGTTGATCGAAGACGACCTTCCGGTCATCGTGATCATGCCCTCACCCAAGGGTCAGGCCACGTTGCACGCCAAGCTGCTCTCCAACATCAGGGAAGTCCAGACGCGTGGCGCGATCACCATCGTCATCGCCGAGGAAGGTGACGACACCGTGCGCCCCTACGCCGACCACCTGATCGAAATACCTTCGGTGTCAACGCTTTTCCAGCCGTTTCTGTCCACCCTGCCGCTGCAGGTGTTCGCCGCGTCGGTGGCGCAGGCCCGCGGCTACGACGTCGACAAACCGCGCAACCTGGCCAAGTCCGTCACCGTGGAGTAGTCCCGGGCCGTCCCGCCGCCCGCTGGCGCTGATCTGGTCGCACGGCCGCAGACCGCCGGTGCGTCCCGGCGCCGACACGTAATGTTGGGTCCGATGCGGCATTACTACTCCGTAGAAGCGATCCGCGACGCCGAGGCACCGCTGCTGGCCAGTCTGCCCGACGGCGCGCTGATGAGACGCGCCGCCTTCGGGCTGGCCACCGCGATCATCGCCGAGCTGACCGCCCGCGCGGGCGGGGTGGCCGGGCGCCGGGTCTGCGCGGTCGTCGGCTCGGGGAACAACGGCGGCGACGCCCTGTGGGCGGCGACGTTCGTGCGCCGTCGCGGCGCGGCGGCCGACGCGGTGCTGCTCAATCCGAACCGCACCCACGCCCAAGCGCTGGCCGCATTCCGCAAGGCAGGCGGTCGTGTCGTCGAAAGCGTCTCTCCGGCAACAGATCTCGTTATCGATGGGGTGGTGGGCATCTCCGGGTCGGGGCCGCGGCGGCCGGCCGCAGCCGAGGTGTTCGCCGGCCTGGCCAGGCCGGGCGCCGAGGCCATCCCGGTGGTCGCCGTCGACATCCCCAGCGGCATCGACGTGATGACCGGGGCGATCACCGGTCCCGCGGTGTGCGCCGCGGTGACCGTCACCTTCGGCGGGCTCAAGCCGGTGCATGCGCTGGCCGACTGCGGTCGCGTGGAACTCATCGACATCGGCCTGGACCTGCCGGGCCCGCCCGACGTCGAGGCACTGGGGTTCGAGGCCGCCGACGTGGTGGCGCGCTGGCCGGCACCCGGCCCCCGGGACGACAAGTACACCCAGGGCGTGACCGGCGTGATGGCCGGTTCGTCGACGTACCCGGGTGCTGCCGTGCTGTGCACCGGCGCCGCCGTCGCGGCCACCTCCGGCATGGTCCGCTACGCGGGCAGCGCTCACTCCGAGGTGCTCGCGTGGTGGCCCGCGGTGATCGCCTCACCCACCCCGGCCGCGGCCGGGCGGGTGCAGGCCTGGGTCGTGGGGCCCGGGCTGGGCACCGACGAGACCGGCGTCGCCGCCCTGACGTTCGCCCTGGACACCGACCTGCCGGTGATCGTCGACGCCGACGCCCTGACCATTCTGGCGGCGCGGCCCGAGCTGGTGGCCGGCCGCGGCGAGCCGACCGTGCTGACTCCGCACGCCGGGGAATTCGCCCGGCTGGCGGGCGGCGGACCCGGCGACGACCGGGTCGGCGCCTGCCGCACGCTGGCCGACGAGCTCGGCGCCACGGTGCTGCTCAAGGGCAACGTCACCGTCATCGCCGACCCCGGCGGCCCCGTCTACCTCAACCCGGCCGGGCAGTCCTGGGCCGCGACCGCGGGCTCGGGCGACGTGCTGTCCGGGATGATCGGCGCGCTGTTGGCGGCGGGTCTGCCGGCGGCGGAGGCGGCCGCGGCGGCCGCCTTCGTCCACGCCCGCGCCGCGGCGTCCTCAGCCGCGGACCCCGGACCCGGTGACGCGCCGACGTCGGCGTCGCGCATCATTGCGCACATCCGGGCGGCGCTGGCCGCCTTGTAGAGCCTTGCAGAAAGGAACCCCGTGCCCCATCACCCGTCCATGCCCGCGCACGCGATCGCCCCCGCCTACACCAACCGCCTGTTCACCGCCCCGGTCCCGGCACTGCGCCTGCCCGACGAGTCGATGAACCCGGACGCCGCCTACCGCTTCATCCACGACGAACTGATGCTCGACGGCAGTTCGCGGCTGAACCTGGCCACCTTCGTGACCACGTGGATGGACCCCGAGGCCGGCCAACTCATGGCCGAGACGTTCGACAAGAACATGATCGACAAGGACGAATACCCGGCGACCGCGGCCATCGAACAGCGCTGCGTGTGCATGGTGGCCGACCTGTTCCACGCCGACTACCTGAACGACGCCGACCCACACAGCGCCTGCGGGGTGTCCACGATCGGCTCGAGCGAGGCGGTCATGCTGGGCGGGCTGGCCATGAAATGGCGCTGGCGCCAGAAGGTCGGCAAGGGCTGGCAGAAGCGCACCCCGAATCTGGTGATGGGCTCCAACGTCCAGGTGGTGTGGGAGAAGTTCTGCCGCTACTTCGACGTCGAGCCGCGGTACCTGCCGGTGGAGAAGGGGCGTTACGTCATCACCCCCGAGCAGGTGGTCGACGCCGTCGACGAGGACACCATCGGCGTGGTGGCGATCCTGGGCACCACCTACACCGGGGAACTCGAGCCCGTCGCCGAGATCTGCGGCGCGCTGGACAAACTCGCCGCAGGCGGGGGCGTGGACATCCCGGTGCACGTCGACGCGGCCAGCGGCGGATTCGTGGTGCCCTTCCTGCACCCGGAGCTGAAGTGGGATTTCCGCCTGCCCCGCGTGGTGTCGATCAACGTCAGCGGCCACAAGTACGGCCTGACCTATCCCGGTGTCGGCTTCGTGGTGTGGCGCAGCAAGGAGTACCTGCCCGAGGACCTCATCTTCCGGGTCAACTATCTCGGCGGTGACATGCCCACCTTCACGCTGAACTTCTCCCGGCCCGGCAACCAGGTGGTCGGGCAGTACTACAACTTCCTGCGGCTGGGCCGCGACGGGTACAGCAGGGTGATGCAGGCGCTGTCGGGCACGGCGCGGTGGCTGGCCGAGCAACTGCGCCTCAGCGACCGCTTCGAGGTGATCTCCGACGGTTCGGCGATCCCGGTGGTCACGTTCAGGCTCACCGGCGACCCCGGCTACACCGAGTTCGACGTCTCCCACGAGCTGCGGACCTGCGGCTGGCAGGTGCCGGCCTACACGATGCCCGACAACGCCGCCGACGTGGCGGTGCTGCGCATCGTGGTGCGCGAGGGCCTCTCGGCCGACCTGGCCCGGTCCCTGCACGACGACGCCGTGTCGGCGCTGGCGTCGCTGGACAAGGTCAAGCCCGGCGGACACTACAGCGACCAGCACTTCGCGCACTAGTTTCCCCACCGCGAAAGTGTGACTGCCGACGCATTTCCCGAGTGGCGGTGACGGCGGTTGCACTTTCGCGGCGCTGCGCGGGTTCTGGGACAATGTCGACCGTGTCCCTGATCCCGACATCCCCGAAACCGACGTCCCTGACCCCGGGGGTGCCGGCCGAGGCCGTGGTGGACCTGGGCGCCATCGAGCACAACGTGCGGGTGCTGCGCGAGCACGCCCGCCACGGGCAGGTGATGGCCGTCGTCAAAGCCGACGGCTACGGCCACGGGGCCACCCGGGTGGCCCGCGCCGCGCTGGCCGCGGGGGCGGCCGAACTGGGAGTCGCCACCGTCGACGAGGCGCTGCGGCTCCGTGCCGACGGGATCACCGCACCGGTGCTGGCGTGGCTGCACCCGCCCGGCATCGACTTCGGGCCCGCCCTGCTGGCCGACGTCGAGATCGCCGTGTCGTCGCTGCGCCAGGTCGACGAGCTGCTGGACGCCGCGCGCCGCACCGGCCGTGCGGCGACGGTCACCGTCAAGGCCGACACCGGGCTGAACCGCAACGGGGTCCCCCCGGCGCAGTTCCCGCCGCTGCTGGACGCGCTGCGCCGGGCCGTCGCCGAGGACGCCGTGCGGGTGCGCGGCCTGATGTCGCACCTGGTGCATGCCGACCAGCCCGACAGCGCCGTCAACGACGCCCAGGCCCGCCGGTTCGCCGAGCTGCTCGCGACGGCACGCGGGCAGGGGATCCGGTTCGAGGTTGCCCACCTGTCGAACTCGTCGGCGACGATGTCGCGGCCCGAACTGGCCTTCGACCTCGTCCGGCCCGGCATCGCCGTCTACGGCCTGAGTCCGGTCCCCGCGCTCGGCGACATGGGGCTGGTGCCGGCCATGACGCTGAAATGCACTGTCGCGCTGGTGAAGTCGATCCGCGCCGGCGAGGGTGTATCGTACGGCCACACCTGGACCGCCGACCGCGACACCAACCTGGCACTGCTACCGGTCGGCTACGCCGACGGAGTTTTCCGGACGTTGGGCGGACGCCTTGACGTCCTGATCAACGGCAGGCGGCGGCCCGGCGTCGGACGGATCTGCATGGACCAGTTCCTCGTCGACCTTGGCCCCGGCAAGCCCGACGTGACCGAGGGCGACGAGGCGATCCTGTTCGGGCCGGGCGGTGCGGGCGAGCAGACCGCACAGGATTGGGCCGACCTGATCGGCACCATTCACTACGAGGTGGTGACCAGCCCCCGGGGACGCGTCACCAGGACATACCGCGAGGCCAAAACCGTTGAGCGATGAGCGAACCCGCTGGCACCGGGGGAGAGCCTGGTTCGCGGGGGGCGCCGGTCTGACCGCGATCGCACCCATCGTGGGGGCCTCGGCCCGCCGCGCGGTGACCCAGCGCACCACCGCCGCCGAAGACCCGTATGCCGACGAGGATTTCGAGTGGACCGACGACGACCGCAGCTACGTCGTGGCCGCCCCGGACGGGGTGCCGTTGGCCGTTCGCGAGACCGGGCCCGTGGACGCCCCGTTGACGATGGTGTTCGTCCACGGCTTCTGTCTGCGCATGGGCGCCTTCCACTTCCAGCGGACCCGGCTGCCCGCGCGGCTGGGGCCGCGGGTGCGGATGGTCTTCTACGACCAGCGCGGGCACGGCCGGTCCGGCGAGGCCCTACCGGAGACCTACACGCTGACCCAGCTCGGCAAGGACCTGCAGAGCGTGCTGACGGTGGCCGCGCCGCGTGGGATGATCGTGCTGGTGGGTCATTCGATGGGCGGCATGACGGTGTTGTCGCACGCCCGCCAGTTCCCCGAGGGATACGGGCGCCGGATCGTCGGGGCGGCGTTGATTTCCTCTGCCGCCGAAGGACTGTCGCGCTCACCGCTGGGTGAACTGCTGAAAAACCCTGCGCTGGAAGCGGTCCGGTTCACCGCGAGGTCCGCGCCCGGGCTGATGAACCGCGGACGCAGCGTGTCGCGAACGCTGATCGGTCCCGTCCTGCGGGCCGCGTCATTCAGCGACCTGCAGGTCAGCCGGAGCTTGGACGCGTTCTCGCAGCGCATGATGAACGACACTCCGATCACCACCCTGGTGGGATTCCTGGACGCGCTCGAGCAGCACGACGAAACCGCCGGGCTGTGGACGCTGCTGCGCGTCCCGACCCTGGTCGCCTGCGGCGACCACGACCTGCTGACCCCGGACGAGCACTCCCGCAAGATGGGGGAATGCATGCCGTTGTCGGAGCTGGTCATCGTCCCCGGGGCGAGCCACCTGGCACTGCTGGACAAGCCCGAGGCCATCAACGACGGGCTGGTCCGGCTCGTCGATCGGGCCCTGCCGGGGCCGATGGTCCGGCGCTACCGCCGGATCCGGGAGAGGTTCGGGCGCCGTGGCTGAGCAGGGGCCCGACGGCGGCACCGCCGTCTGCGAGCGCGTCGAGGACACCGTCGCGCTGGGGTGGCGGCTGGGCGAGCAGTTGCGCGCCGGTGACGTGGTGGTGCTCTCCGGTCCGCTCGGAGCGGGAAAGACCGTGCTGGCCAAGGGGATTGCCGCGGCGATGGACGTCGAGGGTCCGATCACGTCGCCGTCGTACGTGCTGGCGCGGGCGCATCGGCCGCGGCGGCCGGGCAGGCCGGCGATGATCCACGTCGACATGTACCGGTTGCTGGACCGGCCCGGCGCTGACCTGCTCGGGGAGCTCGACTCGCTGGACCTCGACACCGACCTCGGGGACGCGGTGGTCGTGGTGGAGTGGGGCGAGGGTATCGCCGAACGCCTCGCCGACCGGCACCTCGACGTCCGGCTGGAGCGAGTCAGCCACTCCGACGTGCGGCTCGCCACGTGGCGGTGGGCCTCGTGAGCGTCGTCCTGACCATCGACACTTCCACCCCGGCGGTGACGGCCGGGGTGGTGCGGCGCGGCGATCTGACCGTGCTGGCCGAGCGGGTCACCGTCGATGCGCGCGCCCACGCCGAGCGGCTCACGCCCAACGTGCTCGCCGCACTCGCCGACGCCGCGCTGGGGATGGCCGACCTCGACGCCGTCGTGGTGGGCTGCGGCCCGGGTCCCTTCACCGGCCTGCGGGTGGGCATGGCCAGCGCCGCGGCCTACGGGCACGCGCTGGGCATCCCGGTGCACGGGGTGTGCAGCCTGGACGCCATCGGGGTGCTCACCACCGGTGAGACCCTGGTGGTCACCGACGCTCGTCGGCGTGAAATCTACTGGGCCCGTTACCGAGACGGGGTCCGCATCGAGGGCCCGGCCGTCGGCGCCCCGGCCGGTGTCGACCCCGGCGCGGCCCAAGCGGTGGCCGGCTCGCCCGAGCATGCGGGGATGTTCGGCTTGCCGCTGTTAGGGCCCGTCCATCCGACACCTGCCGGCCTGGCGGCCGCCGTCGGGGACTGGTCGGCGCCACCGGCGCCGCTGGTGGCGCTCTACCTGCGCCGGCCCGACGCCAAGCCCCTGGCGGCGCGCCGATGAGCGGCTGCGGCGAGCCCGTGACCGTCGGCGCGTTGACCCCGGCCGACGCCGGGCGGTGCGCCGAGCTGGAGTTGCAGCTGTTCGACGGTGACGACCCGTGGCCGGCGGCGGCGTTCAACCGGGAGCTGGCCGTCCCGCACAACCATTACGTGGGCGCGCGCAGCGGCGGGACGCTGGTCGGGTACGCGGGCATCTCGCGGTTGGGTCGCACGCCGCCGTTCGAGTACGAGGTGCATACCATCGGCGTGGACCCCGCCTGCCAGGGCCGCGGCATCGGCCGGCGGCTCCTCGACGAACTGCTGCATTTCGCCGACGGCGGCGTGGTGTACCTGGAGGTGCGCACCGACAACGAACCCGCGATCGCGTTGTACCGCAGCGTGGGATTCGAGCAGGTCGGGCGCCGCCGCCGCTACTACCGTGTCAGCGGGGCCGACGCCTACACCATGCGCAGAGAGGCCCGCCACGCCCCATGACGGTCATCCTGGCCATCGAAAGCTCCTGCGACGAAACGGGGGTCGGCATCGTGCGGCTGGACGGCACCGGCACGTCGGCGACCGTGACGCTGCTGGCCGACGAGGTGGCCTCCAGCGTCGAGGAGCACGTCCGGTTCGGCGGCGTGGTACCCGAGATCGCCTCCCGCGCCCACCTGGAGGCGCTCGGCCCGACCATGCGCCGCGCCCTGGCGGCCGCCGGGCTGGACAGGCCCGACATCGTGGCCACCACCATCGGGCCCGGCCTGGCCGGGGCCCTGATGGTGGGGGTGGCGGCGGCCAAGGCGTATGCGGCCGCCTGGGGTGTGCCGTTCTACGCCGTCAACCACCTCGGCGGGCATCTGGCCGCCGACGTCTACGAGCACGGCCCGCTGCCCGAGTGCGTGGCGCTCCTGGTGTCGGGGGGGCACACGCACCTGCTGTACGTGCGGTCGCTCGGCGAACCGATCGTCGAGCTCGGTAGCACGGTCGACGACGCCGCCGGCGAGGCCTACGACAAGGTGGCGCGGCTGCTCGGCCTGAGCTACCCGGGTGGCAGGGTGCTCGACGAGCTGGCCCGCGCCGGAGACCCCGACGCCGTCGTCTTCCCCCGCGGCATGACCGGACCGGCCGACGACCCCTGCGCGTTCAGCTTCTCCGGGCTCAAGACCGCGGTGGCGCGGCATCTGGAGAGCCACCCCGACTTCCGCGCCGCCGATGTCGCCGCGGGATTCCAGGAAGCCGTCGCCGACGTGCTGACGCGCAAGGCGGTGCGGGCCGCCGTCCGCGCCGGGGTGTCGACCCTGCTGATCGCCGGGGGGGTGGCCGCGAACTCCCGGCTGCGGGAGCTCGCCGCGCAGCGCTGCGCGCAGGCCGGCCTGGCCCTGCGGATTCCCGGGCCGCGGCTGTGCACCGACAACGGGGCGATGATCGCCTCGTTCGCCGCGCACCTGGTGGCCGGGGGCGCGGCGTCGTCACCGCTGGACGTGGCCGGCGACCCGGGCCTGCCGGTGGTGGTGGGTATGGCGCGGTGACGATTCAGATGCGCGGCATCCACGGCACGGTGCCAAAGCCGGTCGCCTGGGTCACGATCAGCAGGTTGTCACTGGTCGACCAGGCTTGGACGAAGGTGTTCCTCGGGATCAGCTCGTCGCGGCCGTTGGGGGTGCCGCTGTCGTTGAGGTGGACGATGTCGTTGGCGGTGTCGACCCCGGTGACGACGACAGCGTGATCGGCCTGTGTGCGCTGCCCTTGGCCCGGGGGATAGTTCCAGATCGTCTCCGCGTTGAGCGCCGCGATGACCTTGTGGCCGCCGTCGAGGTAGTCCTCCAGCCCGCGCATGGTGTTGCCGGTCGTCATCTCCGACCGGATGCCGTAGTGCTGCAACAGCACGACCATGTCCTGGGGTGACGTGCCGTCGAAAAAGTAGACGTCTCCGCCGTGGGATTGGCTGGGCGTGAAGATGCCGCGCAGCTCGATGCCGATCTGAGTGGGTTCGTGCCCGGTGAGCTGGCCGACCACGTCGGCTACGGCCATCAGGCCACAGTCTTCCTGGTCCTGGTAGCGCCAGTAGGGAGCGGCGGCTTCTGGATCTCCGTACATCCGGCCGTGGGGGGGTGGGGGGCGCGGCCCCCGGCCGGGCCCCCACCACCACCCGACACCCCCCCCCCAGCGCCCCGCCCCGGGCCCCGGGGGGGCGCCCCCGAAACCGACGACCCAGCCCGAAAAA
>CAYVQQ010000083.1:0-11792 GCA_964453085.1 uncultured Mycobacterium sp.
GCCACACTCCCCCAGGCCGAGGTGCCCGGGTTCAGCCCGCCCAGCGCCGCCGGGCACAGCGGCGAGCTGATGTCGGTGCCGGTCGGCGGGCACCGGGTGCTGGTGCTGGTCGGCCGCGTGCACGCCTACGAGGGCCACGAGCTGCGCCACGTCGTGCACCCGGTGCGGACGGCCTGCGCGGCGGGCGCGCGCGTCGTCGTGTTGACCAACGCCGCCGGCGGGCTGCGCCCGGGGATGGCGGTCGGCCGGCCGGTGCTGATCAGCGACCACCTCAACCTGACCGCGCGGTCGCCCCTGACCGGTCCGCAGTTCGTGGACCTGACCGACGCCTACGCGGTGCGGCTGCGGCGGCTCGCCCGGGAGGTCGACCCGGAGCTGACCGAGGGCGTGTACGCCTGCGTGCCCGGCCCCCACTACGAAACGCCGGCGGAGATCCGGATGCTGCGGAACCTGGGCGCCGACCTGGTGGGCATGTCGACGGTGCACGAGACCATCGCCGCCCGCGCGGCCGGCGCCGAGGTGCTGGGCCTGTCGTTGGTGACCAACCTGGCCGCCGGGATCGGCGGCGAGCCGCTCAGCCACGCCGAGGTGCTCGCCGCCGGGGCCGCCTCCGCGCGCCGGACGGGCGCGCTGCTGGCCGACGTGATAGCCCGGCTGCGATGACACCGCAGGAGTGGATCGCCCACGATCCGGACCCGGCCACGGCCGCCGAGCTCGCGGCCTGCGGCCCCGCCGAACTCGCCGACCGGTTCGCCCGCCCGCTGGTGTTCGGCACCGCGGGCCTGCGCGGCCCCGTGCGCGGCGGGCCCGACGCGATGAACGTCGCAGTGGTCTCGCGCGCCAGCTGGGCGGTGGCGCGGGTGCTGGTCGCCCGCGGCCGCGCCGGTTCGCCGGTGATCGTGGGGCGCGACGCCCGTCACGGCTCGGCCGTCTTCGCCACGGTCACGGCTGAAGTTCTTGCGGCTCAAGGATTTCCGGTCCTGCTCCTACAGGGGCCCGTGCCCACACCGGTGGTCGCGTTCGCGGTGCGGCGCACCGGCGCCGCCGCCGGGGTGCAGATCACGGCATCCCACAACCCCGCGACCGACAACGGCTACAAGGTCTACTTCGCCGGCGGCATCCAGATCGTCTCCCCCACCGACCGCGAGATCGAGTCCGCGATGGCCGACGCGCCGCCGGCCGACGAGATCACCCGCACCCCGGTCGAACCCGTGCGCACGGACCTGGTCGAGCGTTACATCGAGCGGGCCGCCGGGGTGCGGCGCGCCGCCGGTTCGGTGCGGGTGGCGCTGACCGCGCTGCACGGCGTGGGCGGCGCGGTGGCCGTCGAGACGCTACACCGCGCGGGGTTCGGCCGCGTGCACACCGTCGGCGCCCAGTTCGCGCCGGACCCCGACTTCCCCACCGTCGCGTTCCCCAACCCCGAGGAGCCCGGCGCCGCCGACGCCCTGCTGGCCCTGGCAGCCGATGTCGGCGCCGACGTCGCGATCGCGCTGGACCCCGACGCCGACCGGTGCGCGGTCGCCATTCCCGAACCGTCGGGATGGCGAACGCTGTCCGGCGACGAAACCGGTTGGCTGCTCGGCGATTACATCCTGTCGCAGGTCGAGGAGCCGCGCACCGCCGTGGTGGCCAGCTCGCTGGTGTCCTCGCGGATGCTGGCGGCGATCGCCGCGCACCACGGCGCGGCCCACGTCGAGACGCGCACCGGCTTCAAATGGCTGGCGCGCGCCGACGCGGACGTGCCGGGCGGCACCCTGGTGTACGCCTACGAGGAGGCGATCGGATACTGCGTCGACCCCGACGCGGTGCGCGACAAGGACGGCATCAGTGCCGCCGTCTTGGTGTGCGACCTCGTGGCCGCGCTGAAGTCCCGGGGCTCATCGGTGCCCGGCCGGCTCGACGAGCTCGCCCGTCGGCACGGCGTACACGACGTCGCGGCGGTGTCGCGCCGCGTCGCCGACTCCGGCGATGCCGACCGGCTCATGGACCGGCTGCGGACGGACCCGCCGGCCCGGCTGGCCGGACTCACCGCGGCCTTCACCGACCTCACCGACGCCCTGATCTTCACCGGCGGCGACGACGCGGTGTCCGCACGCGTGGCGGTGCGGCCGTCGGGCACCGAGCCGAAGGTGAAGTGTTACATCGAGGTTCGCTGCGCGGTGGACGGCGAACTGGCCGCGGCCCGGGCGCGGGCCCGCGCGCTGCGCGACGAACTGGTCGACGAGGTCGGCGGCTGGGGCTAGCGGGGCCCATACTGGCGGTCGCCCGCGTCACCGAGACCCGGCACGATGAAGGCGATCTCGTTGAGGCCGTCGTCGACCGCCACGGTGAACAACCGCGCACCGGGCGCCGTTTTCTCCAGCACCGCCACGCCTTCCGGTGCGGCCACCACACACAGCACGGTGATCTCGGTGGCGCCGCGGCGATGCAGCAGGCCGACGGTGTGCCGCACCGACCCGCCCGTTGCCAGCATCGGGTCGAGAACCATCACCGGGCGGCCGGTCAGGTCGTCGGGCAGCGACTCCAGGTACCCGGTCACCCTGTGGGTTTCCTCGTCGCGGGCGACGCCGACGAACCCGACCCCGGCCTCCGGCAGCAGCGCCAGCGCCCGGTCGACCATGCCCAGTCCGGCGCGCCGCACGGGAACCCGCCGGGGCGCGCCGGCCGGCCGCACCCCGAGGGTCTGGGCCAGCGGAGTGTGGATCGGGAAGGTCTCGCGAGGCGCGTCGCGGGTGGCCTCGTAGACCAGCATCGCCGTCAGATCTCCCAGCGCGGCCCGGAATGCGGCATTACCGGTGTGCTTGTCGCGCAACGTGGTCAGCCGGGCCAAAGCCAGCGGATGATCCACGATGTGCACGTCCACGGCACCTGACCTTATATAACGACTGCGCCCGACCCGGTGGACACGCGCGCCTGCGCCGCGCCGCAGACCCGGGCCCGCCCGTATACTCCCGGGGTGCGGGGTCCGGGAACACTGGCAGGCAAGGCACGTCGGGCCGTCGGGCTGGCCGTGGCGCTCGTGCTGGCAGGACCGCCGACCGCCCCGCCGGCCACGATGTCCCCGGCGCCTTCGCGGGTGGTTCTGACGGCGGCCGCCGTCCCGCAACCGGCGCACGTGGTCGTCGTGATCGAGGAGAACCGCGCCCTGGCCAACATCATCGGCAACAAGGCGGCGCCGTTCATCAACGCCCTGGCCGCGGGTGGCGCGAACATGACCGCATCGTTCGCCGAAACCCATCCCAGCGAGCCGAACTACCTGGCCCTGTTCGCCGGCAGCACGTTCGGCGTGACGACGGACGCGTGCCCGGTCAACGCCGGCGCGGCCCCCAATCTGGCGTCCGAGCTGCTGGCCGCCGGTCGCACGTTCGCCGGGTTCTCCGAGGGATTGCCCGCAGCCGGCTCACCGGTGTGCAGCGCGGGCAGGTACGCGCGCAAACACGTGCCCTGGGCCGACTTCACCAACGTGCCGCCCACTGCGTCGCTGCCGTTCTCGGCGTTCCCGATGGGCAACTACGCCGTCCTGCCGACGGTGTCGTTCGTCATCCCCGACAACGGCAACAACATGCACGACGGCTCCATCGCGCAGGCCGACGCCTGGCTCAACCGCAACCTGTCCGGCTACGTCAACTGGGCGACGGCCAACAACAGCCTGCTGATCGTGACCTGGGACGAGGACGACAACTCCAGCGGCAACCGGATCCCGACGGTGTTCTACGGCGCGCACGTGCGGCCCGGCACCTACGGCGAGCAGATCAGCCACTACAACGTGCTTTCGACGCTGGAACAGATGTACGGGCTGCCCAAGACCGGCTACGCCGCGAACGCCCCGGTGATCACCGACATCTGGGCGGGCTGAACCGGAACGCCGAGCACCGTCGCTATTGTGTGCCGCATGGCTGCTGACCTCGTGCCCATCTGCCTGAGCCTGCCCATCGGCGACCGCTACACCGTGTGGGCGCCCCGCTGGCGCGACGCCGGCGACGAATGGGAGGCGTTCCTGGGCAAGGACGAGGACCTGTTCGCGTTCGAGTCCGTGGCCGAGCTGGTCGCATTCGTGCGTTCCGACACCGACAACGACCTGGTGGACCACCCGGCGTGGAAGGACCTCGTCGCGGCGCATGCGCACGCACTCGATCCCGCCACGAACCGGCGGTTCGACCTGGTTACCGTGGAGGAACTGGTCGCCGACAAGCCGACCGAGGAATCGGTGGCCGCGGTGGCGAGTGCGCTGGCGATCGTGTCGTCGCTGGGATCGGTGTGCGAACTGCCGGCCGTGTCGAAGTTCTTCAACGGCAACCCGGGCCTGGGCACGGTCACCGGCGGGATCGAGAACTTCACGGGCAGGGCCGGGCACAAGCGGTGGAACCTCATCGCCGAGATCATCGGGCGGGGCTGGGACGACGTGCTCGCCGCGATCGAGGGGATCATCACCAGTCCCGAGGTCGACGCCGCGCTGTCCGCCGAGGCCGCCGAGGAACTGGCCGAGGAGCGCGAGGAAGAGCCGCAGACCCACGAGACCCACGAAATCCACGCCGCCGAAGGCCGGACCGCCGACGAGGAGCCGGAGACCGAAGCCGCTGAGGAAGTCCCGGACGAAGCCGATGACGACGAAGCGCGCGCGCCCGCCGACACCCTCGCGCTGGGCGGCGCCGAGGACTTCTGGGCTCAGGTCGGCATCGACCCGATCCGGATCATGATGGGTTCCGGCACGTTCTACACGTTGCGCTGCTACCTGGACGACGAGCCGGTCTTCCTCGGGCGCAACGGGCGGATCAGCGTGTTCGCCTCCGAGCGGGCGCTGGCCCGCTACCTGGCCGACGAGCACGACCACGACCTGGCGGACCTGAGCACCTACGACGACGTCCGTACCGCCGCCACCGACGGGTCCCTGGCCGTCGAGGTCACCGACGACAACGTCTACGTGCTCAGCGGACTGGCCGACGACTTGGCCGACGGGCCGGACGCGGTGGACCGCGACCAGCTCGAACTGGCCGTGGAGTTGCTTCGCGACATCGGTGCCTACTCCGAGGACCCGACGGTGGACACCGCGCTGGAACCGCAGCGGCCACTGGGCAAGCTGGTGGCCTGCGTGCTCGAGCCGGGTTCGGTGACCAAGCCCGGCCCGCCGTACGCTGCGGCGGTGCGGGAGTGGGAGAAGCTCGAACAATTCGTCGACGCGCGGCTCAGGCGGGAATAGGGCGCGCCCGGCGATCGCGGTTTGACGGGCCTACCGGAGTCCTCTTTACTGGCGTGTGTCGCTTCCCGGAGTCGGCCCGTTGCCCCTGTACGGACTCCAGCGCCCGGCCCTTCTGCTTTTCGGCCTGGTTCCGCTGGCGTTGCTGGCCGTGTACGTGCTCATCCAGTCCCGCCGTGGGCGCCGGCTGCGCCGGTTCACCGAGGCGCAGGTGCCGCAGCCGGCGTGGCGGCACCTTCCGATCGCCGTCGCGCTGGTCAGTCTGGTCCTGCTGACCGTCGCGCTGGCCACCCCCACCCACGACATGCGCATACCGCGCAACCGCGCGGTCATCATGCTCGTCGTCGACATGTCGCAGTCCATGAAGGCCACCGACGTCGACCCCAACCGGCTCAAGGCCGCCGAGCAGGCGGCCGGCCAGTTCGCCGCCCAGCTGACCCCGGGCATCAACCTCGGCCTGGTCGGCTTCGCCGGAACGCCCTACCTGCTGGTGCCGCCCACCCCGCAGCACCAGGCGACGGTCGACGCCCTCAAGAAGCTGGAGTTCGGTGACGGCACCGCGACCGGCGAGGCCATCTTCACCGCCCTGCACGCGATCGGAGCCGCCGACTTCACCGGGGGCGACACGCCACCGCCGGCGCGGATCATCCTGCTGTCCGACGGCGCCGAGAACAAGCCGTCCGACCCCCAGGACCCGCACGACGGCGCCTATACGGCCGCACGCCTGGCCAAGGACCAGGGGGTGCCGATCTCGACGATCGCGTTCGGGACACCGGCCGGCGAGATCGACCTGGACGGGGTGCGGGTCGCGGTCCCGGTCAAGCCGGACCAGATGAAGACGATCGCCCGCCTCTCCGGAGGCCAGTACTACACCGCCACCAATGTCGGCGAGCTCGAGAAGAGCTACGACAACATCGAGAACGAGATCGGGTACCGCACCGTGGCCGGCCCCGGCAGCGCCGGCTGGCTGCGCCTGGGCGCCCTGACCGCCGTGCTCGCCGCTGCGCTGGCGCTGTTGATCAACCGGCGCCTGCCCGTCTGACCGCTCAGGACGGCAGCCGGCGGTTCAGCAGCAGGCCGGTCAGCACGGCGCCCCCCAGGACCAGCGTGCCCAGCAGCATCCACGGCAGGCTCGCGTCGCCCTTGACGGTCTGATAGCCGATCTGACGCTGCAGCGTCTCGTAGACCCGCTTGAGCGAGTCCAGGCTGTCGGCGTGGAATGACCGCCCGCCGGTGATCTCGCAGATCTTCTGCAGCGTCTGGTCGTCGACCGGGACGGGGATGGTGGCGCCCTGGTATTCGACGGTGCCGTCGGGCGTGCCGAAGGAGATCGTCGATATCTCGATGCCCTGGGATTTCGCGGCGCGCGCCGCGGTGAAGGCCCCCTGCGGCGCGTTGGGGTCCAGTGGGACGTTCTCGGCGCCGTCGGACTCCAGCACGATGCGCGCCGGCGGGGGGCCGTCGCCGCCGCCCATCACCGCACCGACCGTCGCGATCGCTTGCATCGCCGTGAAGATCCCCTCTCCCGTCGCGGTTTTCGGGGCCGGCGCGAGGCTGTCGATCGCCGACTTCACGGCGGCCCGATTGGTGGTCGGGGCGACCAGCAGCGTGGCGTTGGCGGCGAACTCGACCAGCCCGAGGTTGATGGCCGGCGTCAGCTCGTCGGCGAACTGCTTGCCCGCCACCTTGGCGGCCGCCAACCGGGTCGGCGGGACGTCGGTGGCGTTCATGGACTCCGACACGTCGATGACCAGCATCACCACCGCGCGGTTGAGCGGGATCCGCACATCCGACGTCGGGCCGGCCATCGCGGTGGTCAGCAGCACCAGCGACGTGGCCAGCAGGATCGTCGGCAGATGCCGCCACCGGCTCGGACGCGGCGGGGCGACCCGCTGGAGCACCTCCATGTTGGCGAAACGCAGCACCCGGCGGCGGCGGGCGAACTGCTGGGCGGCGTAGGCGCCCACCACCAGCAACACGATCAGCAGGAACAGGAAGAACCACGCGTTCTGGAAGCCGGTGAACGACACCGGACCCAAAAAAGGCAACTTCACCTCACCAAGGTGGTGCCGGCACCGTCCCCCGTCAAGTCCGGGCATCCGCGTCGTGGGGCACGATGCCGCGAACGGCACGACCGTCTACCCGATCAGCACCGCATACCGGGGCTTGATCACCTCGTCGATGATCGCCAGCCGCTGGTCGAACGGGATGAACGCCGACTTCATCGCGTTGATGGTGAACCGCTCGAGGTCACCCCACCCGTAGCCGAACGCCTGCACCAACCGGTACATCTCCATGCTCATCGACGTGTCGCTCATCAACCGGTTGTCGGTGTTCACGGTCACCCGGAACCGGGTACGGGCCAGCAGGTCGAACGGGTGCTCGGAGATGCTGTTGACCGCCCCGGTCTGCACGTTGGAGCTCGGGCACAGTTCCAACGGGACGCGCTTGTCCCGCAGGATCGACGCGAGCCGGCCCAGCCGGATCTGCCCATCCGCCGACACGTCGATGTCGTCGACGATGCGCACCCCGTGACCGAGCCGGTCGGCGCCACAGAATGCGATCGCCTCGTGGATCGACGGCAGCCCGAACGCCTCACCGGCGTGAATGGTGAAACGTGCGTTGCTGTCTCGCATGTACTCGAACGCATCCAGGTGCCGCGTCGGCGGGTTGCCGGCCTCGGCTCCGGCGATGTCGAACCCGACGACCCCCCGGTCCCGCCAGCGGATCGCCAGCTCGGCGATTTCCCGGGACACCGCGGCGTGCCGCATGGCGGTGACCAGCAGCCGGACCACGATCGGGCGGCCCGCGTCGGCGCAGATCTTCTCCCCGTCGGCGAAGCCGGCCAGCACGACGTCGACGATCTCGTCGAAGGACAGCCCGCGGTCGATGTGCAGCTCGGGGGCGAACCGGACCTCTGCGTAGACCACCGAGTCGGCGGCCAGGTCCTCCACGCACTCGCGGGCCACGCGGTGCAGCGCGTCGGGGGTCTGCATCACGGCCACGGTGTGCGAGAACGGCTCGAGGTAGCGCTCCAGCGAGCCGCTGTGCGAGCGGGTGCGAAACCACGTGGCCAGCTCGTCGACGTCGGTGGTGGGCAGGTCGTCGTAGCCGGTCGCGCCGGCGATGTCGATGACGGTCGCCGGGCGCAGCCCGCCGTCGAGGTGATCGTGCAGCAGGGCCTTGGGTGCCTTCTTGATCTGCTCGAGGTCCAGTTCGCTCACGTGAGGATCCGATCGATGATCAGGGGTCGGGGCTGCGGGGGCGTCGGGCCGACGCCGAAGCCGCCGTCCAGCTCGGCGATTGCGGCGCCGAGACGTTCGGGGGTGTCGGTGTAGAGGGTGAACAGCGGGGCCCCGGGCGCCACCGGCTCCCCCGGGCGGCGGTGGATCCTGACGCCGGCGCCCGGCTGCACCGCTCCGCCGGGGCGGGATCGCCCCGCACCGAGCCGCCAAGCCGCCATTCCCACCGCCCTCGCGTCGATAGCGCCCATTGTGCCGCCCCGGGCGGCGGTCAGGGTCTCGGAATGCGCGCCGATCGGCAACGGTACCGACAAGTCCCCGCCCTGGGCGGCGACGAGGCGGCGGAAACGGTCCATCGCGGTCCCGTCGCGCAGCGTCTGCGCGGGGTCGCGGTCGTCGATCCCGGCCAGCTGCAGCATCTCGGCGGCCAGCGCCAACGTCAGCTCCACCACGTCGGGCGGACCGCCGCCGGCCAGCACCTCCAGCGATTCGGCGACCTCCAGCGCATTGCCGACCGTCCCGCCCAGCGGGCTGTTCATGTCCGTCAGCAGCGCGCGGGTGGGCACGTCGTGGGCCGCGCCCAGCTCGACCATGATGTGCGCCAGCTCCCGGGCCTGCGCCGGCGAGGACGTCAACGCCCCGGAGCCGACCTTCACGTCGAGCACCAGCGCGCCCGCCCCCTCGGCAAGCTTCTTGCTCATCACCGAGCTCGCGATCAGCGGCGGCGACTCGACGGTGCCGGTGATGTCACGCAACGCGTACAGCTTGGCGTCGGCAGGCACCAGCTCACCGGCGGCGAAGATAGCGGCGCCGACCTGCCGAAGCTGTTCGCGCACGCGCCGATTGGACAACTCGGCGGTGAATCCGGCGATGGCCTCCAGCTTGTCCAGGGTGCCGCCGGTGTGGCCGAGCCCACGGCCCGACGCTTGGGGCACCGCGGCGCCGCAGGCTGCGACGACGGCCACGAGCGGCAGAGTGATCTTGTCGCCGACCCCGCCGGTGGAGTGCTTGTCGACGGTCGGCACGGGCAGGTCGGTGAAGTCCAGCCGCGTGCCCGAGGCCAGCATCGCCGCGGTCCACCTGGCGACCTCGGCGCGGTCCATGCCGCGCCACACTATCGCCATCAATAGCGCCGACATCTGTTCAGCGGCGACCCGGCCGTGGGTGTAGGCGTCGATCACCCAGTCGATGGCGGCATCGGAGAGCCGGCCGCCGTCACGCTTGGTTCTGATCACCGTCGGGGCGTCGAACGTCATGAACGCACCAGGTCGTCGGGGCCGAAGGCCTCGGGCAGCAGGTCCCCGAGCCGGCGCGGCCCGGCCGGGTGGTCGATCAGCAACTCGGGGCCGCCGTGCTCGAGCAGCACCTGCCGGCACCGCCCGCATGGCATCAGCGGCACCCCCGCCGCGTCCACGCAGGACAGGGCGACCAGGCGTCCGCCGCCTGTCGCGTGCAGGGCGGACACCACCGCACACTCGGCGCAGAGACCGAGGCCATATGAGACATTCTCCACATTGCAGCCGACGAGCACCCGACCGTCGTCGACCAGGGCCGCCGCCCCGACCCCGAAGTGCGAATACGGCGCGTAGGCGTGGGCGGCGACGTCGACGGCTTTACCGCGCAACGCATTCCAGTCAACCTCAGGCATGCCGCCCTCCGTTCACCGATGCCAGGAGTCAGTAAGCCACCCTAACCTGGGCCGCAACCCGGCCACGTTAGGCTGGATCGTCCGGGAAGGCGGTGAACGAAGTGGCGAGTATGCAGGAGACGACCGCCGGCCCGGCGAAGGTTGGGCGCCGCAGGCGACGGCCGCCGCGCACCCTCTACAGAGGCGACCCGGGCATGTGGTCGTGGGTGCTGCACCGCATCACCGGCGCGACGATCTTCTTCTTCCTGTTCGTCCACGTCCTGGACACCGCCCTGGTGAGGGTGGGCCCGCAGGCCTACGACGAGGTGGTCGCGATCTACAAGACCCCGGTCGTGAGCCTGATGGAGTTCGGCCTGGTCGCGGCCGTGCTGTTCCACGCGCTGAACGGCGTCCGGATCATCCTGATCGACTTCTGGTCGGAGGGCACCCGCCACCAGCGGCTGATGCTGTGGGTCGTCGGGGTCGTCTTCCTGCTGCTCATCGTCCCGGCCGGGGTGGCCATGGGCGTCCACGTGATGGCGCATCCCCGATGAGCAGCCCCGACCTGCAACTCGGCCGGGGGCAGCAGGCACCGGTCCGGCAGCGCAGCCACGACCGTCCCGCCGGCCTGGACAACCCCCGCGCGCCGCGCCGGCGCGCCGGCACCGGAAACTTCGAGAAGTTCGCGTGGCTGTTCATGCGGTTCTCGGGGGTCGTGCTGGTGTTCCTGGCGCTCGGGCACCTGTTCATCACCCTGGTGGCTGACGACGGCGTGTACCGCATCGACTTCAACGACGTGGCACAGCGCTGGCGCTCACCGTTCTGGCAGACGTGGGATCTGCTCCTGCTGTGGCTGGCACAGCTGCACGGCGGCAACGGTTTGCGTGTCATCATCGACGACTACACCCGCAAGGACAGCACCCGGTTCTGGCTGAACAGCCTGCTGCTGCTGTCGATGGGTTTCACGTTGGTGCTGGGGACTTACGTGCTGCTGACGTTCGACCCCAACATCTGAGAGGACCGCAATCTGAGAGGGCAAGCGTGATCTCCCAACACCGATACGACGTGGTGATCGTCGGCGCCGGCGGTGCCGGGATGCGAGCGGCCGTCGAGGCGGGACCCCGCGCACGCACCGCGGTGCTGACCAAGCTGCACCCGACCCGCAGCCACACCGGCGCCGCCCAGGGGGGCATGTGCGCCGCCCTGGCCAACGTGGAGGACGACAACTGGGAGTGGCACACCTTCGACACCGTCAAGTGCGGCGACTACCTGGCCGACCAGGACGCCGTCGAGATCATGTGCCGGGAGGCCATCGACGCGGTGCTCGACCTGGAGAAGATGGGGATGCCGTTCAACCGCACCCCCGAGGGCCGCATCGACCAGCGTCTCTTCGGCGGGCACACCCGCGAGCACGGCAAGGCCCCGGTGCGCCGCGCCTGCTACGCCGGCGACCGCACCGGCCGCATGATCCTGCACACGCTGTATCAGAACTGTGTGAAGAACGACGTCGAGTTCTTCAACGAGTTCTATGTGCTGGACCTGGTTTTGACCCAGACCGCGGGCGGCCCGGTGGCAACCGGCGTGGTCGCCTACGAGCTGGCCACCGGCGAGATCCACGTCTTCCACGCCAAGGCCGTGGTGATCGCGACCGGCGGGTCGGGCCGGATGTACAAGACCACCTCCAACGCGCACACCCTGACCGGCGACGGCATCGGCATCGTGTTCC
>CAYVQQ010000084.1:0-6328 GCA_964453085.1 uncultured Mycobacterium sp.
CAGCGCCGCGGTGCCCAGGAACGTGTCGAACCGCCAGAACGTCACCAGCCGCAACGCGCTCGGCGGGCCGGGTAGCTCATAGCCGAGAAAGACGTCCCACGCGGTGAACCTGTGCGCCAACAGCCCCGGTGCGGTCTGGACCGCCATGGCCGACGTTGCCGCCACGACCGTGATGCCCGCCAGCGCACTTGCCGCGGCGCTGCCGCGACCCAGGTGTGGGCGGCCGGACCGCCCACCGATGACGGCCGCGAGGTCGCCGAGCCAGACCAGGGTCAGCACGGTCGCGGCCAGCACCGCCAGCCGCCCGTAGTCGGAGCCGACCGGAGAGGTCGGGGGCAGCATCAGCCCCAGCAGCAGCATGCCGTAGAGCAGTGCGACGGCCCCGCTGGTCAGTTCGATCGGCAACACTCGCCGCCACACCTGGATGGTCGGTGGCGCCAGCGCTGCGCAGACCTTCATCCCGGTGAGCACGCCGACGGCGACCGCGAACACGATCACCGAGCTGGTCGCGTAGTCGTGGTTGGGCCCCTGCCCGGCGTTGCCGTTGACGGGCACGGCGATCACGCCGATCAGCGACGGGATCAGCAGCACGACATGCCACACCCAGCGCACCGTGAACCGCAGCGCCAGCGCGGCGACACCGGAGAAGAGGGCAACCACGATCCAGGCCCGCGCCATCTCCGAGGCGCCGAGGGCGACGCCGAACGCTTCGGGGTCGGCCAGCCGGGAAACCGCGATGCCCGAATCGTTGGCTGCCTGGATCGGAACCATCGCCGCCGCGGAGGCCACCCACACCAGCGACATCCGCTCGGCAAAACGGTGGAGGCCGAACGAGCCGGCGTCGAGGACGCCCCGGCCGTCGGGGCGTGCCGTGGTCACGATGTAGACCAGGGTGCCGATGACCAGCGCGCCGGACAGCGTGGTGGTGAAGTAGCCGACCACCTCGGCCACGGTGGTCAACCATCCCGGAAACGAGTCACCCTTCGCGACGAAGCGCCGGTCGCCCGCTGCCATCGCGTAGCCGGCGGTCGCGCCCACCATCGCGAGGTAGCCGGCGAGCACCACGAATCCACCCGTGCGCCGTGAGGCCGCCCGACTCGAGCCCATCGTCGTCGCCTTCCGCCGCCCGGCAAACTTCAACACCCAAAAGTCTACGGCTTTCGGTAGTAGCAAAGTCGCGGCTGCCCGAAATCGCTGTGGCTCCGCTTTAGGTGCTGGTGACGTTTCAGGCCGCGGAGCCGTCCGTCGGGTAGAGGCGCCCGCGGCGGCGCCCCCGAGTGGCGTTGGCGGGCAACACGAGCAGGTCGTCTGGGGGCGGCACGGCGCCGGACAGGGGACTGGGCTGGGTTCGGCGCGCCGCGCGCCAGATGAGCAGCGTCAACGCGGTGCCGACCACGACCGGCAGGTGGGTCAGGATCCGGGCGAGGGTCACCGCGCCCGAGGTGAGATCGTCGATGACGAATCCCCCGAGAACGAGGCTGAAAACGGCCAACACCGCCGCCGGCCCGGAAGCGGCCGCCGGACGCAACGCCGCAACGATCATCGCCACGCCCAGTGCGGCCGACCACGCAGTGGACTCGTTGAGCAGATGCGCATCCGCCCCCCGGGCCGCCATTCCCACACCGGCCCCGAGCCCTTGGGCGGTGGCCAAACCGATCTGGATCACGCCGACGGCACCGAGCGCCCATTGCGGCCACGTCGCGGCCGCCCACGGCCGACGGGGCGCCCGGCCCGGCGATCGGTCGCGTGGCTCGGCCACGGCGACGACCTGTGATCGGCCGACGAGCCGGCGCAACTGCTGGGTCTGCTCGACGACTCGGGAATGCCATTCGCGGCAGGCGGGACAGGACGTGAGATGTTCGTCAACCCGGCGAGCGGGGACGGGTTCCCGCTCGCCGTCGATCCGGGCCGACAGGGCCTCGCGGGCGACGTCACAATCCACGTTTCAATAGTCGCGCATTCGCGGCGTGTTGTTCCAGCGGACCCCTTGAGGGCCTTGGCGTCGTGGCCGCCAACCGTCCGTGTGTGCGACAGCTGCCGGCAACACGTTTCTGGAGAAGGACCGTCGCTACCGACACTTTCGCGACACCGCCAACGCTCACCGGAACCGACGGGCCGGAAGGCGAAGCATTCGAACAGTGCGTGTAGCACACTGTGGCGGCGATGCCCGCCGCGTGAAAGGACGCTCGATGATCCACGACCCTGGATGGCAAGGTCGCCATCGCCGAGGGAGGCGCTTGCTGGCCGGGACCGCCCGCTGCCGCCGAAGGGGCCACCCTCGCACCGTCGGCACGATGCCGGCCGTCGGCGGCGGAACCTCGGGCCGCGACACTGCGTGAAAGCACCGCCAGCCCCGCGGGTGGTCCCATGACCCCGCAGGTGACGTTCCTGTTGCTCTGCCTGCCGCTCGCCATCGCCTCGTCGGGATGGCTGGCCGAGCGGTTCGGGGTGCCCTACCCGGTGGTGCTGGTCGGGCTGGGCGCGCTGCTGAGCCTGACGCCGTGGACGCCGGCGCCGGACCTGTCGCCGGCGATCGTGTTCTACGTGTTTCTGCCGCCGCTGGTGTACTTCGCCGCATACTTCATCGCGCCCGAAGACCTGCGCGCCGACGCCGTTCTCATCGGCCTACTGGCCGTAGGGCTGGTCCTGGTCACCATGGCGGGCGTGATGGCGGTGATGGTCGCGGTCGCGGGTGTGCCGATCACCGTCGCCGCGGTAGCCGGGGCGGTCGTGGCGCCGACCGACACGGTCGCCGCCGCCTCGGTACTCCGGCGACTCAACGCGCCTGAACGGTTGGTGACCATCGTCGAGGGCGAAGGCCTCATCAACGACGGCACCGCGCTGGTGCTCTACGTCGCCGCCGTCACCACCGCGGTGGCCGGTACGGTTCGTCCGGGGCAGGTGGCGGAGACGGTGTTCGTCGCGCCCCTGGGCGGCGCGGCGCTGGGCCTGCTCATCGCCTGGATCCTGGTCGGTGTGCGCCGCCGGCTCGATCAGGCGTTGCTGGAGATCACCCTGTCGCTTGCCACGCCCTACCTGACGTATCTGCTCGCGCAGGCGGCCGGCCTGTCCGGGGTCCTGGCGACCGTCGTAGCCGGGCTCTACGTCGGCGCCCGCTCCGGGTGGATCTTCGAGCCCCGGGCACGGCTGCAGGCCTTCGCTTTCCTGGACGTGCTGGTGTTCCTGCTCAACGGGGCGCTGTTCACCCTTGTGGGGATGCAACTGGTCCGAGTGGTCCACCGCGTTCCCGGCGTCCCCACCTCGACGCTGCTGACCGTCATCGCGGCGGTGCTGGCGGTGGTGGTCGGAACACGGCTGCTCTGGATGTTGTTGCTGCGCCCGGCGATGACCCCGGTTCAGCGCGGTCCCGGCAAACCTGCGGCCTGGCGGGAGCGGGCCGTGATCGGCTGGGCTGCGATGCGCGGCGGCGTCTCGTTGGCCGCGGCGCTGGCCATACCGTTGCGACTCGGCGACGGTGCGCCCTTCCCGCATCGCGATCTGGTGATCGTGGTCGCGGCGTCGGTCGTCGTGGTGACGCTCGTCCTGCAGGGCATGAGCCTGCCGCTGCTGCTCCGCAGGCTGGGGGTCGGTCGTGAGGACTGGCGCGACGAGGAGCGCGAAGCCCGTCTGGCGGCGGCCACCGCGGCGCTCGACTGGCTCGGCGATCAGCCCGAGGCGCATGATGACTCCGATGCGGCGGTCGCGGCGTTGCGCAGTCTGTACACGTCCAGGGTGCGCCGGCTACAGGGGCCAGACCCGGTCACGGCCACACCGCACGGTGAGGCCGACAAGTACCGCGGCCTGCGCCTGGGGATGCTCGCCGCGGAGCGGGCGATGGTCATGGGGTTGCGGCAGCAGGGCCGCATCAGCGCGACGGTGTTGCGGGCGATCGAGCGCAGCCTGGATCTCGAGGAGGCGAGGCTGCGCGACCTGTGATCCGGGGCGTTGGATTCAACCGCTGGGCGGGGGTACCGAGATTCCGGCGTCGCTCCTGTGCCCACGGCAGTAGGAGGCCACCGAAGCGCCGATGAAATAGCCGGCGTCACGCACCGAAAGCACCATGTTCTTGGCGACGGACAGTGTGAGGCCTCCGGGCGTCTGGCCCTTGTCGAGGGCCGCGCACACGTTGTGGGCCGCCGCGACCGCGGCGTCGGCGCTCGGAAAGACGATCCCGCGCTTCTGCAGCGCCGTGACGAACGCGTCGTCGGTCTGATCCGCCGCGGCCGGGACCGCGAAGAGCAGCGCCGCAAGTGGGACCGCGGCGATCGTGGACCACTTCGCGGTGGTCTGGGTCATGGCTCCCTCCCGACGCGTGAAGGGACGATTCGGCGGCGAGCACGGTCGGTAGCTCGACGGTAGCCGAAGCCGCGATGTGCGTCCTCCCGAACCTTCCGGGCGCGCCCCCTGCGGGGCGGTGCGGGGGAGCGGGGTCAGTAATTTGGGAACCCTGCATGTGCGGCGGCCGGGGTTCGGCCCCACGGGTGTCGGACCCGGAACGGAACTGTCGGATCCCGAACGGAGCAACGGAAGCGATGATGAGCACAGGCGCGCAGATCGGGACGATCACGACCCAGGTACCTGCGCGCCTCGACCGGCTACCGTGGTCGCGGTTCCACTGGCGCGTGGTGCTGGGCTTGGGTGGCGTCTGGGTGCTCGACGGGCTCGAGGTCACCATGGTCGGAAACGTCTCGGCCCGACTCACCGAGAAGGGCAGCGGTATCGCGCTCGACCCCGCACAGATCGGGGTGGCGGCCGCGATCTATATCACCGGGGCCTGCGCGGGCGCGTTGTTCTTCGGTCACCTCACCGACCGTTTCGGGCGGCGCAACCTGTTCATGCTCACCCTGGTGCTCTACCTGATCGCCACCGTGGCCACCGCATTCGCGTTCGCGCCCTGGTATTTCTTCGTCACGCGCTTCTTCACCGGCGCCGGGATCGGCGGCGAATATGCAGCGATCAACTCCGCGATCGACGAGCTGATTCCCGCCCGGGTGCGCGGCCGCGTGGACCTGGTGATCAACGGCACCTACTGGGTCGGGTCGGCCGCGGGAGCCGCCGGGGCGCTGGTCCTGCTCGACACCTCCCACTTCCCGGTCGACGTCGGCTGGCGGCTCGCCTTCGGTATCGGCGCGATCTTCGGCATCTTCGTGCTGCTGGTCCGGCGCAACGTCCCCGAAAGCCCGCGCTGGCTGTTCATCCACGGGCGCGCCCAGGAAGCGGAGCGGATCGTCGGCGACATCGAGGCGGACGTGTGGCGGGAAACGGGTGAACCGCTTCCCGAGCCCGAGGGCCGGCCGCTGACAGTGCATCAGCGCAAGGCGATCTCGTTCACCGAGATCGCCAAGGCGGCTCTCACGCGGTATCCCGGGCGCGCGGCCCTCGGACTGGCGTTGTTCATCGGGCAGGCGTTCCTCTACAACGGCGTCACGTTCAACCTGGGGACGCTGTTGAGCGGGTTCTACGGCGTCGGCTCCGGGACGGTGCCACTGTTCTTCGTCCTGTGGGCGCTGAGCAACTTTCTCGGCCCGCTGTTGCTGGGGCACCTGTTCGACTCCGTCGGCCGCAAACCGATGATCACGATGTCCTACATCGGTTCGGCGGTCGTCGTGGTCGTCCTCGCGGTGCTGTTCGTGACCGGGACCGGCGGCGTCTGGACCTTCATCGCCGTCCTCGCGGCGGCGTTCTTCTTGGCCTCGGCGGGCGCGAGCGCGGCCTATCTGACGGTGAGCGAGATCTTCCCGATGGAGACCAGGGCGCTGGCGATCGCCTTCTTCTATGCGACGGGCACGGCGATCGGCGGCATCACCGGGCCTCTGCTGTTCGGCCAGCTGATCGAGTCCGGACAGCGCGGCCAGGTGGTGTGGTCGTTCCTCATCGGGGCGGCGGTGATGGCGATCGCCGGCCTGGTCGAGCTGTGGCTGGGCGTCACGGCCGAACAACGGTCGCTGGAAGAGCTGGCCATGCCGCTGACCGTGGCCGACACCGAGGATGACGAAGAACCGGCGGTGGATCGCTGAACGCTGCCCGGGATTCAGCCGCGATTTTTCGCGCTGATTTCGAGCAGGCGGCGTTGGCGTGTTGGGCTTTGAATGGCCGGTGCCGCCGAGCGGAAACGGTTGGGAACATACCGTTGACATCAGCGTAACGCTCTTGGCATCGGTGATTCCTAAGGTGAGGCGGTCCGCCTTCCACACCCGAGCGGCGCGGACTGTCAAGGTTAGGAATTCCATTGAGCGGCAATCTGGTTCGCCTACAGGCGATCAACAACGTCGAGGCATACGTTCCTCCCGCGGTCCGCTTCGTCCCCGGTGAGACTCCGGGCGGGATG
>CAYVQQ010000084.1:6338-11743 GCA_964453085.1 uncultured Mycobacterium sp.
GTCTTCACCAAGGCCGAGATGCAGGCCCGATTGCCCAAATCGGTGTACAAGTCCGTGGTGGCGACCATCGACAAGGGCGCCAGGCTCGACCCCGCCGTCGCCGATGCGGTCGCCGTGGCCATGAAGGATTGGGCCCTGGAGCGCGGGGCCACCCACTACGCCCACGTCTTCTACCCGATGACCGGGCTGACCGCCGAGAAGCACGACAGCTTCTTGGAACCCGTCTCGGACGGGCAGACGATGGCCGAATTTGCCGGCAAGACCCTGATCCAGGGTGAGCCCGACGCATCCAGCTTCCCTTCGGGCGGGCTGCGCAGCACGTTCGAGGCGCGCGGCTACACCGGCTGGGACGTGACCAGCCCCGCCTACATCCTGGAGAACCCCAACGGCAACACGCTGTGCATCCCGACGGTGTTCGTCTCGATGACCGGCGAGGCGCTGGACTACAAGACGCCGCTGCTGCGCAGCCAGCAGGCCATGGGCACGCACGCCGAGCGCATCCTGAAGTTGTTCGGCCACAAGGACCCCGACAAGGTGGTGTCGTTCTGCGGCCCCGAGCAGGAATACTTTCTGGTGGACCGCCACTTCTTCCTGGCGCGGCCGGATCTGGTCAACGCCGGTCGCACCGTCTTCGGCGCCAAGCCCCCCAAAGGGCAGGAGTTCGACGACCACTACTTCGGTGCGATCCCCGAGCGCGTCCTGGGTTTCATGATGGACACCGAGCGGGAGCTGTTCAAGCTCGGGATTCCCGCCAAGACTCGGCACAACGAGGTGGCGCCCGGCCAGTTCGAGGTGGCACCGATGTTCGAGCGGGCCAACCTCGCCTCCGATCACCAGCAGCTGCTGATGACGGTGTTCAAGACGCTGGCCAAGAAACACGGCATGGAATGCCTGTTCCACGAGAAGCCGTTCGCCGGCGTCAACGGGTCGGGCAAGCACGTCAACTTCTCGGTCGGTAATGCCGAGTTGGGCTCGCTGCTGGTGCCCGGCGACACCCCTCACGACAACGCCCAGTTCTTGGTGTTCTGTGCGGCGGTGATCCGCGCCGTGCACAAGTTCGCCGGCCTGCTGCGCGTCTCGGTCGCCTCGGCCACCAACGACCACCGGCTGGGCGCCAACGAGGCGCCGCCCGCCATCATGTCGATCTTCCTCGGCGACCAGCTCGCCGACGTGTTCGAGCAGATCGCGAAGGGCGCGGCCACCTCGTCAAAAGGCAAGGGCACCATGATCATCGGTGTCGATACCTTGCCCCCGCTGCCGACCGACCCGGGGGACCGCAACCGCACCAGTCCGTTCGCGTTCACCGGCAACCGGTTCGAGTTCCGGGCGCCGGGTTCGGGTCAGACGGTCGCCGTGCCGATGATCGTCCTCAACACGATCCTGGCCGACTCGTTCGACTACATTGCCACGGCGCTGGAGAAGGCCGGGGCGGACGGCGACACCTTCGACATGGCGGTGCAGAAGCTGCTCACCGAGATCATCACCGACCACGGCGCAGTGGTGTTCAACGGGGACGGCTACTCGGAGAACTGGCAGATCGAGGCCGCGGAGCGGGGGCTGCCGAACCTCAAGACCACGTTGGACGCCATCCCGGAGTTGATCACGCCGGAAGCGGTCGAAGTGTTCACCAAGTATGGGGTGTTCAGCGAGCGCGAGCTGCACAGCCGCTACGAGGTGCGCCTGGAGCAGTACGCACTGACCATCGCGGTCGAGGCCAAGCTCACGCTCGAGATCGCGACAACGGTCATCCTGCCCGCGGCGATCCGCTACCAGACCGAGCTCGCACAGAACGTCGCGACCCTCAAGGATGCCGGCGTGAAGCCGAGTATGTTTGCGCTACAAGCCGTTTCAGGACCTCTGGCCGACCTCGAGGCGGCGCTGGAGAGGCTGAAGGAGGCGTTGTCGGACCACTCGGCGGCTTCGGCACTCGAGGAGGCCAAGCATGCCCAGAAGGCGCTGTTGCCGGCCATGGATGCGGTGCGCACAGCCGCGGATACGCTGGAAGGCATCGTGGCCGACGATCTGTGGCCGCTGCCGACCTATCAGGAGATGCTCTACATCCTCTAAAAAGAGTTGACTGGCAACGGGGCGTGTCGTGCCGCTCCTCGGCCGGTCACCTCTCACGCTTCAGCGGTGCTCCTCGTCACCGGCCGCGCGCTCGCTCAGTCCCTCCCGAGACAGCGCCCTGACGAAACCGTAGGCCTGGATCCCGGCGGCGCCTGGGTTGGCGACGATCCAATCGTTGATCTTGTCCAGCGCATTGGCCAAGTCGTCGCGCCTGACGCGCACCAGGTAGGTCCTCCTGTCGTCGGCGGGATCGTCGCTGGATTCGGCCACTGCGACGGGATACCGGAACGCGTAGGCGATCCCGTGTACGGCGTCGTGGTCGAGTGCCCACTGAAGCTCGCCGGGCCGCAGCCGGTTCACCGCCAGATTTCGGTAGTCGTCGTCGTGTGCACTGCTCACCTGGCCGATGGCCCTCCTCTACGAACTCGGAGAATGTGAACGGCGACGGCGTCGAGTCGACGTCCCGAAGGCGATGCGATGCAATCTCCACCCGGCCCTTCCCATGATAGGAAGCAGCCTCGTGCGCTGCATGCCGAGCGAGGTCAGTGCTCGTACTTCACGTAGAGCGCCCGTACTTCAAGTAGAGATAGTCGTCGTATACCAGCGCGTGTTCGAGCCGCATCGTGACGGGCACGGGCAGCCGTGACGGCAACCGCCGGCCTACCGGCTGGTTCGCCGCCAGGCGGGGGGCCAGCGTCACGCAGATCTCGGCGACGGCATCGGCTGTCACCAGTTCGTCGAGGAGTGTAGGTCCGCCCTCGCACAGGATCCGACGCATGCCGTGCTCGCGTAGCAGGTCCAACGCCCGCGGCACGTCCACGGAGTCCTCACCGGCCACCACCACCCGCCGGCGTCGGTTGCCGCGCAGCCGGGCCGCCGTGGGTGCACAGGTGAGCAGGATCGGCGGCCGGTCGGGCTCGTCGAACAGCCGCGACGGCAGGTCGCCGGTTCGGCTGATCACGGCGATCGGCGGCGGCTCGGGCCGGCCTTCGGCGCGCCGGCCGGCGAGCTGCGCCTCGGTGAGGCGCACCGGGCCGTAGTTCTCGGCACGCGCGGTGCCGGCGCCGACGAGTACCACGTCGGCGAAGGCACGCAGGGTCTGCAGCAGCTGCTGATCGGTCGGGCAGGACAGCGGTCCCGCCCGACCGCCGAAGGCGGCGGCGCCGTCGGCGCTGAAGATCATGTTGGCGCGCACACCATCGGGGGGTTCGGCGTAGCAGGCGGCCAGTTCGGTGATGCCGCCGACGGTGCCCACCCGGGGAGAGCCCACCGGTCAGGCCTCGTCGTGGCCCGGCCGCAGGTCCCGGACGTCGGCGAACGACACCCGGCGTTCCAGGTCGTGCGGCGCCTTACCGGCCACCGGTTCCCGCAGATGCCCGAGGTGATCACCCAGGCTGAACCGATCCAGGTTCTCGCCGACCGGCTTGTGGAACGCGTTGAACCCGGGCGCACTGACCCGCATCTTCCCCCGATCCGACCCGACCCGCATTGACGCGATGGTAGCCGCGCCGCGGACGCGATCATGGTCTTTTTCGACGCCCGGACGATCCTCGTCAACCGCTCAGCGCCCAGGTGGTGCAAACCGCGATCACCGCATCGTCGCGGAGGCAGCCGGCGCGACGGGCTGATTCGGCGGCAGCTTCGCTATTCGGAGGGGACTTCTCCCTTGTGCCGCGGGCAATAGGCATCGATGCTCGCGCCGACGAAGTAGCCGGCAAAATATTCGGGCAAGCTACTGCTTTGCATCACGTCGCGCATCACACCGAGCGGTGTATCGCCGTTATCGAGTTTCACGCAGACGAAGTGAGCGGCTTCGATCGCGTGCGCGGCAGACTGCCGGTCGGCGATGTCCTGCGATCTCAGTTTTGCCAGAAACTGGTCGTCGACGGCGTCGGCGTGAGCGGTCGGCACCGCGGCCAGCAGGCCCACACAGGCGGCCCCGACAGCGAGTAGCGCGCGAGAAACCATGGGGGGTGCTCCCTGCAGTCAGATCCTTCACGCTCACACCGGGCCGAGTCGGCCAGGACTGACGGTGCGGCGCCACGCGGTTCAATCTTGGTGGTTGACATGACCGCGGTACCAGCCCGAGGGGTAGGTGTACATGGTTTGTTCATCTGCCGGACAACTCCGGGAGACGCGGCCCGCGTGGCTCCCACGTCATGTCCGCGGATGCGGCGCGAATGCCCACGCCCGGAAGGAATTCAATTCACCAGGGGGCCGCTGGGATGTCATCATCCGTTCAGGTGTGCCGTGCCGAAGTTGCCGTACCGTTTCACCCTGTCGGAAGGATCGACGGTCGTATTCGGCAGGAAACGAAGGAACTGATTTGAAGGCCAACCGATTTGGCTCCTTGTCGTGCGTAGTGGCCGTCGTTGCGCTGGTGCTGTCGGCATGTGGCGGCGACAAGCAGTCGAAGGGGCCGAGCGCATCACCGAGGGCGTCGTCGGCACACGTGAGTTGCGGCGGGAAGATGACCCTCAAGGCCAGTGGTTCGACGGCCCAGGCCAATGCGATGACCCGTTTCGTGAACGCGTTCGAGCAGGCATGCCCCGGCCAGACGCTCAATTACACCGCCGACGGTTCAGGTGCCGGCGTGAGCGAATTCACGGGAAACCAAACGGATTTCGGTGGCTCGGACTCGCCGCTGAGCCCTGCGGAGTACGCCGCCGCGGGACAACGATGCGGGTCGCCGGCGTGGAACCTGCCGGTGGTGTTCGGGCCCATCGCGGTCACCTACAACGTGCACGGCCTCACGTCGCTGATTCTCGACGGGCCGACCGCGGCCAAGATCTTCAACGGCACGATCACGAGCTGGAATGATCCGGCGATTCGGACGCTGAACTCGGGTGCGCCTTTGCCCGCTGAACCGATACATGTCGTGTTCCGCAGCGACTTGTCCGGCACGACCGACAACTTCCAGAAGTATCTCGACACCGCAGGCGGCGACGCGTGGGGAAAGGGTGCGGGGAAGACTTTCGTCGGCGGTGCCGGCGAGGGCGCGATGGGCAATGACGGCACCGCCGCGGCGGTCAAGCGCACCGAAGGCGCCATCAGCTACAACGAATGGTCCTTCGCTCAGGCGCTGCAGCTGAGGATGGCCGAGATCATCACGTCGGGCGGTCCGGATCCCGTTTCGATCAGCGCGGATTCGGTGGCGAAGACGATCGCCTCGGCGGACATCGTCAACAAGGGCAACGACCTCGTCCTCGACACGATCTCGTTCTACCGGCCGAGCCGGTCCGGCGCCTACCCGATCGTGCTGGCGACCTACGAGATCGTCTGCTCGAAGTATGCCGATCCCCAACGGGGCAAGGCCGTGAAGGCGTTCCTGCAGAGCG
>CAYVQQ010000085.1:0-11714 GCA_964453085.1 uncultured Mycobacterium sp.
GTCGGCGTTCGTGGCGTTGCAGGTGAAAGCCGCGCGGGTCCACGTCTCGGTGGAACTCACCGCGGACGCCCTGCGCCAAGGAACCGAGACTGTGCTGGTGCGCGAGATTCTCAGGGTGTATCCGGAGCCCGAGAGCCACGAGAAGTCCGGTGGGGAGCCGCCGACGTGGCAGTCGGCCCGCGCGCTCGGCGAACTGGTCGGCGTCCCGCGCGGCCGCGTCGGCATCGGGCTCCAGCTCACCGAGGGGCGTACGGCGCAGGCGTGGGCGCGGCGCCACCGCCGGCTGCGGGCGGCCCTGACCCCGCTGGTGCAGGAGCGGGTGCGGCCCCCCGAGGTCGCCGCCGAGCGCGGCGATGACGACGCGGGGACGGTGCGGTGAGCGCGCGGCGCCGGGCGCCTTACCGGGGCCTGATCGAGCTCGGTCTGGCCTGCGCCGCGCTGGCGGGCGCCGCGCTGAGCTGGACGCACGCTCGTCACACCCGGCGTGTGGCCCCGATCGCCGACGGCCAGCCGTTCACCACGTCGCTGGTGTACGACCCCCAACTGCTGTTGCTGACCCTGATCCTGGTGACAGCCGCCGGGGTGCTGATCGTGACGGGGCTGGCCCGCGCGCTGCGCGCCCGCCGCGGCGCCGACGAGGGCGGCGGCGTACGGGGCGAACCCGGCTCCAGCTAGGCGGTCTTGCGGACGAGCGGCAGCATCAGCCGGCGGCGGTCGGCGATGCCGTCTGCCAGGTCGTGCAGCGCCTGGCGTACCGACTCCGCGATCGGGAACCGCGCCTGCGTCCCGTCGTCACCCAGCACGTCGGTGACGACGGGGCCCGCAACCAGGACCCACTCCAGCCCGGCGGCTCGGCAGCGCTCGTCCAGCGTCGCGAGCAGGGAAAGGCCAGGCACGCCGAAACGGTGCACCCCGCTCATGTCGAGCACGACAGGGCTGTCGCCGAGAACGAAGCGCCGGAGGTGTTCGCCGACCTGATCGGCGTTGCCGGCGTCGACCTGGCCCCGGATGGTCACCACCGTCGCCAGGTGCCGGCAATGGGCCCGCAGCTGCGCGCCGCCGTAGGCGAAGGTGTTGTTCCCCTGCCGAGTCCTGATGTCTGCGATCGTCATGAGCATTCCCATCCTGCGTGGTCTGCACGAAACCCTCGGAGCCGGGTCGACGCCGACCAAGCCTGCTAGTAGTACGATCACCCGCCAAATTAAGGAGACCGACAATCCCGTCTAACTCTTCGCTAAGAAGCTGGTCATGGCAGCGGGAAGAGCGGTTGTGGGGCCCGTTTCGGCTCCGGCGGACGGCCGCGGGTCCCCCCGGCGCGGCCGTTCCACTGTTAGGCTGCCAGGGCTGTCGGTCGCCGAGTCGGGGGCTTGGAGAGGGACAAGTCGGGCAACCGGCCGGCGATTGGCACAGTCCCGACGGAAAGACACGAGTCCCGACGGAAAGAACAGGGTGCGCACCGGAGAGATCAAGGGCGAGATCAAGGCTCTCACCGGGCTTCGCATCGTTGCCGCGGTGTGGGTGGTGCTGTTTCATTTCCGGCCGATGCTGGCAGACGCCTCGCCGGCCTTCCTGGATGCGCTGGCGCCAGTCCTCAACTGCGGCGCGCAGGGCGTCGACCTGTTCTTCATCCTCAGTGGGTTCGTGCTGGCCTGGAAATACCTCGACCGCATGGGCCGGACGTGGTCGACGCGTGCCACCGCGCATTTCCTGTGGTTGCGGCTGGCCCGGGTCTGGCCGGTCTACCTGGTCACGCTGCACCTGGCCGCCCTGTGGGTGATTTTCACCTTGCACGTCGGCCACGTGCCCTCGCCCGACGTCGCTGACTTCACCGCGACCAGCTACCTACGTCAGGTGCTGCTGGTGCAGCTGTGGTTCCAGCCGTTCTTCGACGGCTCGAGCTGGGATGGGCCGGCCTGGTCGATCAGCGCGGAATGGCTGGCCTACGTGCTGTTCGGTGGGCTCGTGCTGGTCATCTTCCGGATGACGCACACCACGCGGGCGCGCAGCCTGACGGTGCTGGCATGTACGGCGACGCTGCCACCGATCGTGCTGCTGTTGGTCAGCGGCCAGTTTTACACCCCGTGGAGCTGGCTGCCGCGGATCGTCACACAGTTCACCGCGGGCGCACTGGCCTGTGCCGCCGTGCGCAGGCTGCGGCTGACCGATCGAGCCCGGCGCGGCGCCGCACACCTGTCCCTGCTGGTCGTGATCGCCATGGTCGCCACCCTGTACTGGTTCGACACCCATCCCATCTCCGGGGTGAGCGACAGCGGCGGCCTGGTCGACGTGCTGTTCATCCCGCTGGTCATCACGCTGGCGGTCGGCGTGGGAGGCCTGCCCCGGCTGCTGTCCACCCGGTTGCTGGTGTACGGCGGCAAGATCTCCTTCTGCCTGTACATGGTGCACGAGCTGGTGCACACGGCGTGGGGATGGGCCGTGGAGCAGTTCGAGCTCACGCCGCGGGACTTCCCGTGGAAATACAACGTCGTCGGTCTACTCGCAATCGCCGGGGGGATGGCGATCCTGCTGTACCACCTCGTCGAAGAACCCGGCAGGCGGTGGATGCGCGGGATGGTCGAGATCGGGGCGGGCAAGCCGGGCACCGGGTCCGGTGAGCCGGGCCCTGGCAAGGTGCGCCAGATCGACCGCCCGCGGGCAGCGATTTCGGCGCGCGCGGTGTGAGTGCCGGCCGCCTGGCGGGGCCGGCTGTGCACCGGACGGCATAGGGGTCACCGCGCTTCGATCACGATTCGGGGCCTGGTTGCTCGTACGATTTCGTTGGTGCGGGCGGCCCGGCACCCGGGGTGCCCGCAGATTGAGCCGTTCACAGTGGAGGTGTCAGTGGGTCGTCTGGCCACGGTCGGTGTCGGCTTCGCGTGCGTGGTCGGCGTGGTGTTCGGGCAGTTGGCACATCCGGCGTGGGCGCGGGCCTATGACACCCTCGAGACCCAGTTCTACCGCGTCGCGGTCATCGGCGACTCCTACACGACCGGCACCGACGAGGGCGGCCTGGGCTCGCACTCGTGGACCGCGCGGGTGTGGCGGACCCTGGCCCGGGAGGGTGTGCGGGTCGCCCCTGACGTGGCGGCTGAGGGCCGCGCCGGCTACGTGGTGCTCGGCGACCACGGCAGCGTCTTCGGAGACCTGACCGCCCGGGCGGTCCAGCCCGACGACGCGCTCGTGGTGTTCTTCGGCTCCCGCAACGACCAGGGTGCCGATCCGGGGATGCTGGCCGGCAATTCGCACGACACCTTCGATCTGGCGCGGCGCCTGGCCCCGATGGCGCGGTTCCTGGTGATCGGGCCGCCGTGGCCGACCGCCGACGTGCCCGAGGCCATCCTGCAGGTCCGCGACGTGCTCAACGTGGAGGCCCGCGCGGCCGGGGCGACCTTCGTCGACCCGCTCGGCGACCGATGGTTCGTCGGCAGGCCAGACCTGATCGGCCCGGACGGCGTGCACCCCACCGATGCCGGGCACGAGTACCTGGCGGACAAGATCGCCCCCTTGATCCGCACCCAGCTGCCCCGGCGAGGTGTGCGCCGGCGTCAGCCTTCCGCGTGCCGGTCGTAGGCCCACCGCTCGAGGCGTTCCTGCAGCCGGACCAGCCCGGCGCCCACGAGCAGCGCGGCGGCCGCGTCGCCGATCACCATTGGCGGAATCATTTCTGGGCACGTTTCGGGCGCATGCCGGCCGTTCGTCAGGCCGCCAGCCAGGCCAGCTCGCCGGGCAGCTGCCCGCGCCAATAGAACATGTCGTGGCCGCCCAGCGAGAAGCTGCCCGACGGCGGAGCCTTGAGCTGGGCGACGAACTGGCGGGTGGCGAAGGCGAAACGGTCGAAGGTGCCACAATCGACTCGCAGCGGGATCTGCGAGAGCGCCGGCACACCCAGCACACTGTTGCGCACCCAGTCGTCGTAGCTGTCGAACGCTCCGGGATCGCTGCCGGTGAACGAGGTGAACAATGCCGGGCTGATCGCGCATATCCCGGCCGTGCGGGCCGGGCCAAGCCGGGCGCCCAGGTGCAGCGCGCCGTACCCGCCCATCGACCAGCCCATGAAACCCACCCGGGAGGTGTCCATGCCCATCGAGGTCAACATCGGCAGCAGTTCGTCGAGCACCATCGCGCCGGAGTCCACGCCCGAGTCCCGCCGGTGCCAGTAGGTGTTGCCGCCGTCCACGCCGACCACGGCGAACGGCGGGCGGCCCGCTTTGACCAGTTGGGCCAGCCCGTTCTCGACGCCGACCTCGAGCATCTGGTTGGCGTCGCCGTCCACCCCATGCAGCGCGATCACCGGCCGCAGCGGTCCGGTCTGGCCCGGCGGGAGGGCCATGACCCAGTTGGTCTTGATGCCGCCGCGCGCGGCGGAGATGAACGAGCCGGTCAGCCTGGTCGGCAGGGTGGTACCCGCCGGTGAGGGCTCGAACGGCGCGGGGGCTTGCGGCTGCGGTGCAGCCTGCGGCTTCAGCGGGTCCAGCAGCGCGCTGGACGCCCACACGCCGGCGGCGCCCGCACCGGCGCCGGCGCCGAGGCGCAGCAGCGCACGGCGATTCAGGTCAGCCACGCGCGTCATGATGCCGCCCGAGGGTTCTCGGTCCGCAACGGGCACGCAGCTTGGCCGGTTTCGTGATGAAGCGGTCACGCAAAGGTGACATTCGGCTCCCGGCGCCGCGACGTCCGTCCCCGCGCGTCTACCGCGAAGCCGTGCAGTGGGCCTGCGACGTGGTCGGCCGGGACGACCCCGGGACGGCCACCTCACCCGGTGCGCGCCGCCGCGCGGGGCGGTATCGTGAGCTCCCAGCTTGTGGAAGGGCGACGCCATCGACACCCAGCCAGCACTGCGCCGGGGGCTGTCGCAACGTCAGCTCAACATGATCGCCGTCGGCGGCGTGATCGGCGCCGGGCTGTTCGTCGGGTCCGGCGTGGCTATCCGCGCCACCGGGCCCGCCGTGTTCCTCACCTACGCGCTCTGCGGCGCGCTGATCGTCCTGGTGCTGCGGATGCTCGGCGAGATGGCCGCCGCGAACCCCGTGACCGGTTCGTTCGCCGACTACGCCGCGCAGGCCCTGGGCGGCTGGGCCGGGTTCTCGGTCGGCTGGCTGTACTGGTACTTCTGGGTGATCGTCGTGGGGTTCGAGGCGGTAGCCGGCGGGAAGGTCGTCAACTACTGGGTCCATACGCCGCTGTGGCTGACGTCGTTGTGCCTGATGACGTTGATGACCGCGACGAACCTGTTCTCGGTGTCGTCGTTCGGCGCGTTCGAATTCTGGTTCGCCGGAATCAAGGTGTCGACCATCGTGGCCTTCTTGCTGCTTGGCGCCGCTTACATGTCCGGGCTCGTTCCCGGCCACCCCGTGGACTTCTCCAACCTCACGGCCCATGGCGGGTTCTTCCCCAAGGGTGTGGGTGCGGTGTTCACCGCGATCGTGGTGGTGGTGTTCTCCATGACCGGCGCCGAGGTGGTCACCATCGCCGCCGCCGAGAGCCGTGATCCCCAGCGCGCGGTGCAGCGCGCGGTGCACTCCGTGCTGGCGCGGATCGGCATCTTCTTCGTGGGCTCGGTGTTCGTGGTCGTGGTGGTCCTGCCGTGGAACGCTGTGCAACCCGGTGTTTCGCCATATGTCGCCGCGCTGCGGCACATGGGAATTCCCGGCGCCGACCAGTTCATGAACGCGGTGGTGCTCACCGCCGTGCTGTCCTGCCTGAACTCGGGGCTGTACACCTCGTCGCGCATGCTCTTCACGCTCGCCACCCGGAACGAGGCGCCCGCCCGCCTGGCCAAGATCAGCGCGCGCGGGGTTCCAGTGCCGGCCGTCCTGGGCTCCTCGGCAGTGGGGTTCGGTTGCGTGGTCATGTCGTGGATCGCACCGCGAACGGTGTTCACCTTCCTGCTGAACTCCTCGGGCGCCGTCGTCCTGTTCGTCTACGTGCTGATCGCGCTGTCCCAGATCGTGCTGCGCCGCCGGACGCCCCCCGAGCGACTCCGGGTCAGAATGTGGCTGTTCCCGGTGCTGTCGCTGCTGACCGTGGCCGGGCTCGTCGCGGTGCTGGCGCGCATGGCGTTCGATCCGTCGGCGCGCAGCCAGTTCTGGCTCGGCCTGCTGGCGTGGGCCGTCGTGATGGCCCTGCACTTCGTCGCCAGGCGGCGGCGCGGACGGCGGCCCTCGGCGACGGGCGGGGTCGGCATCACCTCCGTTCGATCGCCGTGACCGGTGCACGCCGTGCCGCGGCACCGCGCGGTCGAGAGCCCGACCGATCATTCCGGGATCGCGGTGACGCAGACCGGTCCGTCTCACGGGGTCCGGGTCAGCAGCACCGCCTGTTCGAACGGCAGCCGGGCGACGACCCGCCGCCACCGGCCGGTCACCTGCGAGGCCGCCTCGGCCCGGGACACCACGCGCGGTTCGGTGATGCCGAACGTCGTGCCGGCCCGGCGCATCCGCCCACCCCCGGCCGCGGTGAGATTCTTCAGCCAGTCGCGGTCCGGGCCGTAGGACAGCACGATCGCCACGCCGGCTCTGCCGTCCACGCCGGTGGGAAACGCGCTCACCGGGGTGCGGTACAGCTTGCCCGAGCGGCGGCCGACGTGCTCGATGATGGCGTACGGCGGCAGCCGGCCGGCCCACATGCTTTGGATGGGGTTGGTGATGCGCCGGTTGAACCGGGCGAGGCGTTGCGGGAGCTGCACACCGATCATCCAACTCCGTGTGCGGCGCAAATCTCAACGCCTGCGTCGCGTCCGGCACCGATCGAACGACACCCTCGTCGCGACCATCCCGGTCGGCCAAGCCCCGAACGGCGTGGCGGTGCCCTGACCGGCCCCACCGGCGTCGGTGTCGACGACCGCCCCGGAGAGCGAGCGTCAAAACCGCGATCGACCTCCGCAGATCACCACCGGCAAGCGGGCGGGCATGATATAGGCGGTCTGCTACACCCTGTAGTGGACCTTGTCCACAGAACTGGGACACTGGTTGCCATGGGTAGTTCGGAGCGGACCGCGACGTCGACCGCGGTTTCCGCGCGCCTGTTCGAGGAGGCCTGCGCCGTCATCCCCGGCGGGGTGAATTCCCCGGTCCGCGCCTTCGCCGCCGTCGGTGGCACCCCGCGGTTCATCACCGAGGCGAGCGGCTGCCGGCTCACCGACGCCGACGGCAACCGTTTCATCGACCTGGTCTGCTCCTGGGGGCCGATGATCCTCGGCCACGCGCACCCGGCGGTCGTCGACGCCGTTGCCCGGGCCGCGGCGTCCGGCCTGTCATTCGGGGCACCCACGCCGGCCGAGAGTGAGCTGGCTGCCGAGATCATCGGTCGGGTGCCGGCGGTCGAGCGGATCCGGCTGGTGAACTCCGGCACCGAAGCCACGATGAGCGCGGTGCGGCTGGCGCGCGGATTCACCGGCCGGGCCAAGATCGTCAAGTTCGCCGGCTGCTACCACGGCCACGCGGACGCGCTGCTCGCCGACGCCGGGTCCGGGGTGGCAACGCTGGGCCTGCCGTCGTCGCCCGGGGTCACGGGGGCGGCCGCGGCCGACACCATCGTGTTGCCCTACAACGACATCGAGGCCGTCCGGCAGGCCTTCGCCCGGTTCGGCGACGAGATCGCGGCGGTGATCACCGAGGCCAGCCCCGGCAACATGGGCGTGGTGCCGCCGGCGCCCGGCTACAACGCGTCGCTGCGCGCCGTCACCGCCGAACACGGGGCGCTGCTGATTCTCGACGAGGTGATGACGGGGTTCCGGGTCAGCCGGAGCGGCTGGTACGGAATCGATCCGGTGGCCGCCGACCTGTTCACGTTCGGCAAGGTGATGAGCGGCGGACTGCCGGCCGCGGCGTTCGGCGGGCGCGCCGAGGTGATGGAACGCTTGGCGCCGCTGGGGCCGGTGTACCAGGCCGGGACCTTGTCGGGGAACCCGGTCGCGATGGCCGCCGGTCTGGCGACGCTGCGGGCCGCCACCGACGCGGTCTACGCCGCGCTGGACACCAACGCCGACCGCCTGATCGCGCTGCTGTCCGAGGCGCTTACGGAAGCCGGTGTGCGGCATCAGATTCCGCGGGCCGGCAACATGTTCAGCGTATTCTTCTGTGACGCGCCGGTGACCGACTTCGCCGCCGCACGCGCAAGCGAGACGTGGCGGTTTCCCGCCTTCTTCCACGCCCTGCTGGACGCCGGCGTCTATCCGCCGTGCAGCGCCTTCGAGGCGTGGTTCGTCTCGGCCGCGCTGGACGAGAGCGCCTTCGACCGCATCGCCGAGGCGCTGCCCCGCGCCGCCCGCGCGGCCGCGGCGGCCACTCGAGAGGACCGGCCCTGATGGCTGAACAGACCAGGGTGCACGTGGTGCGCCATGGCGAGGTGCACAACCCGACCGGGATCCTCTACGGCCGGCTGCCCGGGTTCCGGCTGTCCGAGAAGGGCAGGGTGCAGGCTGCGGCCGTTGCCGACGCGCTGGCCGGCCGCGACATCGCCGCGGTGATCGCGTCCCCGCTGCAGCGGGCGCAGGAGACCGCCGCGGTCATCGCCGCCAGGCACGGCCTTTCCGTCGACACCGACCCCGACCTGATCGAGTCGGTCAACTTCTTCGAGGGCCGCCGGGTCGGCCCGGGTGACGGCGCCTGGCGAGACCCGCGGTTCTGGTGGCGGTTGCGCGACCCGTTCACCCCGTCCTGGGGGGAGCCCTACGCCGAGATCGCCGCCCGGATGAGCGGCGCGGTGGACAAGGCGCGCGCCCGCGGCACCGGTCAGGAGGTGGTGTGCGTGAGCCATCAACTGCCGGTGTGGACGCTGCGGCTGCACGTGACCGGCAGGCGACTCTGGCACGACCCGCGGCGGCGCGAATGCGGGCTCGCCTCGGTCACCACCTTGGTGTACGACGGCGACCGCCTGGTCGGCGTCGAGTACTCCGAGCCGGCGAGAGACTGACCGTGCGAGGGTTGGCAATGGCCGCGATGATGCTGGCGGGCCTGCTGGCCGGCTGCACCGGTCGCGACGCGGTGGCGCAGGGCGGCACCTTCGAGTTCGTCTCCCCCGGCGGCAAGACCGACATCTACTACGATCCCCCGTCCAGCCGCGGCCGTCCGGGTCCGCTGTCGGGGCCGGATCTGGCTGACCCGGCGCGCGCGCTGTCGCTGGACGACTTCACCGGCCGCGTCCTCGTCGTGAACGTGTGGGGGCAGTGGTGCGGTCCGTGCCGGGCCGAGGTCGGCCAGCTGCAGCGGGTCTACGACGCCACCCGCGACGACGGGGTGTCCTTCCTGGGCGTCGATGTCCGCGACAACAGCCGCCGGGCCGCGCTGGATTTCGTCGACGACCGGCATGTGACCTACCCGTCCATCTACGATCCGGCGATGCGCACGCTGATCGCGTTCGGCGGCAAATATCCCACCACGGTCATCCCGTCCACGCTGGTCCTGGACCGCCGGCACCGGGTCGCGGCGGTGTTCCTGCGGGAACTGCTGGCCGAGGACCTGCAGCCGGTGGTGGAGCGGGTGGCTCATGAGGCCCCGGCCGGTGAGGCCGCGCCGCGATGAACGGCTTCGCCCACCTCGCCGCCGCCGGGCCGCTGGCGGTGGCGCTGGCCGTATGCCTGCTCGCCGGGCTGGTGTCGTTCGCCTCACCGTGCGTGGTGCCGCTGGTGCCGGGCTACCTGTCGTACCTGGCGGCCGTGGTCGGGGTGGACGAGCAGCCGCCGCCGGGCGCGACCACGGCCCCACCGGGCGCCCGATGGCGGGTGGCGGGGTCGGCGGCCTTGTTCGTCGCCGGGTTCACCACGGTGTTCGTCCTGGGTACCGTCGCCGTGCTCGGCATGACGACCACGCTGATCACCAACCAATTGCTGCTGCAGCGGATGGGCGGCGTGCTGACCATCGTGATGGGGCTGGTGTTCGTGGGCCTGATCCCGGCGCTGCAGCGGCAGGCGCGGTTCAGCCCGCGGCAGTTCACCACGGTCGCGGGTGCGCCGCTGCTGGGCGCGGTGTTCGCCCTGGGCTGGACGCCGTGCCTGGGTCCCACGCTGACCGGGGTGATCACGGTGGCCTCGGCCACCCAGGGCGCCAACGTCGCACGCGGGATCGTGCTGGTCACCGCCTACTGCCTGGGACTGGGGATCCCGTTCGTGGCGCTGGCGTTCGGGTCGGCGGGGGCGGTGGCCGGCCTGAGCTGGCTGCGGCGACACACCAGGGGCATCCAGGTCTTCGGCGGCGCGCTGCTGATTGCCGTCGGCGCCCTGCTGGTCACCGGCGCGTGGAACGACCTCGTGTCGTGGCTGCGCGATGCGTTCGTCTCCGACATGAGGCTGCCGATTTGAGTGCGCTGCTGGCCTGGGGGCGTAACACCTGGCGCGCGTTGACCTCGATGGGCACCGCGCTGGTGCTGCTGTTCCTGCTCGCACTCGGCGCCGTCCCCGGCGCCCTGCTGCCGCAGCGCAGCCTCAACGCCGGCAAGGTCGATGACTACCTCAAGTCCCACCCGCTGATCGGCCCGTGGCTGGACCGCCTGCAGGCCTTCGACGTGTTCTCCAGCTTCTGGTTCACCGCCGTGTACGTGCTGCTGTTCGTCTCGCTGGTGGGTTGCCTCACCCCGCGGATGATCGACCACGCTCGCAGCCTGCGTGCCACACCGGTGGCCGCGCCCCGCAATCTGGCCCGGTTGCCCAAGCACACCGAAGCGCGGCTGTCGGCCGATCCCGGGGAGCTGAACGCCCTGGCCAACGCGATCAGCGGCCGGCTGCGCGGCTGGCGCACCGCCATCCGGCGGCAGGACGGCGGTGCGCTGCCTGAAACCGTCGAGGTGTCCGCCGAGAAGGGCTACCTGCGCGAGTTCGGCAACCTGGTCTTCCACTTCTCGCTGCTGGGCCTGCTGGTCGCGGTGGCCGTCGGCAAGCTGTTCGGCTACGAAGGCAACGTGATCGTCATCGCCGACGGCGGGCCGGGATTCTGCTCGGCCTCCCCGGCCGCGTTCGACTCGTTCCGCGCCGGCAACACCGTCGACGGGACCTCGCTGCACCCGATCTGCATCCGGGTCGACAACTTCGCGGCACACTACCTGCCGTCGGGACAGGCCACCTCCTTCGCCGCGAACATCGAGTTTCAGGACTACCAGTCCGGCCGGGACCCGGCCGCCGACAGCTGGCATCCCTACCGGCTGGAGGTCAACCACCCGCTGCGGATCGGCAGCGACCGGGTCTACCTGCAGGGCCACGGATACGCACCCACCTTCACCGTGACGTTCCCGGACGGGCAGACCCGCACGTCGACCGTGCAATGGCGGCCAGACAACCCGCGCACGTTGCTGTCGTCGGGCGTGGTCCGCGTCGACCCGCCCGCCGGCAGCTACCCCGACCCCGCCGAGCGGCGCAAGCACGAGATCGCGATCCAGGGGTTGCTCGCGCCGACCGAGCAACTCGACGGCACCCTGTTGTCCTCGCGGTTCCCGGCCCTGAACGCCCCCGCGGTGGCCATCGACGTCTACCGCGGCGACACCGGGTTGGACAGCGGCCGGCCCCAGTCCCTGTTCACCCTGGACCCACGGCTGCTCCAGCAGGGCCGCCTGACCCGGGAAAAGCGGGTCAACCTGCGTCCCGGCCAGGAAGTCCGGATCGAGCAGGGTCCCGCCGCGGGTACCGTCGTGCGCTTCGACGGCGCCGTCCCGTTCGTGAACCTGCAAGTCTCACACGACCCGGGCCAGGTCTGGGTGCAGGTCTTCGCGATCACGATTATGTCCGG
>CAYVQQ010000086.1:0-11575 GCA_964453085.1 uncultured Mycobacterium sp.
GAGCGGAAACCGAGTCGAGCGGCTGCAACCCTAGGACAGCCCCACAGCCGGTCCTTCAGGACGTCGGCGACGGTGACGTACAGTGCGGTAACCAGGACGTCCAGACCGGCGTCGACGAACACCCCCCTGGAATGTGCCCGTCTCAGGAGTGAGCCAGTGACCGCCACCGAAGGCCCGGCGTCGTACCCGCCGTCACCGCAGTTCGCCGCGCAGGCCAACGCCGGCGCGCAGCTCTACCGCGACGCCGATGACGACCGGCTGGGTTTCTGGGCGGCGCAGGCCAACCGGCTGTCCTGGGCGGCGCCGTTCACCGAGGTGTTGGACTGGTCCGCGGCGCCGTTCGCCAAGTGGTTCGCCGACGGCAAACTCAACGCGGCCTACAACTGCGTGGACCGCCACGTGGAGGCGGGTTACGGCAACCGGGTCGCCATCCACTGGGAGGGCGAACCCGGGGACAGTCGCAGCCTGACGTACGCCGAGCTCCGCGATGAGGTGTGCCGGGCCGCCAACGCGCTGACCCGGCTGGGCCTGGTCGCCGGCGACCGAGTCGCGATCTATCTGCCGCTGATCCCCGAAGCGGTGGTCGCGATGCTGGCCTGCGCCCGGCTGGGCCTCATGCACAGCGTGGTCTTCGCCGGGTTCACCGCAAAGGCGTTGCAGGCCAGGATCGCCGACGCCCAGGCCAAACTGCTGATCACCAGCGACGGGCAGTTCCGGCGCGGCAGGCCGGCGCCACTGAAGGCCGCGGCCGACGAGGCGGTCGCGGACGGCCCGGACGGCCCCAGCCCGGTGCAGCACGTTCTGGTGGTGCGCCGCACCGGGATTGACGTCTCGTGGAACGACGGCCGTGACCTGTGGTGGGACGAAGTCGTCGGTTCCGCGTCCGCCGAACACATCCCGGAGCCCTTCGCCGCCGAGCAGCCGTTGTTCCTGCTCTACACCTCGGGTACCACGGGCAAGCCCAAGGGGATCGTGCACACCACCGGCGGCTACCTCACGCAGGCGTCCTACACCCACCACTGCCTCTTCGACATCAAGCCCGAACGGGACGTGTTCTGGTGCACCGCCGACATAGGATGGGTCACCGGGCACACCTACGGGGTCTACGGCCCGCTGTCCAACGGGGCCACCGAGGTGCTCTACGAGGGAACCCCGGACACGCCGACCCGGCACCGTCACTTCGAAATCATCGAAAAGTTCTCTGTCACAATCTATTACACCGCGCCCACGTTGATCCGCACGTTCATGAAATGGGGACGCGAGGTCCCCGACGCACACGACCTGTCCAGCCTGAGGCTGCTCGGGTCGGTCGGCGAGCCGATCAATCCCGAAGCCTGGCGCTGGTATCGCCAGGTGATCGGCGCGGACCGCCTTCCGATCGTGGACACGTGGTGGCAGACCGAAACGGGCGCCGCGATGATCGCCCCGCTGCCCGGGGTCACCGCGGCCAAACCGGGTTCGGCGATGAGACCTCTGCCGGGTATCTCGGCCAGGATCGTCGACCGTCAGGGGGAACGGCTGCCGCCCCGGGGCGGGCGGGGTGAGCGCGCCGCCGGCTACCTGGTCCTCGATCAGCCGTGGCCGTCGATGCTGCGCGGCATCTGGGGGGACCCGGAGCGCTACATCGAGACCTATTGGTCCCAGTTCCGCGAGCACGGCTGGTACTTCACCGGAGACAGCGCCTGGTACGACGCCGACGGCGACATCTGGGTGGCGGGCCGCATCGACGACGTGATGAACGTGTCCGGGCACCGGCTGTCGACCGCCGAAATCGAATCTGCGCTGTCCGGCCACGCGGCCGTGGCGGAGGCGGCCGTCATCGGGGTGACCGACGAGACCACCGGGCAGGCCATCTACGCGTTCGTCGTCCTGTGCGCCGACGTCACGGTGCACGACGGGATCGTCGACGAGTTGCGGGTCGAGGTGGCCCGGGAGATCTCCCCCATCGCCAAGCCCCGGGAGGTCCACGTGGTGCCAGAGCTGCCCAAGACCCGCAGCGGCAAGATCTTGCGCAGGCTGCTGCGCGATATCGCCGAGAACCGCGAGTTGGGCGACACGTCGACGCTGCTGGATCCCGGCGTGTTCGACCAGTTCCGTTCCGGCAATTCGCTCAGGCCGCCGAGGTAGGGGCGAACCCCGCCCCGGCCCGGTGCTTGGCGTTGATGTCTGCCATGATCGCGCTGAAGGACTGCACCACCGCCGGGGTGTGCAGCGGGATGTATTTGACGACGCAGGTCGGCAGGCTGTCGGTGAAGGCCCCGTGGATCATCCCGACGAGCATGTTGTTGACCGTCACCGGCGCGCCGGAGTCGCCGGGCCGGCCACACACCTGCATGACGAGGGTGCCGGGGTCCTGCCCCGGGCCCCAGGTGACGCCGCAGGAGTTCCCGGTCGTGCGGCCCTGTTTGCACGCGATCTGGCCGAAGCCCGGGTCCTCGCCGATCCCGTCGATCACGAAGCCGTTGTAGTCGGCCACCGGCGCCACCTTCGCGGGGTCGAACCTGATCACCGCGTAGTCGAGCTTGTCGTTGCCGGCGACCATGGTTCCCAGGAGACCCCGGTTCTCGGCCGCCTCGGCGGCGACCTTGGCGCCCGGCCCGCCGCAGTGCGCGGAGGTGAAGCCGATCAGCTCGCCGGCTGCGTCGCTGCCGATCGTGGTCAGCGTGCACATCGTGTCGCCGTTGATGACGATTCCCGCGCCGCCCCCCATCGGGACCTTGCCGTCGGCGGCCGCCGGGCCGGCCCGCAAACCGATGGCCACGAGCATGGCCACCATCACCGCCGGGAAGCAACGGAGCACCGTCCTCCGCAAGGCAACACTCCCATCAACCGGTCCCACCACCACATTTCGAGGACTCGGCCAGTCTAGTCTGCCGGGCCGCCTGATCCGCGGTATCGGCGTGCCCGGCAAACCGGGTTCGTCGCGGCTCGGCCGCGGTCCGTCGGCTGACCTCGTCCGGCGATGCGGCGCGTGGCAACATAATCCGCGACCACGCACGCCGGGCGACTGAGCCGAGGAAAGAAGGACCGTCTGTGAGCAGAGCCGACCGCAAGAACGGTGTGCCCAGCACGCTGACCACCATCCCGTTGACCGACCCGCATGCCGGGCCCGGCGAGCCGTCGATCGGCGATTTGATCAAAGACGCGACCACCCAGGTGTCCACGCTGCTGCGCGCCGAGATCGAACTGGCCCGCGCCGAGATCACCCGGGACGTCAAGAAGGGCCTCACCGGCAGCGTGTTCTTCATCGCCGCCCTGGTGGTGCTGTTCTACTCCACGTTCTTCTTCTTCTTCTTCCTCGCCGAACTGCTCGACACCTGGCTGTGGCACTGGGCGGCGTACCTGATCGTGTTCGCGGTCATGGTGGTGGTCGGGGCGTTGCTCGGACTGCTGGGCTTTCTGAAGGTGCGCCGGATCCGCGGGCCGCGCCAGACGATCGCGTCGGTCCGCGAGACCCGCACCGCCCTCACCTCCGGTCACGACAAGGCTCAGGACAAGGGTCACGACAGGGCCGGCGCCGAGCCGCACGGCCGGCACGAGCGGCCGGGCGGCAGCGCCCCCGCCGACACCTCGGGCTGGTAAATGGTGGCGCCGGATCCGTCGATGACCCGCATCGACGGACCATGGCGGCATCTTGACGTGCATGCCAACGGCATTCGGTTCCATGTCGTCGAGGCGCTGACCGCCCCGCCGGACGGCCGGGACGCGGGCACCCCGGTCACGGCGCGACCGCTGGTGATGCTGCTGCACGGTTTCGGGTCGTTCTGGTGGTCGTGGCGTCACCAGTTGCGCGGGTTGACCGGCGCCCGCGTTGTGGCGGTCGACCTGCGCGGCTACGGGGGCAGCGACAAGCCGCCGCGCGGCTACGACGGCTGGACGCTCGCGGGTGACACCGCGGGGCTGATCCGGGCGCTCGGGCACTCCTCGGCAACCCTGGTCGGTCACGCCGACGGCGGGCTGGCGTGCTGGACCACCGCGCTGCTGCATCCACGCCTGGTGCGCGCCATCGCGTTGATCAGCTCGCCGCACCCCGCCGCGCTGCGCCGCTCCACCCTCAACCGGCGGGACCAACGTCACGCACTGCTGCCCACGCTGCTGCGCTATCAGCTGCCGCTCCGGCCGGAGCGCCTGCTGACCCGCGACGACGGAGCCGAGATCGAGCGCCTGGTCACCTGCCGCAGCAGCGCGAAATGGGTTGCCTCCGAAGACTTCTCCCAATCCATCCGCTATTTGCGGACGGCGATCCAGATTCCGGCGGCCGCCCATTGCGCCCTGGAGTACCAGCGCTGGGCGGTGCGCAGCCAGCTCCGCACCGAGGGCCGCCGGTTCATGGCCTCGATATCGCAACAGCTGGGCGTGCCGCTGCTGCATCTGCGCGGCGACGCCGACCCCTACGTGCTGGCCGACCCGGTGGACCGGACGCAGCGGTACGCCCCCCACGGTCGCTACCTGTCGATCGCCGGGGCGGGACACTTCAGCCACGAAGAGCTGCCCACGGAGACCAACAGGCACCTGAAGAGGTTCCTGGACCAGGTGCACGGGCTCAGCTGACGCAGGCCCCGGTGCCCACCCCCTGGGAGTCGCCGACATGGACCAGCTGCCCGGCCACCTCGTCGGCCGTCAGCACGAAGCCGGTATCGGGGTCGTCGACGGCCGCCCCGAACACCACGCCGAGCACATGGCCGTTGAGGTCGATCAGCGGGCCACCCGAATTGCCCTGCTCCACATCGGCCCGGATCGTGTAGACGTCGCGGGTGACCGGTGTGGGATCCCGGTAGATGTCGGGTCCGGTGAGCATGATGATCTCGCGGATCCTGGCCGGGGTCGCGGCGAAGGTGCCGCCACCGGGATACCCCAGCACCACGACGTTGGCCCCGGTCTTGGCCTGGGTCTGGGCGAAAACCAGCGGCGGCGGCGGCAGGTGCGGGACGGCGAGGATGGCGATGTCGACCGAGGGATTGTACCACACCACCGTGGCGTCCAGCGGGTTTCCGCTGGCGTATACCTGGACGCTGTTCGACCCGGCCACCACGTGGGCGTTGGTCATCACCCGGTCGGGCGCGACGACGAATCCGCTGCCCTCGAGCACCTTTTGGCAGCTGGGCGCCAGGCTGCGCACCTTGACCACGCTCGCCGCGTCGGCCAGCACCACCGGGTTGGTGGCCAGCGCCGGATCCGGTGACGCGACCGGGATGACCGGGGTACGGCTGAACGGCTCGAGCACCGCCGGCAGTCCCGAGGTGTTCAGCAGGGCCGACAGCCGCTTGGGCACCGTCTTCAGCCAGGGCGGGGCGACCTCGTTGACCTGCGCGAGCACCCGCGAGCCCCGGACCGCGGCCGCGAGTTCGGGCTGGTCTTTGGATTGGGTCAGCGGCGTGGCCAGCAGCCAGGCCGCGGTCAGCACCACGACGAGCTGGACCGCCACGCCGATGATCGAGTCGACGGTCCGGATGAGGCGGCTGTGGATGGCGCCCCGGACCGCCCGGCCCAGCACCACCCCGGCCACCTCGCCGACCACCACGAGCGCGAGGATCAGGAACAGCGCCGTGAACAGCTTGGCGCGGGGGGCGGCGATGTGACTGACGATGTGCGGCGCCAGCAGCACGCCGGCGATAGCGCCGAGCAGCACGCCGGCGAACGACAGCACCGATCCCAACGCTCCCGAACGCCATCCCGAGACCGCCGCGATGAACGCGACCGCCAGGACGGCGACGTCGAGCCACTGCGAGGGGGTCATCGAGTTCAGGTTCATCGGGCCCGCCCACCCCGCTCGCCGACCAGTGACATCGCCTCGTCCAGCTCGAGCAGGTCGTTGGTGTCCCAGGGCCGGGCCCAACCCGCGACGTCGAGCAGCGCGGAGATCACCTGGGCGGTGAAACCCCAGACCAGCATTTCGTCCAGCAGAAACGCCGGTCCGACCCAGCGGTGGCCGAGGTCACCACGGTACACCATCAACCGGTTGGCCGGGTTGACGAACGCGCGCACCGGGACCCGGGCGACGACGGCGGTCTCGGCGCGGTCGACGACGGTCACCGGCCCGGGATCCGGCGAATACGCCAGCACCGGCACCACGTGGAACTGCGACGGCGCGATGAACATCCGCTCCAGCGTGGCCAGCGGGCGCAACCGGGCCAGATCGAGGCCCGTCTCTTCATGCGCTTCGCGCAGGGCGGTGGCCACCGGACCGTCGTCGGCGGGGTCGGAGGCGCCACCGGGGAACGCCGCCTGGCCGGCGTGGTGGCGCAGCGTCGCGGCCCGCACGGTGACCAGCAGGTCGGCTTCGTCGGGCACGGTGTCGTCGGGCCCGGACTCCGGGCCGGAGAACAACACCAGCACGGCGGCGTCGCGGCTCTCGGCGGGCGCGGACGCCGCGCCCGGCGTCAGCATCGCCAACACGTCCGGCGGTAGCCGGCGCCGGTAGGCCTCGGGAATCCGGCCGAGGTTGTCGAGCAGGGGGCGCAGCCAGCGCGGGCAGCGCTCGGGCGGCACGGGACCCGACCCCTGCGTGCGGGCGGCGCCCCATGCACTCACCACCACCTCCACTGGCTCCCCTGACCGCCGTCCGTCCCGGGCCGCGGTCTCATTCCGCCTGGTCCCCCACCGCGGCCGCGACCTCGTCGGCGCTGGCGAAAGCGCGCGGCAGCGTCTGGGCAACGCTACCGTCCGGCCGCAGCACCACGGTCGCTGGCATCACGTTAACCACCCGCAGGGCCGCCGCGACCCGGCGGCGGCCGTCCTGCAGGGTCGGCAGCCGCACCCCCAGCTCGGCCAGCCGCAGCAGGGCGGCCGCCTCGTTCTCGTCCTGGTGCACGGTCACCACGGTGACGGCCGGGCCGGCCCGCCGCTGGTATTCGGCCAGCGCGGGCAGTTCGGCGGTACACGAGGCGCACCAGTAAGCCCAGAAGTTCAGCACCACCCGCCGCCCGGCCAGCGCCCGGCCGACATCGACCACGGTCCCGTCGGCGGCGCAGTCCACCGCGACCTCGCGCAGCGCGACGGACCCGGGACCGTCGGCCGGGGCGGGGCACGGCCGCAGGTTCGCCCGCTGCCGCAGGCCCGCCAGCGCGGCCGGTGTGTCGGCGTCGCGGTGCTCACGCGCGGCGCCGACGCGGGTCGCCGCGGGCCCCCGGACGTCGTCGTCGCGTAGCTGGGCCACCAGCGCGGCCGCCACCGCCGCCACCACCGCCACGATCGCCACGGTCCAGCGCGTGCTGCGGGTCAAGGCCGTGCCGGCATCCCGGCCAGGGCCAGCAGGCGCTCGGCTTCGGGGCCCTGCACCAGCGGCGCGGCGAGCAGCGGTTCGGTGGGCCCGAGGCCGAAGGACGGGCAGTCCCTGGCCACCACACAGACCCCGCAGGCCGGCTTCCGGGCGTGGCACACCCGTCGGCCGTGGAAGATCACGCGGTGGCTCAACATCGTCCATTCCGAGCGCTCGATCAGCGCACCGACCGCCTGCTCGATCTTGACCGGGTCCTGTTCGGCGGTCCAGCGCCACCGGCCCACCAGCCGTTTGAAATGGGTGTCGACGGTGATGCCCGGGACGCCGAAGGCGTTGCCGAGGATGACGTTGGCGGTTTTGCGCCCCACCCCGGGCAGTGTCACCAGTTCGGCCAGCGTGGCCGGCACCTCGCCGTCGAACCGCTCGACCAGCGCCTGTCCGAGGCCGATGAGGGCAGTCGCCTTGTTGCGGAAGAACCCGGTGGGGCGGATGAGGTCCTCGAGTTCGGCGCGGTCAGCCTGCGCGTAGTCCAGCGCCGAGGAGTAGCGCGCGAACAGCGCCGGGGTGGTCAGGTTGACCCGCTTGTCGGTGCTCTGGGCCGACAGGATGGTGGCCACCGTCAGCTCCAGGGGCGTGGTGAAGTCCAGCTCGCAATGCGCATCCGGAAAAGCCTGCGCGAGCGTGCGATTCATCCGGCGCGCCCGTCGCACCAGTCCCGTCCGGGTTTCCGCAGCCCACCTCCGCTCGGCCTTTGCCGCTGTCACCTACGACAGAGTACTGATTTCGTGATGTCGCCGAGACCTCGTGTTGACGCAACGCCATGTTTACTCTCCATGTGGCATGGTTGCTGGTGTCCGGCGTTCCGGGGCTGCTGATGCTGGCGGCGTTCGGCCTCGGGCGACTCGAACGCGGCCTGCCGCACGGACCGGTCGACAAGCCCGCGTCGGCCCACGAGACCCCTCCCGCGCGGGCGAGCCGGTACCGCGCACCACGACACACCGAACCACGCGGCAATCCGCTGTTTTAGGCCCCGGGGTGGGCCACTCGTGTGTACCGTTGGCACGGCGCGCGTTCCTGCCTGTCCCCGGGCTCAACACGCGCGCAAGCGGCTAACCTGTCTACATCATCACATCGTCGGAAAGCTGAAGAGGGCAACGTGGACGAGATCCTGGCAAGGGCAGGAATCTTCCAAGGGGTCGAGCCCGGCGCGATCGCCGCGTTGACGAAGCAACTGCAACCCCTCGACTTCCCCCGCGGACACACGGTCTTCGCCGAGGGAGAACCCGGCGATCGGCTGTACATCATTGTCTCCGGCAAGGTCAAGATCGGCCGCCGCTCACCGGACGGCCGGGAGAACCTGCTGACCATCATGGGCCCGTCGGACATGTTCGGCGAGCTGTCGATCTTCGACCCCGGGCCGAGGACGTCGAGCGCGACCACGATCACCGAGGTGCGCGCGGTCTCGATGGACCGCGACGCGCTGCGGGCCTGGATCGCCGACCGGCCCGAAATCGCCGAGCAGCTGCTGCGCGTGCTGGCCCGGCGGCTGCGCCGGACCAACAACAACCTCGCCGACCTCATCTTCACCGACGTGCCCGGACGGGTGGCCAAGCAGCTGCTGCAGCTGGCCCAGCGTTTCGGCACACAGGAGGGCGGCGCCATGCGGGTCACCCACGACCTCACCCAGGAAGAGATCGCCCAGTTGGTGGGCGCGTCCCGCGAGACGGTGAACAAGGCGCTCGCCGACTTCGCCCACCGCGGCTGGATCCGGCTGGAGGGCAAGAGCGTGCTCATCTCGGACTCCGAGCGGTTGGCCCGCCGAGCCCGCTAGGACCGCCGCGCTAGCGGCTCCGCAGGTAGTCCAGCTGCGCCTGGACGGACCATTCCGCCGCGTCCCACAGCTTCTCGTCGACGTCGCGGTAGGCATATTCGACGATCTGGCGCGCGCCGGCGTCCTCACCGAGCTCGCGCAACGCGGCGCGGACCTGTTCGAGGCGCTCGTGGCGGTGCGTCAGGTAGCGCGACGCGGCGGCTTCCAGGTCGGCCAGCTCCGGGCCGTGCCCGGGCAGCACCGCGCGCCGGCCCAGACCGCGCAGCCGCTGCAGCGACTCCAAGTGGTCGCGCAGGCTGCCGTCCTCCTTGTCGATGACGGTGGAGCCGCGTCCCAGCACGCTGTCGGCCGTCAGCACCGCATCGTCGAGTACGAATGTCACCGAGTCGGCGGTGTGGCCGGGGGTGGCCAGCACCGTGATCCGCAGGCCGGCCGCGTCGATCACCTCGCCGTCGGTGAGCGTGCCGCCCGGCCCGCGCAGGAAGCCGGCGCCGGCCGAGCGGACCGTCGCGCCGGTCAGCTCGACCAGCTTGTCGACGCCGCCGGTGTGATCGCCGTGGCGGTGGCTGATCAACACCAGCGCGACGCGGCCCAGCGCGGCGATGCCGGCGATGTGCTCGTCGTCATCGGGGCCCGGGTCGACGATCACCAGCTCGTCGCTGCCGGGGCCGCGCAGCACCCACGTGTTGGTGCCCTCGAGCGTCAGCGGCCCGGGATTGTCCGCCAACAGCACCGAGGCGGTGTCGGTGACCGCCCGCACCCGCCGGTATGCGGGATGGTTGACGTCCTCCCCGTGCGGCTGCGGGGATTCCGCGTTCCACCCTGCTGCGGCCCGCGCCCGACGCGGCATGTCACCGTTCAACAATGCACCTCGTCTACACGGCCCTCGTCTATAAGGCCCAGTATCGTCTTGGTGACCACGTACCGCCAGATTTCACCCCCCTGGCGAATCCGGTTCTGGCACAGCCAAACACGCCCCTGTGAACGCCGGGCTGCGCCCGCTGACGAACGGGATGGCCCCACTTCGGGCTGAAACCCGAAGCGTGCGGTCAAGAATTCGGTCAGGCCACCTCGACGATCAACTCGACCTCCACCGGCGCGTCCAGCGGCAACTCCGACACACCGACCGCCGAACGCGCATGCGCGCCGCTGTCGCCGAACACCTCGGCGAGCAGTTCGGAGGCCCCGTTGACCACGCCCGGCTGGCCGTTGAAGCCCGCCGCGGACGCGACGAACCCGACGACTTTGACCACCCGGGTCACCGCGTCGATACCGACCAACGCGTCCACGGCCGCCAGCGCGTTGAGCGCGCAGACCCGCGCCATCGCCTTGGCGTCCTCGGGGGTGACCTCGGCGCCGACCTTGCCGGCCTTGGCCAGCCGACCCGCCTGGATCGGCAGCTGACCCGACGTGTAGACGAGGCTTCCGGTCCGCACCGCCGGCACGTAGGCGGCCAGCGGCGTCACCACCTCGGGCAGCGCGATGCCGAGCTGGTCGAGCCGGGCCGAAACGCTCATCACTTGGGCCGCTTCAGATACGCGACATGCTGCTCGCCGGTGGGCCCGGGCAGCACCGCCACCAACTCCCAGCCGTCGGCGCCCCACTGGTCCAGGATCTGTTTGGTGGCGTGCGTCAGCAGCGGAATCGTGACGTACTCCCATGCGGTCGGTTGGCTCATGGCGTGAGCCTATCGGTCCGGCCCGATCCGCGGAGGGCCGGAGTCGGTCGGGCTAGCATGCGAAGGTGGCCACCACGTCCGGCGCCCCCGGTGCCCCCGGCGCCAGTTCCGTGGGCTGGCCGGCGCGGCTGTCCAGGGCCCGCCTGCATTTCGTCACCGGCAAGGGCGGAACCGGCAAGTCGACGGTGGCAGCCGCGCTCGCGCTGACCCTGGCCGCGGGCGGCCGCAAGGTGCTGCTCGTCGAGGTCGAGGGCCGGCAAGGCATTGCGCAGTTGTTCGACGTGCCGCCCCTGCCGTACCAGGAGCTCAAGATCGCGACCGCGGAGCGCGGCGGCCAGGTGAACGCACTGGCGATCGACATCGAGGCCGCGTTCCTGGAGTACCTGGACATGTTCTACAACCTCGGCATCGCGGGCCGGGCGATGCGCCGCGTCGGTGCCATCGAGTTTGCGACGACGATCGCGCCCGGCCTGCGCGACGTGCTGCTCACCGGAAAGATCAAGGAATCGGTGGTGCGCATGGACAAGGGGGGCCGGGACCCGGTGTACGACGCGGTGGTGGTGGACTCGCCGCCGACGGGCCGCATCGCGCGCTTCCTGGACGTCACCAAGGCCGTGTCCGACCTGGCCAGGGGCGGGCCGGTGCACTCGCAGAGCGAGAGCGTGGTCAAGCTGCTGCATTCCGACCAGACCGCGATCCACCTGGTCACCCTGCTCGAGGCGCTCCCCGTGCAGGAAACGCTGGAGGCCATAGAGGAACTCGCGGAGATGCGGCTGCCGATCGGCAGCGTGATCGTGAACCGCAACATCACGTCGTACCTGGAGCCGCGGGACCTCGCCAAGGCCGC
>CAYVQQ010000087.1:0-11550 GCA_964453085.1 uncultured Mycobacterium sp.
GGTAGTGCAGCATGCGCGCGTTCTGCATCGACACGTAGGTGCCGAGGACACTGAGCACCCCGGTCGGCAGTCCGAGGTCGAGTCCGACGCTGTAGGCGTGGCGCGCGCGGGTACCCGCACCGGTGCCCAGCAGCATCTCGTGGCGGCCGAGGTTGGCGATGACCTCCTCGACGAATGGCAACACGGCGCTGCGACCGCGGTCGATGAAGCTCTGCCCGCCGACCTTGACGACGTTGCCACGCGGCAGGATCTCGACAATCGGCACAGCGCCGGTCTCGGCCAGCAGCGCGTCGTCGGTGAGCGAACCGCCAACCAGTGCCCGGCCCAGTGCGGTGAGCACATCGTCCGACGCGTCCGTTCACGCCCCCCATCCGCCCGTGCTGGCCATCGGTGACGTCAGCCCTCGGCGAGCGCGCTGTGCAACGACCTCTTGGCCTCGTTGATCGCGGCCAAGACCTTGGTTCTGGCTTCGGCGAGCTTGGCCTTCTGCTCGTCGGTGCCAGACCAGGCGATTCTACGCGCGAGTCCGGCAAGTTCGAAGAGCCCCCAGCGGATCTTGATGACGTCGCCGAACTGGGCGGCTCTGGCGAAGAACGCGTGGGCGGTCTCGCTGCTGATACCCCGCCATGCCAACATGTTGCTGCCGAACTCGGTCAGGCTGGCCACGCCGTTGTCGACGGTCACCAGACCGCGGCCCGCGAGCAGTCCGATGGCGAGCTCCACCATTTCCCGCGGCGGGGTAAAGGCGCCGTCGGTCGCCTCGGTGGTGCGTTGCACGATCTGCGCGGCATCGGCCGGGCCGTCAAGCAACAGTGCCAGCGTGCCGAACGCGGCCCGCCTTAGACCGAACCCAGGCTTACCGAACCCATGCCCGAAACCGGGCCCATGCCCAAAACCGGGCCCACCAAAACCGGGCCCACCAAAACCGAACCCCTCTCCAAAACCGAACCCATGCCCGCCAAAGGCATGCCCACCGCAGCCACAGCCATGCCCGCCAAAAGCATGCCCACCGCAGCCACAGCCATGCCCGCCAAAGCCGGGCCCGCCGAGGAAGTCGCCGTAAACCATGTCCGGCTTCCTTTCTTTCTATGACTTTTTCCATGACGACCGGCCACGGCCGCCACCCACCATTATCAACCAGATTGATTCTATATCAACTTAGTTGATCTGATTCGGCTCACCCCGCCGCGGCCGCCTCGCTCGCCGCGCCCCCGTCGGGCAACCCGCGCTCCCCCCGCAGCTCTCTGTAGCGGGCGGCGAAGCGTTCGATGCGCTGGGCTTGGCGCCGCAAACCGTCGGCCCGCTCGGCCAGGTACTCCTCGCCGGAGGCGGTGAGCCGATACACCCGCCGCGGCTTGGCCACCTCGCCCTCGATCGACCAATCCGAGGACAAGTAACCGCCGGCCTCCAGCCCGCGCAGCACCTTGTAGACCACCGACGGATCGTTCTGCGCGCGCCGGAACCCGAACCCGGCCACCGCCGCCGCCAACTGGTAGCCGTACGTCGGCCCCGCGGCCAGTTCCAGCAGCACAAACGGCTCCATGCCCCGACCCGTGCCCTCGGCGTCGCGGCCGGAACGCACCCTACTGCGTGCACCCATCCGCCCATCTCCAGATAAGGTTATTTTTCCAATAAGGTCAACCTACCTGATTGTGCGGTTGGGTCGCAATCGTCGGATCGTCAAAACCCGACCGGCCCGTATCGACGGGGGCCGGACCGACCCACGCCACCGTGACGTCCGACACCGTCGTCCGTCGCGGGCATATCGCCAGGCAAGGCGCGCCATTGGTCGGTTCCGAGATCGAAGCGGTGCAGCATCGCCAGACCACGGCCAAATCCTGGGCCGATCAAGACCACCGATGCTGGCCCCTACGGGCCGCGTGACACATCCGTCGCCCAACGGCGAACGGCGTCCGGGTCGCCCGGACTGGGCGTCAGCTGCGAGGCAGTCCGCCGAGTTCGCCGAACGCCTGGGCCCACCCGACCAGCCGGTCGGTGGCCTGAGCCAACTCGGCACGGTAGCGCTGCCGCGCGCCGCCGAACACGTCGTCGGCCCCGCTGACTGCGGACACCAATTGCGCTGCGGCGGTGACCATTTCGTTGTACTGACGAACGCCGGCACTCAGCTGCGCGGTGAACGCGTTGATGGTGGGCACCAAGTGCGACCGCGACGACTCCGAATACCGCGCCGCGCGTTCCAGCGCCACCACCTCCGCGGCGGTGACCGCCATGGCCGCCGAGGCCCTGTCCGCCGCCGCGGTCAGCTCTTCGAGTTCAGCAACCGGCAGCATGGCTCCCCGTTCCAGCACGCCCACCAGTGAGTGGAATCCGCGTTCGGAGGCACCCAGCGCATACATCGCCGGACGTGCCGCCGAACCGGGCGGCGGCAGCCGGCGGGCACCGCCGGGTTGTGCCGACGGTAGCGGCTCGGAACGCAGCCACCGGTAGCGGAACAACAACAACGTCGCCGGGACCGCCTGCACGGCCGCCAAAGCGCTGGTGATCTGCAGCAGCAGCACGAACCAACCCCAGGCCGCCAACAGCGCCGTCACCACCGCCCAAAACAGGCACCCGGCGCCGAAGATCAGCGCCCAACGCAGGGCGCGGCGGCGGCGGCGCAACAGCCGCGCGCGGGGGTCCACGGCCCCGCGCAGCCGCCGGGCCAGCAACTCGGAGAACTCCGCGGCGGTGGCCAGTCCTCGCTGCAGCAGCGCGTGCCACGGCCCACGCTGTGTCGATGTCACCGCCATCACAAAGCCCCCGAAGTAGCCCCCGAAATAACCCGCGTTACTGGCCGAACGGCTGCTCGGGCACCGCCGGTCCGGTAGCCGCCGAGGGGGCGGCTCCGGGGGCCACGGTCCCGCCCGTCGGCAGCGCTTCGCCGCGCATCGAGGCGCGGATCTGCTCGAGCCGGGAATGGCCGGCCATCTGCACGCCGGCCTGCTCCACCTCGAGCATGCGGCCCTGCACGGAACCCTGGGCGAGTTCGGCGGCGCCGATCGCGTTGGCGTAGCGGCGTTCGATCTTGTCGCGCACCTCATCGAGGTTGGGCACGTTGCCCGGCGCAGCCATCTCGCTCATCGACCGCAGCGAAGCGCTGACCTGTTCTTGCATCTTGGCCTGCTCGAGCTGGCTGAGCAGTTTGGTGCGCTCGGCGATCTTCTGCTGCAGCACCATCGCGTTCTGTTCAACGGCCTTCTTGGCCTGGGCGGCCGCGCCCAGTGCCTGATCATGCAGGGTCTTGAGGTCCTCGACGCTCTGCTCGGCGGTCACTAGCTGGGCCGCGAACGCCTCGGCGGCGTTGTTGTACTCGGTGGCCTTGGTGGCATCACCGGCCGCAGTGGCCTGGTCTGCCAGCGTCAGTGCCTGACGAACATTGACCTGCAGCTTCTCGATGTCGGCCAGCTGTCGGTTGAGACGCATCTCGAGTTGCCGCTGGTTGCCGATCACCTGCGCCGCCTGCTGGGTCAGCGCCTGGTGGGTGCGCTGAGCCTCCTCGATGGCCTGCTGAATCTGCACTTTCGGGTCGGCGTGCTCGTCGATCTTCGCGTTGAACAGCGCCATCAGGTACTTCCACGCTTTGACGAACGGGTTGGCCATGAGTAGCTCCACCTTCGCTTCCTGTGGGCCGGGGGGACTGTGTGTCGGACGCGGCCAGGGTGTGTGCGCCCACCCTGTCGCTCAATCTAACGGGTCGGCACCGACAGCCCCACCCTCGCGTGGCCGGGACCCGGAGCTGCCGATCCGGGCGTTCAGGCCACTGCCAGGGAGGCCACCGGCGGGATGACGACCTTGGTGCCGGCATCGATGGTGGTGCCGACGGTCCCGCCCGGAACGCTGCGGACCGCGCGCTCCTCCCTGGCCATCCGCTCCCCGGCGTTGGTGAGCACCGACGACAGCGACACGTCCAGCGCGTTACAGATCGCATTGAGCAACTCGCTGGACGGTTCCTTGCGGCCACGCTCCACTTCGGACAGATATCCGAGGCTCACCCGCGCCGAATCGGACACCTCACGCAGCGTCCGGCCCTGTGTCGTCCGGGCCCGGCGAAGCACGTCGCCAATCACCTCGCGCACCAATGGCGGCATCCCGCTCTCCTTTTGTCCAGTCATTCGTCCAGTCGGGCCGACTTTTCTCAGGATCAACGCCGGTGGCGGCGACGTTGGTTCCCGTTCCGGCGATCAGCCGGGTGTTCGCCGGACTTCCCGGATGGCCGAGAGCACGTAGTCGACACCGGTGACCACCGTGAGCACGATCGCGGCCGCCATCGCCACGGCGGCCACGGCCCGAAAGTGCCCCGACAGCGGGAGCACGAACAGGCCGATCGCGACGGCCTGGATCACCGTCTTGAGTTTGCCGCCCCAACTGGCCGGTATGACGCCGCGGCGGATCACGGCCAGCCGGAGCAGGGTGACCCCGATTTCACGGGTCATGATCACCGCCGTCACCCACCACGGGAGGTCGCCCAGCATGGACAGTGCGATCAGCGCCGAGCCGATCAGCGCCTTGTCGGCGATCGGATCGACGAAAGCACCGAATTCCGTCGCCATGCCGTAGTTGCGCGCCAGCAGGCCATCGAACCGGTCGGTGATGCACGCCACCGCGAAGATTCCGAAGGCCACGACACGGCCGACGATCTGGTGACCGTCTCCGACGAACAGTGCGAGCAGGAAAACGGGGACGAGCACCAACCGCAGGCCGGTGAGGACGTTGGCGAGGTTGGCGATCCGGGCGCGATCTCCGATCGGACTCGTGCGAGGGTACCCGGACACGGCAACAGGATAACGGTTGACCAGTTCACACGCCCCCGATGTCGATACTGTTACCCGTGACTCAAAGCCCTGCGGACCACCCGCCGGTGGTCCGGCGCGCACGCACCTCCGACGTTCCCTCGATCAAGCGGCTCGTCGACACCTACGCGGGCAAGATCCTGCTGGAGAAAAACCTCGTGACGATCTACGAGGCCATCCAGGAGTTCTGGGTCGCCGAATGCCCCGACAAGCCGGGCGAGGTCGTCGGCTGCGGCGCTTTGCACGTGATGTGGGCCGACCTCGGCGAGATCCGCACGGTCGCGGTCGACCCCGCCATGATCGGCCGGGGCATCGGTCACGCGATCGTCGTCCGGCTCCTCGAGGTCGCGCGCGAGCTGCAGCTGGAGCGGCTGTTCGTGCTGACCTTCGAGACGGAGTTCTTCGGCAGGCACGGGTTCGTCGAGATCGAGGGCACCCCCGTCACCGCGGAGGTGTTCGAGGAGATGTGCCGCTCCTATGACGTCGGTGTCGCAGAGTTCCTGGACCTGAGCTATGTCAAGCCCAACATCCTGGGCAACTCCCGGATGCTGCTGGTGCTGTAGCTATTCGTCGTCGGAGCCGCCGCCCGCGGCGTCGCTGCCGCCCCGGATCAAGGCCAGCGTTCCGGCCAGCTCGTCGGGCTTGACCAGCACCTCACGCGCCTTGGACCCCTCCGACGGCCCGACGATGCCGCGAGTCTCCATCAGGTCCATCAGCCGGCCGGCTTTGGCGAAGCCGACGCGCAGCTTGCGCTGCAGCATCGAGGTGGAGCCGAACTGGCTGGATATCACCAGCTCAACCGCCTGCAGGAACACGTCCATGTCGTCGCCGATGTCGGGGTCGACGTCGGTCCGCTCCCCCGTGGGTTTGGCTGTGGTGACGCCCTCGGTGTACTCGGGTTCGGCCTGGTCTTTGCAGGCGCTGACGACGGCCTGGATCTCTTCGTCGGTGATGAACGCACCCTGCAACCGGATCGGCTTGCCCGCTCCCATCGGTAGGAACAGACCGTCGCCCATGCCGATCAGCTTCTCCGCGCCGGCCTGGTCCAGGATCACCCGGCTGTCAGTGAGCGACGAGGTGGCGAACGCCAGCCGCGAAGGCACGTTGGTCTTGATCAGGCCCGTGACGACGTCGACCGACGGCCGCTGCGTGGCCAGCACCAGGTGGATGCCGGCCGCTCGCGCCTTCTGGGTGATGCGCACGATAGCGTCCTCGACGTCGCGCGGCGCGGTCATCATCAGGTCGGCCAGCTCGTCGACGATCGCGACGATGTAGGGATACGGCCGGTATATGCGCTGGCTGCCCAGCGGGGCGGTGATGGCACCGGAGCGCACCTTGGCGTTGAAGTCGTCGATGTGGCGTACCCGCGAGGCCTGCATGTCCTGGTAGCGCTGCTCCATCTCCTCGACCAGCCACGCCAGCGCGGCCGCGGCCTTCTTCGGCTGGGTGATGATCGGGGTGATCAGATGCGGGATTCCTTCGTACGGCGTCAACTCGACCATCTTCGGGTCGATCAGGATCATCCTGACCTCTTCGGGGGTGGCCCGAGCCAGCAGCGAGATCAGCATGGAGTTGACGAAGCTGGATTTACCGGATCCGGTGGACCCGGCGACCAGCAGGTGCGGCATCTTGGCCAAGTTCGACGAGACGAAGTCGCCCTCGATGTCCTTGCCCAGCCCGATCACCAGCGGGTGGTGGTCGCGACGCGTCGACGGCGCGGTGAGCACGTCGGCCAGCCGCACCATCTCCCGGTCGGTGTTGGGGACCTCGATGCCCACGGCGGACTTGCCGGGGATCGGCGCCAGCATGCGCACGCTCTCGGTGGCCACCGCGTAGGCGATGTTCTTCTGCAGGGCGGTGATCTTCTCCACCTTGACGCCGGGCCCCAGCTCGATCTCGTAGCGCGTCACGGTGGGCCCGCGGGTGCAGCCGGTCACGGCCGCGTCGACCTTGAACTGGGTGAGCACCTCGCCGATCGCGTCGGCCATGACGTTGTTGGCGGCGCTGCGCTTCTTGGGCGGGTCCCCCGCCACCAGCAGGCTCAGTGACGGCAGCGTGTATGACCCGTCGACCACGCGGTCCAGCTCGATGGTGTCATGCCCCGCGCTGCCGCGCCGGCGGCCCGGGGTGGCCGGTTCGCGGACAGTCGGCACGTCATCCTCGATCGCGGGCGGATCGGCTTCGGCCGACGGCTCGCCGTCGGGGCGGAGGGCGCCGTCGTCATGGACATCGTCAGAGAGGTCGTGATGGAGGTCGTCAGAGAAGTCAGAGAAGTCAGACAGATCGCCGTAGTGGCCGTCGGAGAAGTCCTCGGCGGCCAGCACCTCGTCGGCGAGCATCTCCCCTTCGTCGCCGTTGGGCTCGTCGGGCTCGTCGGCAAAGTCGCGCTGGAACAGCCGAGTGCCGAACATGTCCCGCAAGGCGTCAGGCACCTCGCGGATCGTGGTGCCGGTCAGTAGCAGCAGCCCGAATATCGCTCCGATGAACAGCAGCGGCGCGGCGATCCAGGCCGTCAGCCCGTCCCGCAGCGGCCCGCCGATGGCGAAGCCGATGAATCCGGCCGCGCGGCGGCGCGCATCGGGGTCTTCCGGCGACCCCGACCACAGGTGGCACAGGCCGAGGTAGGAGAGGGTGATCAGGCTGCCGCCGAGGATCAGCCTGGGCCGGGCGTCGGGGTCGGGCGGGGTCCGCATCAACGTGACCGCCACCGCGGCGGTCACCAGCGGCAGCATCAGGACGCCCGAGCCGATGAACGTCCGCGACAATGTGTCGACCCATGCCCCGACCGGGCGCGCGGCGTCAAACCACGAACTCGCCGCCACCACGACCGAGACACCGAGGAGGGCAAGCGCGATACCGTCGCGACGGTGCCCGGGATCCAGATCGCGGGCCCGTCCGATCGACCGTGCCGCGCCGCCGGTGCCCCGGGCGGTCGTCAACCAGGCCGCACGCAGCACCCGCCCGCAGCTCAAACCCGCGGTGATCAGCATCGACCGGTGGCGCCGCGGACCGGGCCGGGTCACCTTCTTGCGGGGGGCCGCCGCCGGGCGCGCACCTCGGGAACCGCCCCGCGAAGTAGCCTTTGACCTGCTCGTTCGGCTTCCAGAGCGGGCGACGGTCTTACCAGCCATGGCGTTCAGCGTAGTCGCAACGGCATCATCTACACCACCCGCCACACTAGTAACGGTTCGATCGCCCTCCCGCAATCCCGTGGCACTTCCCCATCGGAAGGGTCCGCCAACGCGGAAAACTGTCAGCGGCTACCGGCGACCCGCGATGCTCGGCGCAGCGGTTTCCGTCTCGCGGGGGACCACGCGAGACCGCGCGAAAACCTGCGTCAGATCTCGATGACCGTCGGCACGATCATCGGCTGGCGCCGGTAAGTTTCGCCCACCCATCTGCCCACGGTTCGCCGCACCGCCTGGGCGATCCGCGCGGGGTCGGTGACGTTCTCGGCGATCAGGGACTCCAGTTCCGCCTCGACCCGCAGCACCGCCGGCTCGAGCGCCTTGGGATCCTCGGAGAATCCGCGCGAGACCAGGTGCGGCACCCCCACCGGACGCCCGGTGCCGCGCCGCACCACCACCGTCACCGCCACGAATCCCGACGACAGGATGAGCCGTTCCCCCAGGGTGATGTCGCCGACGTCACCGGTGACCAACCCGTCGACGAACATCTTGCCGACGGGCACCGCCCCGGAGATCGCGGCCCGCCCGGCGACCAGGTCGACGCTGACACCGTTCTCGGCCAACAGGATCGACTCCGCGGACATCCCCGTGCTCGCCGCCAGCTTGGCGTTGGCGCGCAGCATCCGCCAGGTCCCGTGCACCGGCATGACGTGGCGCGGCCGCACGCCGTTGTACAGGAACAACAGTTCCCCCCCGTACGCGTGACCCGAAACATGCACCCGCGCTTGGGCGTTGGTGACGACACGAGCCCCGATCTTGGCGAGCGCGTCGATGACGCCGTAGACCGCCTCCTCGTTGCCCGGGATCAGCGACGACGCCAGGATGACGAGGTCGCCTGCGGTCAGCGTGATGCTGCGATGTTCGCCGCGCGCCATTCGCGTCAACGCCGACATCGGCTCGCCCTGGGTGCCGGTGGTGATCAGCACCACCCGCTCGGGCGGCATCGTCTCGGCGACGCCGATGTCGACCACGTCCGAATCGGCCACCCGCAGGAAGCCGAGGTCACGGGCGATGCCCATGTTGCGCACCATCGACCGCCCGACGAACGACACCCGCCGGCCCAGCGCGACCGCTGCGTCGATGATCTGTTGCACGCGGTCGACGTTGGAGGCGAAGCACGCCACGATGACCCGGCCGTCGGCGCCCCGGATCAGCCGGTGCAGGGTGGGGCCGACCTCGTTTTCGGAGGGCCCCACGCCGGGGTGGTCGGCGTTGGTCGAATCGCACAACAGCAGGTCCACGCCGGCTCCGTCGAACCGCGAGCCCAGCCGCGACATGCCCGGCAGGTCGGTCGGGCGGCCGTCCAGGGGAACCTGGTCGAGCTTGATGTCGCCGGTGTGCAGGACGGTGCCCGCGCCGGTGCGGACCGCGATCGCCAGCGCGTCCGGGGTGGAGTGGTTGACCGCGAAGTATTCGCACACGAAAACGCCGTGGCTGCTCCGTTGCCCCTCGGCGACCTCGACGAACTGCGGCTTGATCCGGTGTTCGCGGCACTTCGCGGCGACCACCGCCAGGGTGAACCGCGACCCGACGATCGGGATGTCCGGGCGCAGCTTGAGCAGGAACGGGACCGCCCCGATATGGTCCTCGTGGGCGTGGGTCAGCACCACGGCCTCGATGTCGTCGAGCCTGTCCTCGATGTGCCGCAGGTCCGGCAGGATCAGGTCGACGCCGGGCTCGTCGTGGTTGGGGAACAGGACCCCGCAGTCGATCACCAGCAGCCGGCCCAGATGCTCGAAAACGGTCATGTTGCGGCCGATCTCGTTGACACCGCCCAGCGCCGTGACCCGCAACCCGCCTGCGGCCAAAGGACCCGGAGGGGCGAGGTCTACTTCCACTGCCGGCTCACCTAGAGCACCGCGGCGGCGCGCATGTCGGCCGCCAGCGCGTCGACCTGGGCGGGTGTTGCCGCCATCTGGGGCAGCCGGGGGTCGCCGGCGTCGACGCCCAGCAGGCGCACGCCCGCCTTGGACATCGTCACCCCGCCCAGGCGGGCCATCGCGTTGCACAGCGGGCCGAGGCCGGCGTTGATCTTGCGGGCGGTGGCGATGTCTCCGGACCCGAAGGCGGACAACAACTCTCGCAGTTGACCGGCCGCCACATGGGAGATCACACTGATGAAACCGGTGGCGCCCATCGCCAGCCAGGGCAGGTTGAGCGCGTCGTCGCCGGAGTAGTAGGCCAGCCCGGTCTCGGCCATCACCTGGCCACCGCCGTGCAGGTCGCCCTTGGCCTCCTTGACGCCGACGATGTTGGGGTGCGACGCCAGCGCACGGACGGTGTCGGCTTCGATGGGCACGACGGAACGCCCGGGAATGTCATAGAGCAGCATCGGGAGTTCGGTCGCGTCGGCCACGGCGGTGAAGTGCGCGATCAACCCGCTCTGCGGCGGCTTCGAGTAGTACGGCGTGACCACCAGCAGGCCATGCGCACCTTCGGTCGCGCACGCCCTGGCCAACCGGATACTGTGAGCGGTGTCATAGCTGCCGGCCCCGGCGACGACACGGGCCCGGTCCCCCACCGCCTCGAGCACGACGCGCAGCAACTCGAGCTTCTCGGCATCGGTCGTGGTCGGGGACTCGCCGGTGGTTCCCGACACCACCAGGCCGTCGCACCCCGCGTCCACCAGGTGGTTCGCCAACCGGGCCGCGGCGGCCGTGTCCAGAGAGCCATCGGCTGCAAACGGCGTCACCATTGCGGTCAGCACGGTTCCCAACCGTGCGGGGGCATCGAATCCGGCCATGCTCACGGTGTTCAGGTTACCTGGCACGGGCTTCGGCGACGGCGCGGGCCGCTCGCACCCCCGGGCGACTCAGGCCTCGGTGGCCAGCGGACTGGTGGCGACCTCGGTGCCGTCCGCCAGCGTTGAAATCTCGAAGTCGGCGAAGACCGCGGGGGCGACCCCGGCGAGCAGCCGCAGGCATTCGATGGCCAGCCGCCGGATTTCCACGTCGGCGTGCTCGCTGGCCCGCTGGGCGACGAAGTGCCGCCAGGCGCGGTAGTTGCCGGTCACGACGATGCGGGTTTCGGTGGCGTTGGGCAGCACGGCGCGAGCGGCCTGCCGCGCCTGCTTGCGCCGCAGCGTCGCGTTCGGCTGATCGGAGAACTTGGCCTCCAATCCGGCCAGCAGTCGGGCGTAGGCGGCGCGGTTGGCGTCGGCGGCATCGGTCAGCAGGCGCCGCAGTTCGGGGTCCTCTTCCATGCCCGGCGGCATGACGACCCGCGCATCCCCTTCCGGTACATAGCGTTGAGACAGTTGCGAGTAGGAGAAATGCCGATGGCGGATCAGCTCGTGGGTGCAGGACCGTGAGATGCCGGTGATGTAGAACGAGACGCTGGCGTGCTCGAGCACCGAGAAATGCCCGACGTCGATGATGTGCTTGATGTAGCCGGCGTTGGTCGCGGTCTTCGGGTTGGGCTTCGACCAGCTCTGGTAGCAGGCGCGGCCGGCGAATTCGACCAGCGCCGACCCCCCGTCGGCGTCGGTGCTCCAGGGCACGTCCGGAGGGGCCAGGAAGTCGGTCCTGGCGATCAGTTGCACGCGCAGCGGCGCGATCTCGGCCACGGCGCTC
>CAYVQQ010000088.1:0-3873 GCA_964453085.1 uncultured Mycobacterium sp.
ATCGGGTCCAAAACCTTCCCCAACGGACTGGTGATCCAGCCCTGCGTCAACGCCACCGCGTCGCGCACCACGCTGCTTGCCGCACTATTGCCCGCACCGGCCAGCGTCTGCGCACCCGCGGCCTCAGTGCCCGCATACGACAACGACGCCGCGTTCAACGCCTCCGCGAAGCCCTGATGAAACATGTTGGCCCGGCCCGCCGCCACCTGAAAATCCTGCCCGAACCCGTTGAACAGCGCCGTGATCGCCGCCGACACCTCATCACCGGCGGCCGCCTCAACCTGCGTCGTCACCGCCGCCGCCTGCGCATGAGCCGAAGCCAACACCGAACCGAGATTGGATACCTGAGAAGACGCCGACCCCAACGCCTCCGGAGACGCAAACACCATTGTCATCAACAACTGCCCTTTGCATCCATGCGGGAAGACTTACTTAATCCTGGCCGAAGATACGCTGATCGGCTACCCCTACGTGACCGACGTTAATCCAACCGACCGCCCCGGCCAGGCATGTCGTTTCAGGAAAATGAAGCAGTGCGTACCTGTCCAGATATCGGATCGGCACGGGGCGCGCCCGGAGCGCCCCCCATACGACGCCCGGGTGATCACGGGCTGAAACCAATCACCACGACGACGGACTACTCGCCCCTTCCCCCCTCCACGCCCTGACCAACGCAAAGGTTCCAGTCAGCTTCGGTCAGGACCAGTTTGAGTGCGTGGTCTGGGTGTCTGGCGTGGTGGCGTAGGCCGGCGGCGATGTTGTCCCATCCGGTGATGCGGAGGATGCCGATGACGAGGTTGCGGCAGGTGGCCATCACTCGTGGCGCTTGCCCGGTGCGTACCTGTGACGCGTCCTCGGCGAAGGTGACGTCACGCACGCAATGAAGGGGGTTTTCTATGTTCCAGTGGCCCTGGACCCAGCCGGCGAGCCGCTGGGGTGGTGCGGCTGTGTGGGTTGCTGAGGTGATCAAGTAGACGACCTCGACGGTTTTGCTTTGCGTTGTCGGTGACGGTGCGGCGCAGTTGGGCGACTTGGGCTGCGCCGGGGAAGTCGATCCACGCGGGAACGTCGGCGACCTTGATCGTTCGGGTGACGCGCCGGCCACGCTCAACGGTGGTGGCGCCGGTGGCGGGCATGTCCTTGCAGGGCAGCTTCTTGAGCTTGGCGTGCAGGGTGGGCATGTTCGCCTTCACCGTGAACACGTAGTCCCCACCCGCGCCGGTGATCAGGGCAGCGGTGTCGGTCTGGGTGTGCATCGCATCGAGTGGCACCACTGCACCGTTGAGATCGAAGTGCCTCAACAGTGTTCGGGCAGCCGGTATTTCGTTGCTGTTCGCATCGACGGCCACCTGTCCCAGCACGACTCCGGCGCCGTGGTCGAATGCGGCGATCAGGTGCGGCGCCTTACCGCCGGGGCGAATGCGCGCACCGCGGATCGTCTTGCCGTCCAGGGCGATCACCCGGCGCTGCTCGACGGTGAAGGTTTGCGTCCACATCCACACCCCCAGTGCTGCATCGAGGGCGTCGGCGTCGAGGCGAGCAGAACAGCTTGCGCAACGTCGATTCATCCGGGGGCGTGACCGCTGGTGAGTCCGAACGAGGCCAGCTTATCGACCGCGGTCTCTGCGGCCCACTGTCCGATCGCCGCAAATGACCGGCACCCGGCCAAGGTGGCTGTGACCACCAGTGCGAGCACCCCGGCCAACGGGTAGCGCACCCCGCGCGGGTCGCGCGGGTCGGGCACTGCCTGCAGAGCCTCCAACAGTCGTTCGTGGCGCGTCGGGTTCGCATCGGCAGGTGGCGTCGGAGAAGATGGCACGCGGGTGTGACCTCGGCTTCGGATGGTTGGCTTGGTCATCCACATCCAAGCCCGTTGGTCACACCCGCCACATACGCCACGCCGGTCACACCGCGATAACGGCCAAGGTCGCAGACCTACACACCGACTTTTCCGGGACCCTGACCAGCAGGCTACCGCCCCAAACAACCCCAGGAAGGAAAAACCACCACCGGGCCAAGGACCCGGCGTCGTGGCTTCGCAGGCCATAATAACCAGCGGTAGTGATCGGGACGACGACCACCACACCGCCCGGTCCGTTGTTGAGCATGTCTACCGATACCACTACCGCCGGGCGGCGAAAGCCTGGCCCGTGTCCCACTGGTTGGCCGAGATCGACGTGATAGACCTCCCCCCGCCAGATCAAGCCAGTGCGTCCCACTCGTGACGCTCGGCCAGGTATTGCTCCCACAGTTCGGGGTCGCTGCGCAGGCGCTGGTAGTCCCCGTTGGGCCCGCGCAGGAACTCCTGCCTCTCCACGGCGTCGATGGCTCCGTGCACGACGTCGACGACGGCGTTTTGATGAGCCTTGGCTAGAGAATGCAGCCGCTCAGAATCGGGACGGCGGACTCGGACGGTTGTGGTTTCTGCTGCCATGGAACCGGTGTAGACGAATTGTAGATACCGGGTATGGCGGATCGTCCCACGTGTTCAGCAAACGGAACGCCGGGCAAACCGCGAGTGCTACCGGACGTTGCCCTCCCGTCTTGGGCAGGACGCCTCCAGGCCTCTACTTTCTGACACTGTGCCGTAGCGCCCATCAGCATTCGAACCTACCTGAAAACGACGTCGATCGATCCGGCCGCTGCCACACAGCAATCGGTGGCTAGCGCCCCTGCCCTTGTCGCGATACCCACGCCGGTGCCCGACGTCGACGTCACCGCGGCTGACGTTATCGTGCAGGATGATAGCCCGCCTCCGCATCCCTGTTGAACGGAATCTCGGACGTACGCGCGTTCTTTCACACCAACGCTGCGGTCAGCGCGACGGCGGTGAGCTCAGTTACCTCCATGGCCCGGGAGTGGTGTGCAGTGCCGAATCCGTCGGCCTCACCTGCATCAATAGCTGGACGCGACGGGATGTAGAGATCGATCCAAAGCCGCTACCTACCTTGGTGACCGACGGAACTGGCTAGGATTTCCAGTATGCAGTTCGGATTGTTCATCCCCCAGGGTTGGCGGCTGGATTTGGTGGGCATAGCGCCTGACAAGCACTGGACGGTGATGCGCGATCTGGCGATCTACGCCGACGCGAGCATGTGGGACTCGGTGTGGGTTTATGACCATTTCCACACCGTGCCGGTACCCACCGGTGAGGCTACCCACGAGGCGTGGTCGCTGATGGCGGCACTCGCCGCGAGTACGACGCGGGTCAAGCTCGGGCAGATGTGCACATCGATGGGATACCGCAACCCGGTTTATCTGGCCAAGGTGGCCGTCACCGCCGATGTCATCTCGGGTGGCCGGGTCCAGATGGGGATCGGTGCCGGTTGGTACGAGCATGAATGGCGCGCATACGGTTACGGTTTTCCGTCGGCGAGCGTGCGCCTGGGGCGTCTCGATGAGGGTGTGCAGATCATGCGTGCCGCGTGGCGCGACGGTGTTGTCCGCTTCGCGGGCAAGCACTACCAGGTCGACGGCGCGATCGTTGAGCCAAGACCGTTGCAAGCTAATGGTATTCCGCTGTGGATCGCGGGCGGCGGTGAGAAAGTGACCCTGCGGATAACGGCGAAATATGCGCAGTACAGCAACTTCGACATCTCCGGCCGCGCCGCTGTCGCCGGGGCCGGAACGGACGTACCTGAGCCGGAGGTGACGTTCGCCCGCAAACTCGGGGTGCTCGCTCAGCATTGTCGGGACGTGGGTACCGACTTCGACGCCATCGTCCCATCAGCCAATTTCAACGTCGTCGTCGGCACCTCGGAAGCGGATGTCGGGGAGCGGCTACAGCGGGTACGGCACCGGATGGTCAGCTGCCTGCCAGCGGCGGCGGCCGATTCGATTGTCATGCGCGGCCCGGATTGGGTGACCGGCACC